>CAYVLA010000018.1:0-18067 GCA_964452145.1 Hadarchaeota archaeon (SeqCode)
CGATGTATGCGACATACTCCGCCAGTCGCGCGGGAAGCGCGTCGAATCCTTCCCCGGCTATCACCTTCCATCTAGCCGGCGGGAAGTCATCCCATCCCTGCAGGCTCTCGTAGACCGGGCGGCACTCGGAAAGCGCGCGAATGTTGGAAGGGAACTCCTTCAACTCCTCGCCGTTGCGTTCATACGCCACGGCCACCCTGACCTGGGGCAGTCCCCCGAGCACATCCAGCTTCGTCAGGGCTATGCTGGATACCCCGTTTATCCGGATGGCATACCTCACCATGACCAGGTCGAGCCATCCGCATCGCCTAGGTCGGCGGGTGACGGTACCGTACTCGCCTCCCTTCTCGCGGATCCTCTCCCCGGTGGCCTCCCTGATTTCGGTCGGGAAGGGCCCTTCGCCGACCCTGCTGGTGTAGGCCTTAACGACGCCGACGACCTCACAGATCCGTGTGGGCGGTATGCCGGTTCCCGTAAAGGCCCCTCCTGCCGTTGCGTTCGACGAGGTCCCGTATGGGTATATTCCGTGATCCACATCGAGGTGGGTCCCCTGGGCGCCCTCCAGCAGCAGGGCCTTGCCCTCGTCCAAGGCCCGGTTCATCAACAGTGAGGTATCCGCGATGTAACTAGACAACGCCTTCCCTGCCTTCAGGCATCCCTTGACCAGTTCCTCTTCCGAGGAGCCGATCTTGAGACCATAGGCCTCGAGCATGGCCTTCTTCAGGGGATAGTACGCCGCCAGCTTGGACCGGAGACTCTCTTCGTCGACGAGGTCCCCCACCCGAATCCCCGTGCGGTAAGCCTTGTCCCCGTAGCAGGGCGCTATCCCGCGGCCAGTGCTCCCGGCGCTCAGCCCGCCCTGCAGAGCCCTCTCCGCGCCGTCAAGGATCTTGTGATACGGCATGACGACATGCGCCCGGTCGCTGAGCCAGAGCCTGACGTTGAGTCCGGTCCGGTTCTCGATTTCCGAGATCTCGTCTACAAGCTGGTCGGGTTCGACGACCACACCGTTTCCTATGGCAACCTGCTTTCCCCTCACCGCCCCGGAGGGAAGCAGGCGAAAAGCGAAACGCTGGGGCCCCACGACCACCGTATGTCCCGCGTTGGCCCCACCGTTGAAGCGCGCTACTACGTCGAACCGACCCGACAGGAGGTCGACGATCTTCCCTTTACCCTCATCTCCGAACTGGGTTCCCACAACGATGGAGACCGGCAGACGATCAACTCCGGAAGTGGAGTCCGGCGTGACGCTTTATAGTTATCCTCAGGCTCGGCCCGCCATGGCCGATCCAGGCCTCTCGATGATCGGGCTGAGACTATCGGTGCACGGGCCTAGTGCGCAACTGCCCCTCCAGTCTCCCCTTCTTGGCCCCGTCTCGCATGACCAGTGGAGATCCCCCAATTCCAGGCCTTGGCGCAGCCGGGGGCACGACGGCCTCCGCCTCTTTGGGTGGTCCCACGAAGACTCTCTGGATCGGTTTGTCCGAGATGCAGTCGTCGCAGAGCATATAGGAGGGACGCTTGTTCTTCAGCTTCACTCTCTGCAGACAGGCGCTGTGGAACAGCCTCAGACAGCCTATGCACTCAGTCGCCGAGCCGTTTATTCTCTTCCCGCAACGCGCACACCTGTACTCCATCGCCCTTCTGCCCATTCTCGCCCCATCCTCAGCAGGCGACCGATCGGCCCGGCAGACCCCGGCCGCCCATGCAGCCCCGGTTAACCTAAGTCGGAGTTGAACCCCCTCTTGGGCAAACCCCGTACGGAGGACCGCACCAGCTTACCATGGTTAAGCAAGGGGGTAGAAAAAGGTTGCATCAGGACCATGATTCGGGGTTCGAAGGGTGAGCATCATGTCTGCGAAAGCGCCCGTTCCGGGCCGATTGGACCAGATCTGGTCCGGCAGCCGGCTTTTCTACGGCCTGAAGGGGTCGAAACCCAGATTGAAGAACTCGTTGGGGTTGTTGAACAGCCAGTCGGCCGCCACCTGCTCGACCTCCCTCCTGTCGAGCCAGCCCCTAGCCACCGACCGGGCGAGGGCGCCGGCCACGACGTCCCTGGCCACCTTCAGGTGGGCGGCTGCATACTCGACGGTGTCACCGTAGTCCGCTCCGAAGGCATGGATCTTTGAATGGGGAACGGTGACCAGGGAATCCGCGAGGATCTGCTCGGTGTAGAAAGGATCGATGACGTTGACCCAGCAGCAGTCAATCGCGACGTTGGGATAGTTCTTGGCCAGGTAGAGCAGTTCGCCCATGTAGGGCCAGTTGCCGTGGAAGAGGTCGAACCTGACGCTCCGGTGAAGCTCCAAGACCGGCGTGAACCTGGCAGCGTTGGTCTTGGCTATGTCGTTGCGGATCCCTGCCATGTGTCCGGTGTGGATCTGAACCGGCATGTCCAGCTCGCGCGCCATCTTCATGAATTGATGGAAGAGGTAATCATCCAATGCCCGCGCCTCGGGCCATCCCAGGCTCCTCCTAGGGTCCTCCATGATGAAGTTGAATAGCGGCTCGGCCTTGGATCGAGCGGCATTGAGGAACCTAATGGTCCTAGAATACGCCGACTGGTCCTTGAATCCGACCGCCCCGACATCCTTCAGCTTCATGAAAACGGCCCGGCAGACCGCCAGAAAGTCGTCCAGATCCACGACCGAAGAGTCGACAAGCCTAGCGATCGCCTCGACGTTTGGGGCGCTTCGAATCGAGTGGAATCCGGGTAAGGGTATAAGGAGGCGATCCAGAGGATAGACCTTGTACTTGCCGGTGATCACATCCTTCAGATCGGGCCAGATGTTCACAAGCCGGCATCTTATTCCGGCCTTCTCAAGTACTCCGGCGTAGACCTTCTCGTCTTTCAGGTTCAGCAGCCTCTCCCCCACCCTCTTCAGCGCCTGGAGGCTGACTTCCTCCTCGCCGTAGAAGTCCCTGAGGATGATCCGGGTAACGCGGGCATAGGCGGTGTGCTTGGTTCGGCTCCACAGCTTCTCGAAGATGGGCCACTTCTCCTCGGTCGGGACGGCCTTGTCGTTGAGCCTGCCCATGACGGCCTCCCCGCCTGCTGAGACCAGGTCGCTCTGGAAGTATCCCGAAATCAGCGCCGCGATGGGCTCCCTGTACTCGGGGGCGCTCTGAGGACCCATCGTGTGGTCGTGACAGTCTATGACGGGGTAGTCCTTCGTCCGCTCAAATATCTCGGATCTCAGCTGATCCACATCCAACGCAGGCACCGAACGTCGAGGGCTCAGAGCCCCACTCTTATTTGTAACCCTAGGGCCTAGGGCCTCGGCCTCGGGCTGGCCGGGCAGGCCTACACTTGGCTCTGGGTTTTCAGGAGCTCCTCGCGGCTTGTTACCTTCTTCGCCCCGGCAATCTGGTTGATAGGCCACGGCGAGCTTGCCGTGAGGGCCTCCAAGCCTCCCTTCCCGGGGGATGGCTGCGTGTATTCCACCGCGTAGTGGAAGTTCTCGTCGTCGAAGAAGATGAAGCATCCACCCGTCGTTATGTCGGTCGGGCGCCTCGTTATCGAGAAGGGGCTGGTGTCCTTCACCGCTCCGAACGGGATGTAGATGAGTGGCTTCAACAACCAACCTTCAGCCCGGATCTAGAAAATGCTTTTCGTGCCGCGCCTCCCTCAAAGATCCCGGATCACCAGCCTGGTCGTGCGGACTTCCCTCCACAGCCTGCGGCGAACCATGATCGACCAGAGAATGAAGCCAGTCACCATCGCGGTTCCGCTCACGGCGAGCCATTCAATCGTGTAGACCCAGAGCAGGGCCCGATTCTTCAGTTCTATGGCTTCCTTCTCGATCTCGCCTAATAGGTCGTGGGCCCGCTCGTATGCCTCGAGGACCTCTTCGAATCGAAGGTCAAGGTAGGCCGGAAGCGCATCCAGCGCGATCCGAATCGTTCCGTCAAGCTTCAGATTGATCTTGTCAGTGTTCGCCCCGAACGAGTCGCAGAACTCCAACAAACCCACCAGCAGCGACTTCCGGGTGCCGAACTCAAACATCCTCTTCCTCATCCGATGCACCAGCTGGACGTCCTGTGGCACCGGTCGCCGATCTAGGTAGATCATCAGGTTGGCACCGAAGTCAAGGGCGTAGTCCCAGGGATTCCCCGGAACGCACATCGTGTGCACTTGGCCGGGCTCGGAGCTAGGCCCGAAGATCTCGCCCGTGATCGCGAAGGTACGGCCTGTGCCCGGCAGGTCCCAGGTGACAAAGCCAGGATTGCCCTTGTAGCCCGGGCTCTCCACGTGGGCGAGCACCAATGCTCCGGGCTTTGCGGTCACCAGATTATGATGGAAGTTGTACATGAATGGTTGGTTCTTGTCCCAGGGCAGGCTGCTCATGAACTCGTGGTCGGGCCTGAGGATCACAAGAGTATGGACGTTGGCGGGCCGGTGGATGTAGATGTTGCCTGCGTCCTCGGTCGGCAGAAGCTCCCCGATGGCTGAGTCTCCCCACGCCGGCCTCCCGAAGGCACCGCCGAAGCTCTCCCATCCCCCCACCATGACCAGGCCCATGTCCGCCTGCCTCACCCCCTGCGCCAGCATCTCGATCTGGGTCGGCGGGATGGCGAGCCTGTTGGCGTTGGACAGGATGATGACGTCGAACCGGGAGGTCAGGTCGGAGAGGGACCGGGGCATGTAAAGCCTTATGTACCTGTAGATCGTCGTGTCCGATATCGCATCCTGGATCGGTGCTGCCGCAGCCCAGTCGCGAAGCGTCGCCTGGACGAACGTTATTGAGAAGAGCGGATCGGATCTCATCCACCAGATGGGCGTCGAACGGGCGAGACAGCCGGCGTAGAGCACCCCTATCCTTCCGTCGTCGAGGGCCCCTGCCTGCAGAGGCGCCACGGTTAGCACGAGGAGCAAGGCGGTAGATGGGGCCAAACGCCGCGCCAGCCTCTGAACCGATGGGACAACAGCCAGCAGCCCGATCACAGCGATCTCGGCGGTCACTACAATTAGGGGGGCTCCGGGGCTTTTAGTCCTTTCGATTTCGGGATTGCGGGTGTGAGATGTCTCTACTGATTCCCTTCTTCGGGTACTTCTCGGAGCACGGCCCGGCAGGAGTCGTCGGTCACCGTTTCGGGGTCTGGTGCTCGGCGCAGCCAGAACCAGTCATCTGATGCACGCGTCAACTGTAAGCATGACCTTGAGACAGCCTCAGCCCGGGCTCCCCGATTCCCTGTCTTCCAGCGCAGGTTGGTGGCCTCGGTGCCCGGTACTCGTTCATCCAGCTTGATCTGCGATAGGTCGCACATGTGCCCCGCTTCTCGTCCAGCGAGGCGCGCCGAGGCGTCCGATCAGCGCGGGCCGGTCCCGGCCTCCTCGGGCACCTCGTGAAGGGTCAAGTTCACCCGGATCGGACTGACCCATGCCCTCCTCCCAGACGCATCCTCGAGGACGATCACCAAGCGATCCTGAACACGATGGCCTGCCAAGGCGAAGTCGAAGACGAATTCCTCGCTACACGACTGCCCCTCGGGCGGGTAGATGCTGCTACCGCCCCGGCCCCCACCCACGGACCTGAGATGGCACGCGACGCATGGCGAACAAGACACGATCAGCTTGCCGTCGTCCCGGACCTCGATGGACCTTATCTCGGGGCCTTCTGACGCGTAGGTCCGCGAGTTTCGTATCGCTTCCAGAACTCCCGCTGCCGAGAACTCATGGGCCAGCACTCCCGTCCAACCGATGTGCGACACACCGCCCCATGCGCTCTTGGCCATGTCTTCGTGTGGCCCGTGGGCATCATCATTTCCGAGGGCAACCAGAGATCTTCCCTCGCGTAGCAAAAGATGCCAGATCTGGTCCGACCTGCCCGCGTCCGCCCCTTTCCCGCGCACATTCGAGTTCAGAACCTCGATGCCATCCAGCCCGGCGTCGCACAGGAGATCCAACTGCTCCCATGTATATCCCGATTTGAAGGGATGGGCAAGTACCGCGATGCCTCCACGTTCCTTGATCTTGCGGACTGTGGCGGCGGTTCTATGGATGTCGTCGCCTACCTCTTCCACTTCCGGAAGCTCGTTCAAGCCGTAGGCCAGAATGTGACCCGGGCCTGAGATCTCGGCTCCCGGAATGACCAGGATGTCGGGCGGCGAATCCATGGCGACGATCGCGTTATGGTCCATGCCCGCGATGAAGTCGTGCCCGAGCCTGCGGTAATGCTCCACTGCAATGGCGGGCCATTCCGGTTTGCGGGGTTTGCCCAGATGGCAGTGCAGGGAACCGCGCAGCCACACCCCCGGAACCGCAAACTGGTTCTGAATCGTGCCCGTGATGCGGATCCTCCTGTTCCTCAGTACGCCCGGGACGTCCAGGTGGATCTCCGCTTTCGCCGCTTGATTCCTCCTTTGACTTGACATTGTAGTTCTTCGCCCCTTTTCCGGTTTCTGACCAGGGCGCAGGCTTGATAGCTCTTATCGGCGGTCCGACGGGCGGTCAGAAAGCCTAGCAGCGTATCGTCAAGGCCTATGGACGGGCTGCCGACGCCCTCGAGCCGTTCGAGTGTCAGCGGTTCTCCGGCTCGCGGAACGCCCGCGCCCATTTGGCGGTAAGCCTCAAGTACAGGTCGTCGTATTCCAGGCAGGGCTCGATCTGGGTGCCCTCGCCCCACTCGTTGAATGAGCAGATCACGACGAAGGAGGGCTGCTCGTCGATCGCCTGCTGCCACATCGACTCGTAGAGTCGCCCCATGCCTCGCGTCACCACCCTACCCGGATGGTGCCACGCGCGGCCGTCGAAACCGGGCCCGACCGGCACCGTCCAGAACCGGGCGCCATTGCGCCGAGCCAATTCCCTGTGGAAGGCGCAGATGCGTGCTACGCCTCTCGGGCACCACTCATCCGGACTATAGTTGTACTGCGTAAAGCCATCGAACAGCCCTGGGACATGGAAATCCGGCACTCGATGCTCCAGTTCTCCCGCGACGAGGAAGAGCCGGGATGCCGAGCCGCGGGTGGTGAGCAGATCCCGGATCCGGCACCAATCACTCACGGTGTGCCTGCCGAAGGTGTTGTACAGAAAGACGACCAGGCGCCCATCGAAGTGCAGGGCCCCTGGATGACCGCGGTAGGTCTCGAGGAGATAGCAGAGGTGATCGGCGATCTTCTCCACAGGATACCCATACCATCCATAGCTATCGTACAAAGGACACAGCTGCAAGGGAGCGGCAAGCCGCTCGAGTACGTCGAGCATCGCCCGCATCGAACGATCGTAGATCGTATCCGCAAGGGGCTTGTCCCGGTCCGGGTTGTCCTCACCGACCAGCATGTAGTCCCAGAGAAACCCGTCCAGAGCTGCTTCCACTGCCCAGCGTGCATGCTGTTCCAGTGTGCGGGGATCGAGGCAGTCGTAGAGGCCCAACGTGGGGTAGTAGGCGCTGTAGTTGGCCCGGCGACCGGGGCCGACGAACTGTTCCGGGTCGTGGCGCAGGTGCTGGCGAACGTCGGCGGGCACGGCGCGCGAGGGGTAGCCGTATCCCTTCGCCAATTCCAGAGGCTCGTTCCAGGTGAGCCAGCGACCAGTTGGGCCTGCAGGGGTGCCGTAGAATGGGTGATAAACGGCCCAGACCTGCCGCGGTATCTGATCCGAGGAGTAGTCAGCCATGTTCTGCCTCCGCGATCACCGAGGCGCGGTCAGACCGTCGCTGGGCCCATAAGATGCCGGGACCGAGCGATGATATCGTCCTGCATCCGGGACCAAATGTGAACGACGATCCTTGCACGCCGGCAGACTAGGACTCTCTGATAGGAGGCCATTAAACTTTGATGTCCGGCTCTTGCAGAGAGTTAACCAGGGTTCCGAGACATGTCGAGGATCTCGTCTAGTCCGTTCCTTTGAAGGGCTCCTCACCGTGCTTCCCTCCGCATCGATAGTCGCTCTCTTGGCAGCGTCACCGCGTGCCATCACCACGCCGTTCAAAAGAGGTGCTTCGCTCGCTGTTCATTACCCAGAATAACGGGCTGCTGTCGTCCGCAAATCCCCCGACCTCTCCACATCCAGAACCTGTCGGAGAAGGGAGTCTGATCGGCAGATCGGGCCCACAAGATCTGCAGCAGTTACGCCACCCCAGGTACCTGCGACCCAGCTGCGTGGTGGTCACCTCCCTGTACAGGCTCCTCCTGACCATGAGCCACCAGAGGGTAACCCCTGATAGGAAAGCGGCGGCGGTCGTTGCCATCCACTGAGAGAGGTAGACCCAGGCAAGGGCCGTGTTCTTCGCGCGGTTGGCTTCATCCATCGCCTCCCTCGCGATTCTGATGGCGCCCTTCATTCTCTCCTCCGCGGCCTCGTACTCCATGCTAAGATAGTGTATCTCGGCCTCTTCCCGGATGCCATCTGCACTCAGGAGAAGTCGCTCCGCCTCCGCAGTGTTCGCACCGAACTTGTCGACTAGTTCGACGATTCCGCGAAACATGGATGCCGATTCGCGGTACACGGTGAAAAGGTTCTTGACGAAGAGCTTCTGCAGGGCCTCGTCGAAGCGAAGGATCTCGCCCCGCGAGGTGTAGTAGCACATGCTCATGTAGATCAGCTCCCACCACTTGCCTGCCTCTCGCCAGTGCAGGTCGCCGGTCCCAGGATGGACGCCGAACCCCCACGCTTCCGTATCGCCGTAGTGCCAGGAAACGAAGGCCGGGGCCTCCGGCATCCTCACGGGTCCATCCATTCCATGGACCCATACGGCGGCTCCTTCCCTCGCGATGGCCGGCCTGAACTGCTCGTAGATACGGGCCGAGAACGTGCCGGTTCCTTCGAACGCGCTGAAAATGGGCGGCCTGCCAGGTTCGACCCTGAGGCGAGCCAGGCCGCTCCACCGACCCCACCCCTCGCGGGCGGACGCGACGAACTGCTCGTAGTCTATCGGGATCGCCTCGGCTATGGGGCTCGCCAGCCACGGTTCCTGAACATCCTCGTAGTGGCTGAGGGGATAGGCGATGGTGACCCTGTTTCTCGTACCTATGAACTCAACCATCATCTGCTGCTGAAGCAGCGTGAAGAAGCTGAGCCTTGGGTGATTGAAGAAGAGGACTTCATACTCAAGAAGGCTGCTGCGGGTCCTAGGGAAGTACATCCTGCTCCATCTCCGGAGGTACTCAAACATTGCCCCGAACTCCGTGCCCTGGTCAAGGCCGAAGGCCCTGCACGGAACCAGGGTGACATCTATCGCTGGTTCATCGTCCCCGAGGTGATTGGGCCAGCCGTCGATGTCCCCGACCATGAGGAAGTCCATGACAAGCTGGTCCCTTCCCCCAGATCTCTGAGCACTCGTCGCTGGGAAGAGGATTGCCCACAGCAAGATGAGCGCGGCGCTTCCTGATGACCTCACGAAGGTATCCGGGAATCGACGACAGATAATGATTTGTGTTCTGCGGGTCTTCCGCGCAGAGCCACTATCGTAACCGGGCCCGTTTACGCGGGCTCGAATCCACCGCTGCTCCTTCCGGGCAACCAGTGGACCGATGTTGCCATGCATGCCCACTCCGCGGACGATACTCCGAGCCTGAACGCGAGCACGAAAAAACCTGCCTTGCGTTGGATTGGCCTGCGCACCTGTCCGATGACCGGCCCATGAGGGGCAGACCCGGGCGGAGAATAGCTTTATGCTCGCAGGAAGATGGCTGTGCGTGGAGGTCGCTCTGCGGTCCGGCCGCCTGGCCCTGATCCTGGCCCTCATCGCCCCCCTCTTGGTCCCCCAGATCCATGCATTGGAGAATGGGTCGGGGGATTCCAGGCGGGTGCGGGTCCTCTACATGGGTGAGCCGATGGGCTCCCCCCTTCCATGGTTCCCGGCCCTGATCAACGACCCCTTCTTCGACGTCACCCCGGTTCAGGCCTTCACCTACAGCTTGCCCGTGGAACTTGCCTGGAAGTCCATCAGGCAGTACATGCCCAGAACATACGCCAAGCTCACCCAGTACCACGCACTCACGCTGGTCTACGGTGATGCGAAGCTCTTCAGGCCTGAGTGGAAGGTGTGGTTCTCGAAGGCAGTCCTGGAGGGCGCAGGCCTAACCTTCACCGGACAGGATGTGGAGTGGTACGGCTTCCTGTGGCAGTGGCTGGAGTCCACAGTGGGGGACGTCCTGCCCGTTGAGAGGCCTGTCACATCCCCAATGGGGGCACCGCTCGGCGAGCGGCCGGGTTCGATCAGGGTCGTCAGGCCGAACAATGCCCTAATGGCCTCCCTGCCATGGTCCGAGATGGGCAGACACGGCAACTTCTACGACTGCACCCAGATAAACACAAAGCCGGGGAGCGAGACCCTGGCCCAGCTCGTCACCACCTCCGGGCAGGCTCATCCCTTCCTTGTCTGGTGGAGGGTGGGCGATGGGAGGTCGCTTGCCATCATGACGCGTTTTTCGAGCGAGCACCGGAACCCAGATGACCCCTTCTATGAGTGGCCCTACCAGGGAGACTTCGCCTGCAACTACCATCTCTACGTGGCGGACCGGAGGATCCCCGAGGACACCGAGATCCTGCACACCATCAGGACCACCTGGCTCTATTCCTATCTGCAGAAGAACATGCTTGTCGGAAGCATCGATTTCATCTCCAAGCTGGGGGGAAACCCTGCGCCGCTGGAGAAGATGCTGAGGGAGGCCGAAGACATCCTGATGGAGTCGCGGCGGATGTATCTGGACTACGAATTCGAGGCAAGCCTGGCCATGGCCGAGCAGCTAGTGGGCGACCTGGGGTGGATCTCGGAGGCAGCCGTTAGGGTCAAGGACCAGGTCTTCTTCTCGGTGTACCTGATCGAGTGGTCGATCCTCATGGCCACGAGCATGTTCACCGGGGTTTTGATCTGGACCCTCATGGTGAAAAGACGCCTCTACAAGGAGGCAGCAAGCACAAGGTCGGCCATGGTCTGAGCCCGCAGACGGCTCATCCCTGCGACGGTGTAGGCCTCGGTCGCTCCGGTACGGAGTCGAGAGAGTCTGATCCTTGGATGGCCCAGCACCGCATCAGTTCCCGGCTCCGCATCTATTACCATTGCGAGTATGGTGAATGGGTCGCTTCACTGTTGAGGCCTTGTCGAGGTTCATCGCGGACATCCGCGACCCTTATTGCGGGTGGCCAAGCCCGAGCGAGTTACTCAGGAGAGTCGCTGGGCGGATTCGTCGCTCCTTTGAACTCAACCTCGGCAGATGGACGATTAGCTCTGGATTAGGCGGTGAACGTGATCCGGCAAGGACTGGCCCACCGATTGCCTTACCATGAGGTATTGCAAGTCGATGATCGAAGTAAGATTTTTCTGCATGTAAGCAAAAATCTCGATGTAAGATCCGCAGAGGAGTTCCTTTGGAGGAATCGACGGTAACCTCAAAGCACCAGGTGACGATCCCCAAGAAGATCAGGGAGCAGACGGGGATCCAGATGGGCGACACCCTCCTATTCGAAGCGAGGGGAGACCATGTGCTGCTCAGGAGGAAGAGGGTAAGCAAGCTGGCGGTGGAACTCCCCCTGGCGCGACCCGGGAAGCCGGTTGAGGATGTACATGAGTGGCGGGAGATAGCCAAGCGCAGGGCCCTGGAGGATGCGGGTTGAGGCTCTTCCTCGACGCGAACATCTTTCTCAGAGCCATCCTGGGCGATGTGCCGGAGAAGGCCCAGGACTGCCTCACACTCCTCGAAGCAATCGACGACAGGCAACACGATGCATCAACCTCGGTGCTCGTGTTCAACGAGGTTCTCTGGGTGCTGGAGGGCTTGACCGTGCCCAAGAACGAGCTGGCCCCGAGGATGCTGGCGATTGCCCAATCACGCGTGAACATCCTGCCCTCCGCAGACCACGATTCCCTCGAGGAGGCAATGGAACTATACGCGAAGGAGGGGGTCGACTTCCAGGACGCGCTAAACGCAATCACCGCACGAGACGGTGGAACCACCGTAATCGTCAGCTACGACAGGCACTTCGATCGCATCCGATTTGTCGAGAGGAAGGAGCCTGGCCAGGTCCTGGGCTGATCGGGTGCGGTTTCGGGATGGAGATCAAGGAAGATCGAGGGACGGCGTCTAGGCCTCCTCCGGCCATGTGTGTTCCTGTCCTTGACCTCCCTGCTCTTCGTGGCCATGTGGTTCGTCCCCGGCGAATCCTATCCCGGGTGCCGCCGTCACGAACCATCTACTTCTCAGGCGTCACATACATCAGCAGAATGCTGATGGTCGGTGCAGGGGGTCCTGGTTGGTCCTGGTTGGTCCTGGTTGGCGCCCTTCTGAGATCCGCGGGGAACCGCGGGTCTGGCGGGAATGCACAACCTCAAGAAGGCGGACCCGGGGCTTGCTTCGAGTTGCCCTGGCCGTTCCATCTGTCATGCCAAGAGCACGCTCTGCACAGCAGCCGTGGCCACGTTGATCATCGCAAGGCCCTGGGCCTTGGGAACATACTCGTCAACGGCAACGATCATGACCGCGAGGAGCGTGTTCCTCAGGATTCCACAAATGCTCATAGTCGTGGCAGGCTTCGCTGCGGCCAAGAGGCTACACCCCCTAATGAAGGGATGACCAATCGGACGATCCTCCCTGATCATCCATACCTCTGGCAAGGACGAGGCCGAGACAGTCCAAGTCGATCAAGCATCCAAGCTGAGGTCCGATCTGAAGCTCCCAAACACAAATCGAGGCCTGTCTATCCGAGCCGAGTACCCCGGGTAGCCAGGTGCTAGGTGTGTTCGACAAAGATTTAAGAGAAGTGGTGGGAACCGAGACCGTCTGAGTATGAAGGCTGTATCGGGTGCAGCTTGGACGGTCATTTTCTGGGCAATGTTGCTTGTGCTGGTTGGGGCTGGAAGGGTTGAAGCAGGCGGGGCCGTTACCATCAGGGAAGATGGTCTGATCTTTCCTGCAACGGCGCCGATCTCAACCAATGACCTAGTGACCTACACCCTCACGGACGATATCGCATATGGCAAGATCATTGTTGAGAGAGACGGCATAACCATCGATGGCGCGGGCCATACACTCAGGGGGTCCAAGCCCCTCGGTAGCGGGATTGTCCTGTCCATTGGGCGAAAGAATGTGGTGATCAGGAACATGGTAATCAGATCATGTCCGTGGGGCGTCGAGCTTGTTGGTTGCTCCAATATCATCATAACCGGGAATACCTTGATGGAGAACGAGGTAGGCGTCCGCATCAGCAGCAGTGACTCGAATACGATTTCTGGGAACATCATGTCCAACAATGATTACGGCATCGACATTTCTTCCTCTGGTGGCAGTCTCGTGTCTGGGAATAACATCACAGATTGCGTTTCCAGGGTCGGCATTCTCCTGGGTGATTCTCGCAACGATAGAGTGGAGAATAACGTGCTCACGAACTGCGGCCTCCAAACCGGTCGGGATACAGTACACCTCACGGTCCACAACAACCTGGTCAATGGCAAACCCCTTGTCTATCTCGAAGGTGCGTCCGATCGCAAGGTGGATGACGCAGGTCAGGTGATACTTGTTCGAAGCAACGGTATAGTTGTGGAGGACCTCAGCATTCACAACATTCGCATCGGCGTTACACTGCTGGAGACGCATGCCTGCACAATACGCGGAAACAACCTGTCAGACAACATGTTCGGTGTCCGTCTTCTTGCATCTTCGAATAACAGGATATTCGGCAATATCATGAACCGCAACTATGATAGCGTCGTACTCGATGGCTTTCTGGACATGCAGTGGGTCTGGCATGGCTCATCCAATAACGTGCTATACCACAACAATCTCGAGGGGGGCGTGTCCATCTCCCAAGGGTCGGCGAATGCCTGGGACAATGGCTATCCCTCCGGCGGGAACTACTGGCCGGGCCACGCGCGGAATGACGCTCGTTCAGGTCCGTCTCAAGACATGCCGGGCGGTGACGGAATAGCCGACACATCGCATGTCGCTGATGAGCACAATATCGATCGGTTCCCGCTGAATGCGCCGTTCAGCACGCTGGATGCTTCCTGGGAAGGAAAGGACTATGCTGTCGACGTGAACAGCAACTCCACAATCACAGACTTCTTCTTCAACCCGGAAGAGGGAGCGTTCATCCGCTTCAACGTAACGGGACGCGCGGGTTCAACGGGCTTCTGCAGGGTCGGCGTTCCAAGGGAATTCCTGTGGACTGAAGACGGTTGGACGGTTCTTGTCAACGGCGAAGCAAGAGAGTACTCGGTGGTCCAAGATGGGGACTACACCTATCTCTACTTCACTTACAGGCTGAGCACAAAGACGGTGACAATTCGAGGAACCCATGTGGTTCCGGAATCCCCGTCGGCAGTCATCTTGTCGTTGTTCATGATAGCAGCGTTACTGCCTAGAGATCGGCTCTGCCACCGAACTCACACTTGGGTGTCTCTTCAGGGGAAAGGCCAGAAAGATGGTCGGGATCGACCACCAGTGGCAGAAGATCTATGCTGGGAGGGCAGGCGCTAGCACGGCTCACCTCGTTCTCTCAGGTAGAGCAACCGAGAAGACCCATTGGACGGTAGACCTCTCCCAAGCCAAGGTCACCCTCACCCTGGAGCCTCCTCTGTACTTTGTCTACATCAGGTTCACCGACGGGAAGGCCGTGGTTGCCACACAACCAACAACATCATCTGCCGGAAGGTTTAAAGGTCCCTGAGAACACCTCATCAGGGAGAGCGAGAAGATGCGTGGGCCGTCCGGTCGGGTTACCGACAAGATGATCTGTCGGCTGGCTGTCCTTGTGCTTGCATCGAGCATCCTGGGTTCTCCGGCGGTTCTGGCCCTGGAGGATGGACGGATCGGGGTCCTCTACATCGGCTGCATCGCCCGTTCCAGGCCCTTCTGGGACATGAGGCAGGACCCGCTCTTCGCGCTCAGCTTCGTTCAGGCAACCCTTCGCTCGTCGGGAGCGTGGGCCCCGATACAGCAGGTAACGGAAGGGGGGCAAGTGGCCAGGATGGTGAGGCTGTACATGCCCCGCACCTACTCCCGGGTGACCTCCGGGTTCGATGTGATAGTCCTCTCCAACGCAAATCGATTTATGGTGGGCGTGAGTAACATCGAAATGGCCGCCCGTGCGGTCAGGGAGGGCGGCCTCGGGCTGTTCATGTCCGGGGGATGGGAGAGCTTCGGGGGGCACAATCACCCCGACTGGGGAAGCACCTCGGTGGGCGAACTGCTACCGACCGCGGATGTTGAGGGTTCCTGGGTGTCGCACCCGCGCGGCGGCCTCAACCTCGTCATCACGGACGGGAAGCACGAGTTCACCAGGAGCCTTCCCTGGGAAAGGGAGAAGGCGCAGTTCATGTTCGACTTCCACCACAACGTGGTCACGGCCAAGGACGGGTCTCAAGTCCTTGCCCGGGTCCGGGCCCCGGACCTGGATGACCCCGCCATGGTGACCTGGGAGCTTGAAGGGAAGAACCGCGTCTTCGCCTTGACTGGCGAGGTCTACACCATGGCCTTCGGCCCGTGGGCGTACTACCTGGACTTCGGCGCCAACCTGATGATCTACCTTGACGGTCGCCCGGTGCCCCAGGACATCGATCTGGTACACTCGCTCAGGACCACGATGCACACGGTCGCCGTAAGGAGGTCCCTGTTGATGAGCCTTCTGGAGTTCTGCGACTCCTTCGGAGCAGATACGAGTAGGATCACGCTAGGGACGGAAGAGCTTGACGAGATCGCGGCGCAGGCAAAGCCCCTCTATCTCCAGCTCCAGTTCGAAGACACCCTGGACGCCTACAGGAGGATTGAGGAGGGCCTAGCAGCGATCGAGCAGGAGGCAATTCGGCTCAAGGACAGAACCCTGGTTTGGATCTACACCATCGAGTGGGTCGCCGTGACCGGAACCGCGATGGTCTGCGGCGTCCTCCTTTGGTCGGTCATGATCCGCCAGAAGCTATACAGGGAGATCGAAACCACAAAGCTGGAGCGTTTGGATGCATTCTGAGCCGCATCGAGAGCCGTATTTGTTTAGCTCTACGCCCATTGTTGGGTTGGGGCTTGGGCCAGTATTTGGGATGTGTCGAATTCTCGCTTCTTCTAGGTGGTGTCCATGGTCCGCCCCATTGTCACGACAAGCCGGAACAAGGGATCCTGTAGTCAATGCTTGGCAGGCCTCTGCGAGCAGCACCGATCGGCGGCGGGCAGCTGAACACTTACCGAGAGGCTCGAAAGCCTCGAGAGGGTACGCAGCAGTCATCCGCCCCACCCTACCCAACGAACGCTGAGCCGATCTCCCCGCAGCGCCGTCCCCCGATCATCAATGTGCAGCCGTCGCGCGCCCCGCCATGCATATCCCCATCATCGACTGATCCTTCACCTGAAACCCTCTCTTTCTACCCTGCTCGAGCTCTCGAGTACTCTCCCAAGCGCTGCCCAGACTCTTCGGGGTGAGATCCCACGCCCTGCCCCTGCCGCCCGGCACTGGGACCGTCCCGTCAGACTAGAACAACCCTGTTCGTTCCCTGGCGAGGAAAAGACGTTTATGCTTGATAAGCCCCATGAGGCTCCGTTCGGCCATGTTACTGATGGCTCGCACGGCACATACTCCCGCCCTGGCGGCTGCGCTCTGTCTTCTCCTCGCCCTGACGGCATGCCCGACACAGGCAGAGACCGGGAGGATCAGGGTCCTGGCCATGGGCTGGTTGGACTGGAAGGTGACCGTTCTGAATACTTTCCGGCACGATCCATTGGTGGCCTGCTCGATGGTGCCCTCCAACTTCAGGATGGCCGACTGGGACCAGCAGATGGTCAAGATGGTCGGAGGCAGAATGGTGAGGCAGTACTTCCCCCGCTCGAGGGCGACCCTGGTGGAGAGCTACGACTTCTTCATCTACGAGGATACCTGGCTCGACCCCTACCGGCCCGAACAGGTCGCAGACATGAGGTACGCCATCGAGGAGAAGGGGCTGGGCGCCTTCGTCACCCTTGGCAACAGCCTCTCCGGCTCCACCGCGTGGGGCTGGTACGGCTGGCATCACAGCGCCCTCAGGGAGCTCATGCCGACGGAGTTCACGGAGAAGATGAGCACCTCGCCCTCGGCGCGCTACGCTGGATTCAGGGTCAAGGTCCTCAGAAACGATCCCCCGGTCCTAGCCATGTTCAAACCGTTCGGGATAGAAAGCGTGGCCGGAACCGGCAACGCCTGGAGCGAGCCCAGGATGGGGTCCACGGTGTGGGCCGACATGGTCCACGCCTACTCAAGCCCCACGGGGAGCAAGGCGTTCCTCATCTCTTGGAAGGTCGGGGGGCGGGGCGGCCACTTCTGGACCGTTGCCGACAACCTCTTCTCCTTGTGGTGGGCCCCCTACCACAACGAGTACGCCCAGGACGTTCTGGTCAACATCCTTCTCTACTCCACCGGAAGGGATCTGCCGGAGGACATCGTGGTGGTCCACTCGATCAGGAGGCAGTACTGGCTCTACGCCCAGTATGGCTCATACATCCAGTCCCTGCTGACCTTCGTCGAGAAGTTCGGGGCAAACACGCAGAGGCTTGCCCGGGAGATCGACGAGATAGATCAGGGCAGGAAGCTGTCCTTCGAGCAGTTCCGGGAGGGGCAGTACGAGCAGGCCCTTGGCACCATCCGCCTGGCGATGACCCAGCTGGAAGGCCTCGAGGCAAAGGCCTTCGACCTGAAGGACGCCACCCTGTTCTGGGTGTACGTCATCCAGTGGACGGCCGTGACGTCGGTTCTGCTGATCACCGGCGTGGTCCTCTGGTCGCTCATGGTCCGCAGACGCCTCTACAGAGAGGTCCACGTCACCAAGCTCGCCCAGGAACAGACGGGAAGATCGGGGGAATGAACCACGATAATCGGCTGGTCGGCATCAGCGCACATACGATGCCTACCGCTGCCCCCAATCGCACAGGAGACGCCTCGGAACCGATTCGTCCACGGTGAGGAACGTCCCATTCGGAAGAGTAGGTCGAGAAGCATATTAAGACTCACCCGCTTGAGCAAATTGCCATGCCGAAGGGCCAGAAATTCCGGATGGAACCCTGTATACAGACGGATAAAGCCACTGGCGTAGATGTCATTAGACTGACCGGTGGGAACTTTGCATGCCATCACCCGTACTTCCTATACGACCCATGGGTTGACGGGGAT
>CAYVLA010000018.1:18077-18559 GCA_964452145.1 Hadarchaeota archaeon (SeqCode)
GTCTTCTATTCTGACAGAGATGGAAGCGACGATCTCTACATTCTGGACACCCTGAATGCTTGTTGCCTGCAGATTACTGACCACGAATCCCATGGAGAATATGCGGGTCTTCTCGGCAACGATATTCTCCTAGCCAGGGGGCATGTGATCTTCCGCTTGAACCCCGAAAGCCTAAAGGAGGAGGTGGTCGTTGACATCGGGAATGGCACGATCGCTTCCCCCCGCCTATCCCGGGATCACAGGAAGCTGATATTCCAGAGATATGACGCGAATGTGACGGGATCAGCTGCGTGCACAGTGAGAGTCGATGGCTCTGACTACGTCGAACACTTCGCCCTTGCGGAGAACTACTGCTACCTACAATTCTTTCCTTCGGACAGCAGACAGGCAACTTTCGCCAGAGTGTCAACAGGGCGCCCGAACGCTGCGGACGAGAAAAGATCGAGAATCTGGAAGGTGAAGCTGGACGACCCGGCACCAGA
>CAYVLA010000018.1:18569-27838 GCA_964452145.1 Hadarchaeota archaeon (SeqCode)
GCACCAGAGCCTTTCTATGTGCCGCCTCGGGGAAAGAAGGTCACACACGAATACTGGGATGGAAGAGGTGAAAGGATGTTCTTCCAACAATACACCTATCAGAGTCTTATCCCAAGCGCCATATGCCACATCGCAAAGGACGGAAGGTCGGACTTCCGCAAGATCGCGGAGAGCGAAACCATCAACTTCTGCCACTCACACATCAGTCCAGATGACAAGCTCATCGTCGCGGATGAGCTTTCCAGTTTGCCCAATAGCATATACATCGTGGACGTGAGAAGCGGAAGCTTTGAGGAGCTGTGCAGGGCGGACACCACATGGGAGAATCAAGCAACGCATGCCCATCCCAGGTTCGACTCACGAGGTGCGTCGGTGATATTCGCCTCTAACCGGTCTGGACAAGGCCAGATCTACCGCGTCTACATCTGAGAACAGTAGACATCTGGAACAGCGCATTCTGGTTACCTTTCCTCGGACGGCCCATCTCCCGAACTGACTGTTGGGGTTTCGGCCAGCAGGGATTTACATGCCGCCCTTTTGAGAGAGATGAACTGAGGGTATGGTGACCCGCCCGGTCGTTCCACAAGAAAGAATGGTGAAGCGGAAGCTCATGATGGCAGACAGCGAGAGATACCGGCCCTCCCAAAGGACGCACGCCAAGGAACACGCAGGGAGAGTCCGTTATATCGGCCTCCTACATGGACTCGAGGTCTAGTGGTGGTCATAGAACATTCATTAGCAGGAAGAGGCCGAGTAGGTTGAGAATGAGGAGAACGTCTAGACAGGTCGTCAGAGCAAAGACCCGAGTCAGCGGAAGACGAGCCACAGGCAAGTCAGTTGTCTTGCACGGATCTATGGGCGAGCTGCCAGAGGTCGCACAGAAAGTGATGTGCTCGAGCGTTGACGCCGTAGCCCCCATCCTGGAGTTGGTATGCCAATTGGATCTCTCAGGAAACCGGTACATTGTTGTCACGGCGAAGAGCATGGACCGAGCCCCGCCGGATCGGTCTTCCAGCCGATGTCGACTGGAGAGGAAGGAATGAGATAGTTGAGGAAACTTGGCTTCGGGGTAGTCGGGCTCCGTCGAGGGGTGGATCACGCTAGGAGGATCGTCACCTCGGACCGATGCGAACTTGTCGCGTTGGCGGACACGGAGGAGGAGGTGGGCAGGAAGGTGCTGAGAGAACTGGGAGCCAAGGCCTTCTACAGGGATTACAGGGATCTTCTAGACAGGAAGGATCTCGATGCCGTCGTGATCTCGACGCCCAACCACCTCCACGCACGCATGTCAGTGGCTTGTCTTGAAGCGGGGCTCCACGTTCTCGTCGAGAAACCTATGTGCACCTCCATGGCTGAAGCCGACCAGATGATCACGGCTGCAGAAAAGAGTGGATGCAAACTGTACGTCGGCTACAACAAGAGGTTGGCACCCTCACATCGCAAGGTAAAGGAGCTGATAGACGAAGGGTGCCTCGGCAGGGTGGTGTACGTCACGTCGGTGATGAAGGATTGGAGGCCGGCTTCGTACTATGAACGGGCCCGGTGGCATGCGAAGCGGGAAACCCAAGGAGGCGGGGTCCTGATGAACCCTGGAAGCCATGCCCTAGATGCTTTGCTCTGGTGGTTCGGGGAAGCAGAGCGGGTGACAGGGTTCTGCGAGAACCTCTACCACCAAGTTGAAGTGGAGGACACAGCCAGTGCGTTCATCAAGTTCAGGAGCGGAGTGACGGCTAATCTGGTAGCTACAACGGCCCTCCCGCTTTCGATGAGTCGTACCGAGTTCGACGGCACCGAGGCTTCACTGTCTCTGGATTCCGGCGGTCTTAGGATAATGGTGAGGAATGAAGGGGCCTGGCAGACGGTTGATCTGCCGCAAATTCGAGGAGACACAACCGATCTTCAGCTCAGTCTGTTCGTTGACTGCATAGAGAAGGGCACGAAGCCTGCCGTTCCGCCGGAGCAGGGTAGAAGGGCGGTGGAATTGGCCCTTGCGATCTACAGGTCCTCAGAACTCGGCCAGACCGTCAGAATCCCACTGTAACGTTTCCCAGCTTTATACAGGCCAGTGTCTGAGGGCGCCGTATCCCGAGGCTCTCTATCAGTAATCCAAGGTCATCAGCTGGGAGTCTCCCACTTCGAGTTGGATGTCGATTCCTCCCCGTTCCACATGACTCCGGTCTGTGGTCGAGCCGGTCTTGGGATTCCATATCCGGTACTTCCGCCACCTATCGGACCTAACGCTCAAAGAGGACGGGGAGTCCCAGTTCGAGTTGTAGGCATAGAGCATTTCACCTCGACCCAGACAACGTCTCAGAATCCATATGTCTGTACCAACATCCGGAGCATTGGTCTCCAACGGCCCCGGACGAAGTTCTTCGAGTACGGACCGGCGATCACAGATCTTCAGGTCAATCTCATCAAACATCCTCTCTGCATCATCTCCATCCGGTCCTACGAAGACCTCTGGCAGGGGAGGAATCGCCAGTATGGTCCCGCCGGATCGGGAGAACCTCCCCAGCATCGAGACTGTGTTGGAATGGATTACCGAGCAGAAGGGAATCACCACCCTGGAGTAACTTGCACGTCCGATCCTTATCGTGGAACCCTCTACTGCTCCGTGCCGGGCCAAGAGGCGCTCGTCCCCATAGTCGTATTCCGCATTTTGTCGAAGCAAATTTTCGCTCAGGTTCTCGAACCTGGAGAAGAGCCGGTTCACCTCCTTCTCCGGATCATAGGTTGGTCTGGTCGGGTCCGCCAGCGACCAAGCTGAGCGCATCGGGTGAATCACCAGGACATCAGCGACAGGATTGCCTTGGCTCAAGGCGTAGCTGAGCCTAGAGAGGTATCTCCAGATCGGCTTTGAACTCGGCCACCATGGTTGCTGGAAGAAGAGGGAAGGGGGCCAGTCTCTCTTGCGTAGGCCTCTGAGGGAGTAGTGCATCAGGTGCGGAACCAGCCCATTCACTCCCAGAGCGTAGAGGGCATCAGCCATCCTTTTCATGTCCTCCATGGCAATGCTCCAACCGCTTGCTCCGAAGGCTTCGGCCATGGAAAGCTTCCCAAGTTGATGGGACACGCTGGAGACCTGTTTCGCCATCACCACGCTTACCCTCCTTCTTGTCAGCTGATCGATTCCCGGGATATGCATGAACTCGTAGTTCCACATCGCCGCGCCTACATACTTGATCTGACCTGCGAAGGAATCCTCACCCGCAAGATGCCCGGTGAAGATCAGCTGACGGTCGGAACACCACCTGTAGATGGGCCAAGTGTAGTTGTCCACGAACAGTCCTGCCATGGTATCGAGATAGTCGTGGCGGATCTTGCGGTAGTTGCCCACCTTGAAGAACATACAGGACAGATTCGGCAGCAGGTCATAGCCTTGCCTAACACGGAATGCCTCAGGCATTCCCTGACTCCACGAAATGCCCCAACCCTTGACGGGCGAATCGACGGAGACTCCGAACCTGCAATAGCGGGGCTCGTCGGTGAATACCCCTGGTATTGTGCGACCAAACTCCGAGCCGACACTGTTCGCATAGGCTTCGTACGTGGTGCGGATGAATTCCCCGGCACTTCGCGGGTTGAGGTTGTCGACGTAGGTGCCATGAGCCTTGCAGGGAACGAAGTACCAGCTGTTTCCGGCTTCGTCCTCGTGCCGCCCCACGACCTTCCAGCCATTTGGATCAAGCGTACATACCAGGACCTCCTCCAGAAGATCCGGGTTATACTTAGTCACCGCACCTTTCGTGCTGCCACTTGGACAATGAAACTCATCATAGAGCCATGCCTTCATGCCTCGGGCCTTGGAATGGCCTGTGCATGTTCTGATGGCCTCCATCCATCCCTGACCCATGTAGGGCGTGACGAGTCCGACGCGTGCATGCATGTAGAATCCGTTGAATCCCTGGGAGCGGAGCTCGTCGATCTGCCTCTTCAGTTCACGCTCCTCAAGGCGGTCGTTAAGCGACCAGAAAGGCACCGGGATGTACTTCGCAGGAGGTTTCCTGAACTCGCCCCTGTCCAACGCCCAAGCACCCCCGCTACCGAACTGCAACACAGGTATGGATGTCAATGCGGCAGATATGGAGCACGGGCCACTCGCCTTTCGAGTCGAACTTCACCTCGCCCTCGCCCGCTAGCGACTCTGCCATGTGCACTCGACCCAGTCTCGAAGGATTCAGCCAAACGTTGACTCCTTTTATCGTTGGGTTTCTGGAAAGATCACTCACTCCGGGTAGGACCGAGTACTTGTTGAAGGCATGAACCAAGTATCCGTCATCGGACTTGCGGAGAAGAATCTCAACACCCGCAGGGGCATCCGTTCGGAGTAGAGGATCCTTGACGAGGATCTCCATGAGGTTCGAGAGCAACTTCCTGGGCCACGGATCGTAGAGATAGCTGCCCGCGGACTCCTTGGCCACGTACTTGTCGATGGAGGACGACACGTAGGCGCATCTCCCTGAAAGGGAAAGGGTGACGGCCGCACCGCGGCCTTCAGGATTCGGTGGGTTGACGACGTTGGGCCACACCCAGTGTTCATTGTCAAGCTTGGCTATCGGGAGGAGCGCTTCCGCCAGCACATCGCATCTGGTTGGGTGGATCTTGAGGGCGGGGGACCTGACCAGAAGGGGGTAGTCTGTCAGTCCCTGGGACAGTCTGCGGTCCGTCACTCTCAGGTAGCTGGCAGATTCGTCGAGAATCCCGGCATACTTCGTCCCAAGGATGTCGGAGATGGAGAAATCCTCCAGCAGCTCCCCCCTGCCATCCATCAACGAAGCAGTACTGATGCACAGGAGGCCACCACCGTTCTTCACGAACTCCCTAACTTGTTCTTGGGGTTGGTCGAGGAGTGAGGTACCTGAGGGAAGAATGACCAACTGGTACTTGGAGAGGTCCCTTCCCTCCTGAACTATCTCGAAGAGTTGATGGGCCTCCATGAGCGTCTTCGATATCCCTTCCTCGGCTTCGCCGAACACGGCCCTCGGGGTGTTTTTTGTCCAGAGAATGGCGACGTCCGCCAACGTAGCATCGACTCCACCCCGGAAGGCACGTTCCCTTTCCTTGACCCACTGGAATACCTTGGAGACATTCGCTATCTCCGGATTCTGTATGGTTCCGTCTGGGAAAGGATTGATGGACACCGTGAGGCCACCGCCGTGGGCGCAAACGAGGGCAGCCTCCAACTTCAGTGTCCTGTCCGGCCTCAGCACCCATGAGAACCACCCTTTTCCGCCAGGCGCAATTATTTCATATGGCTTATTCTGGGGCGCGAGGCTCTTGCAGGCACGGCTCAGGAAGTCCGGTCCCATGGTGCCTTCCCTCGAGTGGAAGCTAGCCAAAGCCGACATCTGTCCCTTGTATCTGCCGAACTTGCCAGACCCATTGAAGGAGAACAATCCAGATGGCCTTTCCTTCCTGATGGTTTCAACGAGAGCCCTGATGAGGGAAAGCCTGCTTTCCCCCCAGAACTCCTCGTACCTGACCGAGTGTTCGGGTGTGTCTCTGGGGTTTGCCGGGAGTTCTTCACCGTAGGAGTCCCGGTACATAGTCTTGCAGCACTCGCAGTGACAGGGAGCCCAGTCGACTAGATCTATCCATATACCGTCCACGTCGTATCCACAGACAATCTCACGAATCTGCTCGATCACATACTTACGGTAGGGCGTGTTCGGACAAACGTTCCTGAACCTCCACCCAGTGGTGAAGGGCGTGCCGTCCTGATTCCGTTGCGACCACTCGGGGTAAGTGGTAGCAGCGTACGTATCCCATGCCAGACTGTAGTATGCTAGAACCTCAACCTCCCTTGCCTTGGCCGCCACGACGAACTCTCCGAGCCAGTCCCTCTTGGGTTTGGGGCCGATCTGGGTCATGTAGTAGCAGTTACCGTTGTGATCCTTTGTTACGAACTCGACTGAGTTGATGCCAGCCTCAGACAACTGCTCGCAGAAGCCGCGCGCATCGAATCCTTCGCCAGCATTTCCCACCCATTTGGGAAAGTAGTTCAAGAGGTGTATCCTGAATTTCAAGTGCTCGCCCGCGTCATGATTGCTCCAAACCCCGCACGATCAAGGGGGACGGGGGGATTGCAGAGGTGTGTTCTTATATGTTGACTTCCCATATCCGACGAGGTTCCGCGTACCTCGTAGAGGTCTTGATCGCGGTTCCATGAGCCTTCGCGCTCGTCCCCCAAAACTAGCCTTCTCCATCCCGGCAGTCTCCGAGTCTCAGCAACCCGTTGATATCAGACCAGCGCGATCGACCTTCGATGGCGGGCAGATCGGTACGCGGCCTCCAGAATCACCGTGTCCTCTAGTCCATCCTCAACCGAGGTGAGGGGCTCAGACTTCCCCTCGATACAGTCCAGAAAATGCGAGATCATCCTTTGGGTAGCATCGACCTCTGGAATATCGATGGGGACTTCCCCTGACCGCGCGGCCTTGAAGAGCTTCCCTCTTCCGGGCGAGGCCAGGGATCCTTCCTGACAGAACACCCTGAGCATGTATGAATCCGCAAGAGCTGGCACCCTCCCAGCAACGAGGTGTGAAATGAAACCGTTCTCAAAGAGAACCGTCACATCCCCCAGATCCTCAACTCCCCGTTCTTTGTGGAGCCTGAAGAACGATGAATGGGTCTGCGCGAAGACCGATTCCGCCCTGCTTCGAGCCAGCGCCTTGAGAAAGCTGACTGCATAGCACCCGAAATTGATGAGCTCCCCTCCGCCGCTCCTATGGGAGTCTGTCACCCAGCCCATGTAGTGAGGATCGATAAGGGCTCCTTGTTCGTCGTAGATGTCAGCGTACCTGACGAACTCGACGTAAGCCACAAGGGGACACCCCACTCGACCTGGAACTGATAGCTCTATGACTTTCTCCTGCAGCGGGTCATAGCGGTTCGGATACTGAACCAGAAAGACCACGCCCGATCTCTTAACCACCTTGGCCATTCTCCTGGCGTCGGCGACGTTCCTGGCCATAGGCTTGTCGCATATCACATGCTTGCCGTTCTCTGCGGCCAGCTCCACGAGGCCGGGCTTGAGAAAGGTCTGTGTGTTTATGCTGACCGCGTCGATATCGGGCCTCTCAAGCAGCCTCTCGTAGCTGGGCACGAACTCCCGCCGGTGCTGCTCTACGAATCGCTGCCCCTCGTTCCGCCACTTGGGCGCTTCCAGAACCTCCTCGGCGGCCGCGACAAGCGAAGCCCTTGGATCGTTGAGGAACCTGTTGCTGTGCAGATGTGTCTCAAACCCGACGATCCCGATTCGGAATACCAATGTTTCCACCTTTCTGCGAATCCCCATGCACTCCCGGTGCAATGGAGACCACTCGCCTGTGCACAAATCGAGCCTTCGACGCGTATGAATCTTTTCATCCACTGAGACAGGCCACGAATCACTCCATCCCACACCATTTCCCGAGTGCTATCAGAGATGGAGGATACCCGTCCTGGACCCTTAATCGCATGGCATCGTCTGAGACTCTCCCCGAGGCAGTGCGAGGCTACAAACAGAAGACAACGAACATCCCTGACGCCCGAGATATCGCGGCTCTCCACGCAGTCCCGGACATCGGTCGACCTGAGGCACAGGGGCTCCAAGCTGCAGATGGGAGCCTCTGACAGCAAAAAGCATCCGCTCGCACTCGAACGTGCCACAAGTTTTATCAACCGCAACTCGCACGCCGATGCTGGCACCATGGCGGCCTCTTCGCAGGAGAGGATGGTTCTTTGGGACAATCGCCATTCGCTCGTCAAGATCTGCATGGTTTCCCGCTTTTTCCGCTGGCAGCAGATCTCGGCTCGGTGAAGATGCCGTCTTCCATCAGCGGCTTTCTGCCCAGGATTGGCGCTGTGGTCTTGGTGCTTGCTTTGCTTTGCACGGTCCAGGTACGAGCTGATTCTCAGGCGCGCACTGGTCGCATAAGCGTCCTGCTGATAGGAGAATTCGCCAAACCCGACGATAGCTCATGGCCAATGATGAGGTCCGATCCTCGTCTCGTGCTCACGCTGGTTCCTGCCGGCGATCTGACCTCCCCAGAGTCTACCGAGAGATTCGTGAGGATATACATGCCGAGACGGTTTCAGGATCTCTGCGACAAGTTCGATGTCGTGTATCATTTTGACTTTGTTCCGCAGGCGCTGACGAACACGCAAATATCCTGGATTCATGATGCTATCCGAGATCGCGGCATGGGGTTCGCGATGGCGGAGATGGGCTGGTATCCCGTGGCAGACTACTGGTCAGGCAATGATGCCCAGGGCTGGATGAACACTGCTCTCTACAACGCCTACCCAGCCGACATCATCATAGGAGAAAGGGTAGCGGGGAGGTGTCTAGAGAAGGCTGTCGAGTCACCGTTGGTGAACCTCCCCGGGATCGAGCAGGCGCCCATAGTCAGCGGGGGAGGTCTACACATCGCGAGGGCGGGATCCACGGTGCATGCCCGGTACAGGGGTTCCACAGCCCCAGCACTCATAACGGGTACCTACGGCCAGGGGCAAACCTTCATGACTCCCGCCGGATGGGATCTCTTGCCCAGGTACGTCACGTTTGAGTGGCCGTTCTTCCTTGATTACATAGTGAATCCGATGTATCTTGTTAGCGGGGCAGAGATCCCGGATGACCTTGTGGTTGTCCACAGGCTGAGAAACAACTTCATGGAATACGATACCGACAGGAGAATGGTTATTGCGCTGATGGAGTTTCTGGACAAGTGGGGCGCCAACGTTCGGAGCGTGGAGATGATGCTGGGTGATGCAGAGGGGACAAAGAAGGATGCCGAGAGATACTACTTAGACAACCAGTACGAGGACTCATTGAAGAAGATCGAGACTGCCCGGCAGATGCTGCTTGACGTGTCGGAGCACTCGGGAAGACTGAAAAAGCAGGCAATGCTCTGGGTCTACCTCATCGAATGGTCGGTGGTGACGGGCACCCTGATGATTTGCGGCACGTTAGTCTGGTTCCTCATGATCAGAAGACGCCTGTACAAGGAGGTCGGGGAAACCAGAGGCAGAGGAAGATAGCATGACATCAAGGGACAACAGAGGCATCGTCGGAATGCTCCTGATCTGTCTCATAGCTGGCAGTGTAATGACTCAGTTCCTGGTCTTGGGTAGGCAGAGCCCTCCGATTCAGATTCTGGACAACGCCTTTCCTAAGGCGATCCCCAGCGGCGACAGGCCGCAGGAGTTCAACTTTGGCTTCATCACGGGCAAGGACTTGGCCGAGATCGAGCTGAGGTTCTCCATGCTCATGAAGATGCCGTTAC
>CAYVLA010000018.1:27848-41246 GCA_964452145.1 Hadarchaeota archaeon (SeqCode)
CCCTAGCAACTTGGCAGCAATCGCCGAGGTGGTCGACGAGAAGGTCGAACTCCCAGGCGGGTCAAGGGGCAGAGCCGTGCTGTACGATTTCGGGCAGGCATATGATCTTCTTCGGCCCGTGGTAGACTCAAGAATCCCCTCCGCGTACCTCGTTATCATAGCCGACAACGGTACGGTCGTCAGCTACGGAGAGGGCGTGTCCGACTTCTTCTTCGCGAAGTGGACCTCCATCAAGGCCCTCGGCATCTCGAGAGGAAACCAGAAGCAGGAGTATTTCGCCGAGTATTTTGGAGAGCTGGGGCTTCCCACCGTATCGGCTGCGCCAGCGGGAAGGATTGTCTACGAAAGCGTTCCCGCCGACACGAAGATCAACGTCTATTTCTCTGTTTTAGCGTCCAGTGTGCCTCGCCACGAAGGAATGTACCAGATCATCAGGACGTACGGTGATAGGCAGGTGTTGGACGTTACCCTGAACTGGATGAGTCCCTCCTGAACGACGGTGATTAGTTGATACTGCACAGATCCATTGCAGCCGGGGTTGTCTTGATGTCGCTTTGCTTCATTGATGCAGGTTTGGTGAATGCTGCCTCCGAGGAGGGCAACGCGACAGAGGGCACCGTTCTGATCTTTGTTCAACCCGTGAAGTTCGGCTCCGCGCTGGCCGAGATCATTCGCGAGAACTCGGGGCTGGACGCCATTGAGATATCGGACTACAGGGAACTGGCCGTCATGCTCCTGATGCCTCAGATAAGGTCAGTCGTCTTCGGACCTCGCATGGATTTTCTCACGATCCCTGAGCTATACAGATCGGGGATTCTGGAGGAAATCGGGTGGTTCTTCAGAAACGGAGGAGGGCTGATCGGACTGGCGTCCGCTGGGCACAGGTCAGTTACCGGCAAACTAGCCGATGAGGTCTTTCCTCTCTTCGGCAACTATGTCGAGCTAAGCAGGTTCGATTTCGGTACCGGGAGATACGTGCTTGAGTACCGGGCAGCACGTTCGAACGCCATATCGTCGGGTGTGGACAACCTCCAGCTGGTCGAGCAAGAGTACGTCGTGCATTTGAACCCTGAGACGCTAGTACCTGAGCCGGTGATGCCTGCCAACGGATCCTACTCGATCATTTACGAGGAGCCAGTCAGTGGTATGCCTCTGGTCATATCATACGAACAACAGGGCAGATCGGTGACGTTCGCTGGCCTCAACCTCGTGGAGCAAGAGGGTCCTGGGTGCTATGGCGAGGTCGTCAATCACGATTCCTTCAGAAAGGTCTTCCTGAACGCCTTGTTATGGGTCCACAACAACCAGGGATACGCTAGGTCAATGGCTAGGAGAGATCAGTATTTCTCTCAGCTCGAGCTGAGGAACCAAGGGTTGGAGGACCTGATGGAATTTAACGCTGAAAAGGAGACAAGGAAGACCACATGGACGAACGCGATCAGGTTGATCTCAACGATTCTTGGTGCGATGGCCATCTTCCTCATATACAGATCGATGATATCGGATGGAACCGTTGAGAGCAGTAGCCGCACGGAACATGGCATCTGACCGGATCATGCCCGTCGAGAAGCGTACAGGACAGCTCCGCGAAAGAGGACCTGAGATGTCAGACTGGCTTGTGTGGTGGGGCTTGTGAGGAAGCATTTGGTCAAACTTGGGGACAAGTGGAGAGTGAGGAGGCTTGACCCCAACTCACTCACACTGGACTACTGCCGGTTCAGAAGCCAAGGCGCTGCATGGTCAAGAAGGATACCGGTCTGGAAGGCCCAACGAGAGTTGTCAGGGAAACATGTGGGAGAGGGATTCTCCGTTGAGTACAGGTTCGATGCGGCCTTCGGGACGGCAAGTCCTAGGAACATCTGGCTTGTGCTTGAGTGTCCTGAGAGGTATGCTGTGGAGGTTAACTCCAACCGGGTTCCTTGCTCTGAGCGAGGATGGTGGATTGACACAAGCTTCAGGAAGATCGGCATACTAGGTTGTGTTCGGAAGGGACAGAACTTGGTGCGCATTTCTGGGGTCTTTGCTGAAGACTCCGAGGTCGAGAACGCATATGTGGTTGGAGACTTCGCAGTCGAAGTCTCGCATGCTCGACGGTTCAGGCTGATCGATGAGGCGGAGTATGTGGAGTCCGGAGATCTCGTAGCTCGGGGATATCCTTTCTTTGCGGGGACGATCTCGCTCACCCAGGAGTTCCGTCTGAGGGAGTTGCTCGACGCGCCCTATTGGCTGGAACTGGAGGGACTTAGGGCTGCCGTGACTTCGATATCGGTCAACGGCAGGAAGCAGGGTACGCTCTGCTGGGGGTCCGGTAGGATGATGGTCCGTGGGCTCTGCGAGGGCAGGAACGTGTTGGAAGTCAGGTTAACCAATACTCTGAGGAACCTTCTAGGACCCCACCACCACAAAGCGGGCGACCCTCTGTCGGTAGGCCCCAGAACGTTCTCGGACGAAGAGAACTGGGTGGACGATTACAGCTTCGTCCCAAACGGCTTCACCGCCGCTTGGATATATCCCGATATCGAGAGGCACGCAGGAGCAATTGATGCTAGGCCCTCAGGGAGCACTAGGTAGGGCAGGGAGATGTCGGTGCCAGCAGCCTCCATGATCGTAGGGATGCGTATACTCCACCACTACGTGGCCCATGCTAGGAGGAGGCGGGACCTATCCGGATTGAGAAAGGTGGGGGTAGATGAGGCCTCGGTCCGGAAGGGACACAACTGTGTCTCGGTCTTCTGTGACATCGGTAAGTCCACAGTGGTGGATGTCGAGGATGGCAGAGACTCCTTCACCATCACCAGGTTCAGGGAGTGGGTTGAGTACCAGGGAAGAGCAGATCCCGAGATTGACCCTGAGCTCATCAAGCAGTTCTGCTGCGACATGTCCCCAGCATGCGTCCTGGGTATTGATCGGAACTTCCCCGAGGCGGAGATCACCTTCGACCGGTACCATGTCCTGGCCATGATCAACAAGGCCCTTGACACGGTGAGAAGACAGGAGAGGGCAGTCAACGAGGTCTTGAAGAACACCAGGCATATCTGGCTCATGAACCCACCTAACCCAACCAAGAAGCAGAGAGACAGACTTGACGGGATCAAGAACCTGGATCTCAGGACAGCCCGGGCTTACCACATCAAGACGGCTCTACAGAGACTCTGGGAACACGATGACCCCGCACAGGCAGAGAACTATCTGAAGAAGTGGTACTTCTGGGCCACCCGCAGCTGTCTTGAACCCATCGTCAAGGGCGCTAAGCCCGTGAGGAATCACTGGGACGGCGCCAGTCTCACCCGGCGGATCAAGGCTTTGAGCATTTTTATCCACCATCCATTGCGAGGGGTGGCATGAACGGTGGCTGCGGACGCCCTGATCCCACGTACGAGACGTACGAGGTCTCGGAACGTCACTTCTCGAGAAACTTCTGGCTGGGCGTCATCAACGGGACCTTGTTCACCGGCGGGATGGCTTTCTCCGAACCAGGGACCATTCTCCCAGTGTTCGTCTCCCTATTCACAGGATCGAGCATACTGATCGGCCTGACCGGAACGCTTGTCACCGCGGGCTGGCTATTGCCTCAGGTCGCGGTGGCGCGGTACGTGGAGAATATGCCTAGGAAGATGAGACTGTGGAAGATTGCAGCTCTGTTCCGCCTTTCGTCCTGGCTTTGTCTCACAGGTTCAGTTCTCTGGGCAGACAGGATAGACCACAAGCTCTATCTTGCCGTTTTCTTTGGGTCTCTGGCGAGCTGTGCGATTCTGGGCAGCCTCAACGGCATCACTTTCATGGACATTGTTGGCAAGACGATTCCCCCGGACAAGAGGGGACGGTACTTCGGATATCGAATGTTCTTCTCTGGGGTTGTAGCTGCTCTGGCTGGGATCGTGGTCGCCATTGTCCTCGGGAATGCGCAGAGATTCCCCTTCCCCAAGAACTACTTCGTCCTCTTCTTCTTGACGTTCGTCTTCACCCTCTCTGCCGTCGCGGTCTTTCTCTTTGTTGTTGAGCCGGACGGCAGGTTCAGCCCCAATCTGGAAGGCGGATCCGAGCACTTACACCAGGTCCGGAGAGTGCTATCGGAGGATCGTAATTTTAGGACTTTCCTCCACGTCATGATATTCGCACATACGTCATCGCTTTCGCTACCTTTCTACATTATCTACGCGACAAGGGTGTTGCACGCACCGACGGATTGGGTGGGGCTGTTCGTCACCATCGAAATGCTCGCCACTACGGTGTCTAATCTCGCATGGGGCTACGTGGGAGACAAAAGGGGATATCGGGGTTTGACGAGAGTATCTACTCTCATGTCCATCATGGCCCCGGTCGTTGCTCTACTCTCACCCAACTACCATGTGTTCAGCTTCGTCTTCGCCCTGAAAGGATCGGGAGCCGCAGGCATCCTGCTGTGTAGGAACAACTACCCTCTGGAGATAGCCCCGATCGCCCGTCGTCCGACATATGTCGGAATCCTGAACAGCTTCGTCGGCTTTGTGCTTCTCCTGTCGGTCGTGGGGGGCGTTATCATTGATCGGTTTTCGTTCCCTGCCCTTTTCGCAACAACGACCTTCTTGATGTCGATTTCTGTGGTGGGAGCTTTGAGATTGGAGGAGCCCCGAAGATCAGCGCCTACTGAGGAGGCCAAGCGAGGAAGTTGAGCTTGCCAGAGAACTTCCCCTTCGCAGGAGGCCACAGGCAGCCATGACCCGTGTATGCGGAGAACCCATGGCAGGAATATCAGTCACTTCCGTTCGGCAGAAGATCAAGTGCCGCCGAAGCATGGCCGACGAGCAAACCGATCCTTTCGTGCTATCCCATGATCCGGCCCGAAGATCGTCGGACCTTTTTCATTCCCCCTCAGTTCAGGATGGGGGTGTCGCAGCCTCCATAACGTGATGGTCTCTCAGCTGGTGTCAGAGCGCTTTCTTGTACTCAGCCCGCCCGTTGCAGATGAGCTTCGCATAGGCCCAGAGTGAGGCTTCGCATGCGGTTCTTCTGACAAGTGCAAACTGAAGAGCGCAGGAGGATCTCCCTGCGATGTGGAAGCCTCGAACCGCCGGTTCAAGTTCGAGAAGTGAGTAATCGCCAACCTCCTCTTCCGACCAACTCTCCAATGGGCTTATCATCGCAATGGTCCCGCCTACGGGTTCGTAGTAGCGGTTCTCAACACGGACTGTCAACACATCGTCCTCGGCGGACGCGCTCCACACGATACCAGGGTCGTCGTTGACATCGGGCCCCAAGGGGGGTTCGACATCCTTCCCTTGGTAGAGGTGCCTGCTGCTACTTCCGATCTCCATTGCATCCTCTAGGATCTGGCCTTCGTGAGTCAGCCTTACTTGAAGAAGTCCTCTCTTTCTCAACCGGGAGAAACCAAACGTGACGGGGTACGATGCATGCTTTCCGGGTGCCACCTCGTACCGCAGAGTCCTAGGTGTGACAGTCCACCCGGCAGGGGCATCAATGAAGGCATTGCCAGAGATGCTTCGGTCTGCATAGTTGTTCACCACCGAGGCGGATATGCGGTTCAGTTCGGCTGGGTATCCGTTCACTTCGCTCACCGCGGATCCCTGAAGAGAGACTGCCACTGGCTGGAATCTCCAAGGTGCGGCACCAAGGTTATGCCTCCAATACTTGGAGTAGGTAGGCTGCATGACCTCGGCTGCCGCCTCCCCAATATGGACGGTGGGCAGGACCCCCGACGGCTTGACCTCGTAGGTTTCGACAGCGAAGGGGCCTATGCAATCTGAGAAGCTGTTGCCTACGCGATCCACCTGCCCGAGGCGTTCTCCCAGCAGGTTCGTCTTCCAGATCTCACTTATCTCGCACGATAGTTTGACTTCCATCTCCGTTGCTTTGCCCTCGGCTTCGTATAACCTGAGCATTACTCCTCCTCCAGCACCGGGTTCGAAGCTTTCGAAAGTCGCTACGGGGTTGTCCTTGGGCCTGCAGGCCGAAAGAACCACGTTGGAGGACGAAATCGTCAGAAATGAGTGCCTCGGGGGTAGACGCCCCTTGTGCCGATCGACTTGGATGGATATCAAAGGGATGTTGTACTCCCAACCCCTTCTATAGGACTGGGCCTCTCTCCAGCTTGCTGCATGTGGGTACACGGCATAGAAGAATACCCTGTCTGTCTGCTCGGGGACGAACCTTTGTCCGAGATGTTTCCGAACCCAGTCCGATGTATGTTCAAGGAGCAGGGTCATCGTCCCATCGGGCTCAACGGTGTTCGCCATGTTGCCGTTGTTCAGGACGCTTACCCCATAGTCCTCTACCGAATTGTCCCCAAGACGGTTGGAATGCTCAGGAAGTACTAGATCGCCGGATTCCAGGCCCTGCAGTAGAAAGCCCACGGCTTCCTCGAGAGCTGATGGGTTCCTTGCCTCGACCACCAAGACCGGAGCATTATCGCCAACGTAGGGGGCGTTGTCCTTAACCACGACGAGGCCAAACCCCTTGTGCCGTATCTGGTCGGCGAGGTACTCTCTAACGGCCTCCTCGGCCCTCCTCAGAACGGAACTCGAATACGGGTTGTTCCCCGCATATCCCAGGGAGATTGTGAAGCTGGCATTCCCGAGGCCCATATTCCGGGCCTCATCACCGGGGATGGGGGTTGTGAGGATTCCTCGGTTAGCCAGACCCTTCTGGAGATCCGCAGCAATATTCTCAACGGCGCCATATTTCGGAGGCAGAATCAGACCTACCAAGCCGAGAGGTACAGACGCAGCTGTTCGCCCCTGTCCATCCACGAACCTCATCTTGGTCGTTGAGCCGTAGTCGAAGAAGTTCTGAGATGAATGGATTGCACAACCCGAGTAGGCATGGCCGGCCCAAGTCCGGTAGTCGAGGGCACTTCGGCCGGGAGACTTCACGATTGCGCCAAATCTCTCTTCAAAAGTGAGGCCCGCGCCCTCCACCTGGATGGGGAAGAGTACCGCAAGGAGATCATCTTGTCCCGAGTAGTGTCGGATCTCCGTTCGGAGGTCTACTCTTCTCATGCCTCGTCGAAGCCATATCTCCCTGACGAGATCGCAAGTCTCTCCTAGCCTGCCTCGAACTAGGATTCTCATCGTCGGACCAGACTTCTGTACCGTAACATCGACGGGGTAGTCCCTGGAGAACGTCTTCTCGCCGGTGGTGTGAAACTCCCATGAGGGGTCTGGTCTGTCACCTTTCTCCTTGAGCACCGCGATTTCGTTGGCAAGGTGATCACCATCCTCCCTGACAATCTCCTTGCCGGACTGTTTGTCTATGAAGCTGCAGATGCCACCTCCTCTCGACCTGTCAACTTTGATCCTCAGGAACTCGTTCTCAATACAGTCTGCGTCTGTTAGTGATTCCCACTGTGGCAGAGTGCCTTCTTCCATGGGAGATACCCCGTACACCGAGTAGCCGCAGGATGGGATGCCGTGGGCTACGAACTCGATTCGGGCTGCGAGTGTCCCCTGATCCGTCGCCTCGCTTTCGAGAACGCTGAAAGGGATGCGATCCCCCTTCATGTCCGTTAATGAGAAAGAGGGGACTGGCCGTGGGAACCTTACCCAAGCCCTCACAACATCGGTTCTCTCCCAATTCAGGGCATTGAACACAATCAAGGGAATGCAAGCGGTTCCAGTTGTATCGATGTTTGCCGCTATGAAGCTCAAGGATTCCTTGACGATCAGTTTGGCAAGAGCGAGGGCTTCCCTGTATCCCTGCAACATGTCGAGATAGGAAATGTCCGAGCAGGTCCCCGTGATGCCATCGTGATGCGAGTTGAAGAGAATCTGTCGCCACGCCTTGTCCAGAATGATGTCTGGATATGGCCTACCCAGAACCGATGCAAAGGTGGAAAGTAGTTCGGCGCTATACAATGCAGACTCGATGAGTCTGTTCGCAATCTTCAGCTCCACTCTCGACAGGGATGTGCCAATGTGGTACTGGGTGGCGTCCCCGGAGACTACTGGCAGAGGACGACCGCTTCGTTCGTTGTCCAGCAACCTCTCGAAGAAACGCGCAGGATCTGCGATCTCTATTCTTGGTAGAAGCGTGCTCAGTTCATCCGATCTGCCAAGCATCCATGGACTGGGGGGCTTGAAATCCTGACAGTCCATTCTGAGATCAAAAGGATGGCCCATCGACACCATCTCGTCAAGACCGTCATATGCTCTCTCCCTGAACTGTTCGAAGCTGTTCGCTGGGAAATCCATGGGCACCATTCGACAGGGAACGGTCGTGCCATCTAACGACATGTGTCTGAACAGTGGAGGAAACCCTTCGATGGTCTTGCACCATACGGCTCCTATCATGCCTGATTTGGCGAGGATCTGGGGCAGCTGGGGAATATGCCCAAACACATCCCAAGGATGGTAGACCTTCGGGTCCACCCCAAACTGGGATCGTGCGAAGAGTTTGCCGTAGAGAATGTTGCGGATTATCTGCTCGCCGGAGATGTTCTTCTCACTGGGCTCATTATACGATCCTGCCAGAATCACTCTGCCTGCACGGACAAGACCAATCAGATAGTCGCGGTTCTCGGGTACGCAATCCATGTATGGTTTCAGGTAGTCCAGTTCGTGGAGGATGAATCTGAAACCCGGATCAGCCCGGCAGAAGTCCAGATACTGGGTTACGTTATGAAACGCAACCTCGGTGTGCATGGCTTGTGAGTACTTGTACACCGGGTCGCAGTGGAAACCTACGCCTAGATAGACCGCGGAATCCAACCAAGGAGGATGTCGAGGGTTGGTCAGGCGTCGAGAGGCTGATCCCCGTGCTGACCCGGCCCTGATCCCAACACTGATCCGGCCGCCGGCCGTCCCGCCAGCGCCTACCTCTAGCCCGCAGACCACTCTCGTGATGTCGCGCCGACCAACAACTTCAACTGTTCCCGTCGCGGCCGGCTGCTGCCCATCCAAGGTCACTCGGAATGGTATGCCCGCGAAATCGACGTCCGTGGTGTTGACGAGGTAAAACTCGATCTCGGCTTTCGGGCGTGCCTCGGCTCCTCGGAAGTACCCAGTAGCCTTTGGCGCTGTTACAAGCAGACCAGATCGGCCCACCGGTTTGGCGGGGTGAAAGGCGCACGACAGGGTCCACGACCCTTGTTGGTTCGTCCAACCGATGACTTTGACAACAAGCAAGTTACTGCCCTTCTTCAGAGAAATCCGAACAGGACCTGATTCATGTGCGATGGCACAGTGGTTCAGGATAAGGGTCCCGAGTTCCTGTGGAACAAAATCACAGACGAATAGCTGATCGCGATGCGCTGAGATGTATGCGGCAGCATAGGCGATGCCACCACTTGACGAGGAATAGAGCGATGCGAAATCGATCGGACCATCTCGGGGCGCGACTTCTTCCCAGTATGCCTCCCCATCCGCTGCTTGCCCCGATCTGACGAGGTCTCCCGCAGTAGGTTCAACGGACAACTCCCCGCCTAGAGGATCGAGGTCTGGCATCTCAGGTCTGCCCAGCTGATAGAGCCTGAAGTACCCCGACACATCCAAGGGTTGAAAGGGTCCGCAGATCAGCCACCTCGGTATGTTGCCCAGTCTCGCAAGAGTGCTGGCATGAACGTCGCATGGCCACTTCGAGGGCAAGAACAAGCACCCATGTCTCTGTAGGAACGCCGGATCGAGTCGGATATAAGTGTCTGTGTGCCTCGAGATGGTGAAGGTGACGATCTGCTCACAACCGCCCCGTTCACGCGCGGTGTCAGGTGAAGAAATGCGGTACGACGGGATGCTCTGCGGTCGCGACACCGAATCCCATAGGCCCGTCTTCTGTGCTGATCTGCAGGGAAGTTCGTGTTGCATATTGCTGCGCAGTTTCCCGCTATGCTGTTTAGAGGTGCGTATGAATGCAATCTAGCGCCTAAGATTTTTATGGCCAAATCGCCGGGGCAAGGCGGGTGTCACGTTGAGAGTTAGAACAACTACGTTTCTTGTCTTCCTAGTATGTTCGGTCTCGGTGTATCCCGTTCTGGCAAAGGACTACGACTTAGTCGTCAAGTGGAAGACACCGCTCTACACGATCGATGCTCCGGGCAAGCTCGGATTCTACCAGATCATGGCTGACCTGGACAACGACGGGAAGATGGAGATACTTGTGTCGATCCTCCAAGAAGGATATACCCTAGCAGTGCTGAACGCCGATGGCAGCATACGATGGCGGATCGACGAGTTCAGGTTGTGCTCGGTAACTCAGCTCGCCGTTGGAGACATTACAGGCGATTCGAAGAAGGAGATTGTGCTCATCAGTAGGTATCCCTGGGCCACGAAGAAATCCTGGCCCAGAGTCCATGCTTACGATACGAATGGTAACCAGATTTGGGCCTTCAACCTTAGCAGTGAGCCCATGTTCTGTTCTGTGACGATAGCCGACATCGATGGGGATGGCAAGGGAGAGGTGCTCGCTCCCGACAGGAATGGCAATATCGTATGCTTGGATGGCGATGGCAAGCTGATCTGGAACTATGCATCGAAGGGAACACAGGCCTACACGAACCTGGCGGTCGGAGACGTGACAGGCAATGGACTGCCCGAGGTCGTTTCAGCAAGTCCCAGTAACCTCACCATACTGGAAGCCAAGACAGGAAGGGTAATTTTCACCAGTAATGAAAGTGCAGGCATTCCTCTCGGAGGTACTATTACGGGCCCGATCCTCGTAGACATATACCCGGACCCCGGGAAGGAGATCGTGATCGATACTGGCAGCCGGATAGTATGTGTGAATGGGAAGGGAGAATTCAAGTGGCAGTACAACCGAGACTGGCCAGGTCCTTCGCAGAACCAACCTGCAGCAGGTGACCTCGACGGGGATGGAAGGGCCGACATCGTCTTTGGTTCGAACAACAACACGTTAACCGTGCTCAGCTACGGAGAACGCTTATGGGAATGGAAGGGACCGGAGGGCAGCCAGTACGGAGTGCAGGGAGGACAAGCGATCGCCGACCTCGATGGAGATGGGTTTCAGGAGGTCATCTGGAACTCGTGGGATGGTAACCTATACGTCGCTGACGGTCGAAGCGGGCGAATCAAGACAACCTATACATTTCCAGCTTCGAAGATCGGGTTCGCCGCGCCAATGGTAGGCGATGTGGACGGGGATGGCAGACTTGAAATCGTCGTCACGGCGGGCGACAACGTAGTATATTGCCTAGCTGCGCCTGTCGCCAAGACGGGTAACGCCGTCTGGCCCCTCTGGAGATTTGATCCAGGCAACACCGGCAACTTCGAGCTTGCCGTTCCCGAAGGCCTCTTGAGTGCTCTAGGTTTGTTGTTCCTGCTCGTTGGCGTGCTCAGCCAAAGGACAAAACACAGATAGGGAGAGGAACTGACAGGGCTGTTATGCCCCCCGCTCTAGTTCCATGCGGGCCTGAGTCCCAAAGCTGCTAGTGTTGGTGCTTTAATCCCGGGCTGCAAAGGAGCATCGTTGTTCGATGTTGGATCTTGAAAGGCTGGACATAGCGTCGCAACGCGCAGCCAACTGGCTTGCGAGGATTGCCCAGATAGGAGAACCGACCGACCCAAACAGGGGGGCGATAAGAACCGAGTATTTCTTCCATGAGAAGACGTTCGTCCTCAGGCCGTATGTGTGGCATAGCGCAGAGGCGATCAGAGCATTGTCGATGCTCTCGTGCCGGATAGGCAACTCCGAATGGAGGCAGTCGGCGCAAGCTGCAGCGGACTACTTGGGGAGAATACAGTGCAAGGATGGCACTCACAAGGGGTCGTTCTTCAGGCCGTGGTTGAATGGGACCGAGCCCCTGTACGTTGACATGAACTATCAATCCCTCGGAGGTTTGGTGGAGCTTCATCGGACGACAGGCGATCCAGGTTGCCTGAGAATCGCCAAAGATGCTGCTGATTGGTTTGTGGACGCTGCCTGTCGCACTGACGGTACGCATCTAGGAGAGTACTACCCAGATCGAGGTGTGCTAGGCGGTTTCAGAAGCCATATGCTTGATGAGGGAGGGTTCCTCATGCTCCACAAGTTCACAGGGAAGAAGATCTATCGGGTGGTGTTTCAGAGACAGGTTGACGCCTTGGTGAATTCAGCGGACGGGGAGGGAATGTTCTCCTGTAGAACCGATCCCGAGATGCAGTTCTGGCCACATCTCCGAATGCAGAACATCGCCTCCAGGGCGCAGTACTGGCATGTGGCCCCACTTCTTGCAGCTTACCTGGAATGGCCGAGGAGCACCTATCGAGAGGTGCTTGAGACCGTTGCTCTCCTGATGATGAGGTGGCAAAGCTCGAGGGGCTTTCTATGGAACGTCTACCAGCCCAACGGCAGACCTACCGAGCGCGAGCGCCCAGATGGAGCGGCGACTTCAATGTTCGCGAATGTGTGGCTGCATCTCCACGATATCACCGGAGAACAGAGGTACCTCGAAGCGTCAGAACGCGCCCTCAATTGGGTTTTGGAATCCCAGTACAAGAATGCATCCGACAAGGACACGTTTGGGGCTTTCTTCCAGGAAAGAGCGTCTCACGGCGGCAGGTGGTACGACTATCTGAGGGATATCTCCTCCAGTTTCGGCATCATTGCTTGCGAGGAGTACATCAAGAGATTCGGCCCTTAGACTAGCGTCATGACAGTCTATCACAGGGTGACACAATGAAAACGAGTCCAATCTCTCAAGCACATGAATACCACAGACAAAGTTGTCAGTTCACTAGGTGTTGGCTGTCTCGCCGGTCCTGAATGGTGATGTAGGGTGGAAACCATGGGGCACAGGGTGGAACCAGAGTCGCCGCACGCCGAAGGCAGCGCAGATAGGCAGAGAGCAAACGAATGATATAAGAGGAAGTTCGAGCAAATGACAAGGTGATGGACAGGGCGAGGAGATCGGTTCGGATAAGCGTTACTGTGGATGCAGTGACCTATGACAAGCTGGCGTTCATAGCAGAGAAGAAGGGGCTTGGTGTCTCGGCGATCGTGCGGAGTCGTCTTGTTCAATGGCTGCAGGAATGGGATGATCCTAGGAAGAAAGGATGATCGCACAATGTCCTGTCCTCGCTATCTCCTCCGCGCCTGAGGGCCCTGGCTGCATGAAACGTCGAGTAGTAGGCCTTCGCGGTGGCCTGCTTCGGATCTCCTTCCGCGGTGATGGTGCATCGCTGCCCCTCCTGGGATCTTGATGAGACAGTGGCCATGATCGATGAAGCTTCACCGAGATACGCAGCATCGCGGCGGGGTCCCCGGCGGAGATCATCGGGGTCCCCGGCAGTATCGAGCAGGAGTGTGGCATTTCTCGGACAAACTGCAAAACGATAGACGTGTGCATAGTTGACTCCCAGCTGGAGAGCCGAGCAGCCGGGGACCAAGAAGCTAAGCATCGAATGCCTCAGAGGCTATGTTATGTTAGGAACACCACCCTGATTCCGACACCCCAGGGCTTCTTCGTTGGTAACG
>CAYVLA010000019.1:0-40098 GCA_964452145.1 Hadarchaeota archaeon (SeqCode)
TCACAGATCCATACCCCGCATTCCCGAGGCCCACGATGCCACCGCCCTGGTTGAAGTACCAAAGGGTGCTGCGCACGATCCTGTCGGCCTTCAGCTCCCAGGTCGTCATCGCCATGACGACGCACTTCACCTGCGGGAAGTAGAGAAGCGTGTTCATCAGGTCCTGATCGCCAACCAGGACGATCTCGGCCTTGCCCGCCATCCTCGGATCGCTCTCTATCAGCTCGGCAAGGGCCTGGCCGTATTGGCGGAGCTCCTGAGCCCCGGTCTTGGGCCCGTGGTATATCAGTATCACCGGCTTCGCCGTCTCTTGAGCCAAGAGAACTGGACAAACCATGAAGGCTACTAGCATTCCTATGATTACTGTTCCTGTCTTTTCCATCGAACCACCCATCCAGCTCGCTGGATGTCTGCTTTCTACTGCAGCCCGCCCTATATTTAAACTTTTTTATCGAGCATCGGGACGGAGGGGCTTGGGCTGTGCACTGGGGCCCGTTGGCCGATGGGCAGCCCGTTCACAGGGCCTCCGTGCGTGCCTCCCGCCTTCAGGCGCAATCGAACAGGCTCAGATGCAATGCCGTGGATTGGTCGCTGGGCTCACTGGAACGGGCCGGGGGGATCATTGCTCCATCGTATCCCCTGCACACGTACTTCGCCTGCCCCTTTCCGGTTTCTTTCCCGAAAGAAATAAGAAACAGCTCAAACACCCCAGCCCTACCCGTCAAGTGGTGGCTTCATGAAAGTTGATAAACGGATACTCGGCCTTGCAGCCGTTTCGCTAATACTCTCCACCCTCATAATGCTCACGATAGCCAGGGAGAGAATAGAGAAGCCGGTGGAGATTCTCAAGAACGATTATCCCACAATACTGGAGCAGAATCGAAAGGGGACGTTCAGCTTCGCCATGGTCGCCAGGGAGAAGTTCGAGAACCTGCAGCTGAGATTCTCCATTCTAAGCCAGGTGAATCTCAAGGTGCCCGAGATGATCAATCCCCAGAAGGCCTATAACGCCACCGACAGCCCGAAGGAGGTACTCGACAACGTCGTGAAGATCCGGTGGCTTGAGAACGAGACGGCCTACATGGGGCTTGAGCCGGAGAGAATCGAGCACCGCTTCCAACTGGGCGGCCGGGAATGCAAGATGCTGGTCTACGACTACAGCGTCGTGCTGGAGTACGTCTCGGGACGGGAATCGATTCTTGCCGCCCCCCTGATCTACGCAGGCATCATAGATGATCAGGGCGAAGCCTACTTCCTGGCCGGCACCTCCGACTTCTTCTTCACCCCACAGAAGAACGTCGTGTCCCTGAGCGTGTCCCACAACGCAGAGGAGCAGAACTATCTACCGGACGAACAGATCTGGGAGGGGGCGACCCGCATGCCCCTGTCGCAGGCGCCCCAAGGAGGGGTGTTGGATTACGCCGGCGTCGGCAAGGACGACACCTTCTCCGTCATCTTCACCGTTGAGGCGGATGCCCAGAACCTCCCCTACGGCTTCCCGTCCTTGACTTCGCCAAAGAAGCTCAGCATAACCTTCATGCAAGCGATTAGGATCTACCTTGACGGAAGGCTCTACGAAGAGCCCATGTTCAACGTCATGGGGGCCCAGAGGTGATGTTATGAGATGCGTTCTCCTGGCCATGGCGATGTTGGTCCTCATTCCGTTCGCGATGGGAGCGAACTCGCAGGTGAGGCCCACGATCTGGATATACACCGGCGCGGACACTGGATTTGCTCAGGCACTGGCATCGCTGATCGAGGCGAGTGAGGCGATAGACAGCGACGTCAAGATCGTGAATAGCGCCGAGACGCTGGCCCTTGCGGCCTCTCTTCCCCAGACGCAGTGCGTGATCGCCTATGCGGCCAACAAGGCCGAGATCACCGGAATGGATCCGGCCCTTATCACCTTCTTCGAGGCTGGAGGGGGATTGATCGGGCTCAGGGAGATGTGCTACAGGCCCTCGGCGGGCGATCTGGCGATCAAGGTCTTCCCCACCCACGCCAACGGGTCTGTGCAGCAGTACGTGGCCGGCCAGAAGCGGGCTAGGAACTACACGAAGGCCGATGCAGGCGAGATAACGGCCGGCCTTCCGGACAGGTTCGAACTGATCGGAATGGGGATCTACTTCTCCGTCGGGCCGGACGGGAAGTATCTGCCCGTTCCGGGCGACTACCAGGTCCCCTTCAGGGATGGTGAGACAGGTGCTCCCATCGTCCTTGCCTACGAGAGCGAGAGAGGAGGCAGATCGGTCGCGTTCCCGGCCGTTTGGGTCGTGTCAGCTTCAAGGGTCGACATATACTATGGGAACCTCGTCAATGACGAGAACTTCGCCCGCCTATTCACGAACTGCGTACTCTGGGCGGCCCAGGGAAGCTCCCGCTTTGCGGAGGTAAGCAAGGACCTTGATGTGAAGTTGGAGGAGGCAAGGACCAGGCAGGCAAGGCTGATCAAGCAGGCGGAAGAGGCCAGAAAGAAGGAGAACCTGCAGCGAACACTTCTCCTAGTGGCCGTATGGGCGATCGGCCTGCTGGTGTGTGGCCTGGTTGTGAAGAAAGTGATCCTTGCTCCGATCGAGGTCGAGTCTCGGGAGGGCGTGTGATCCCGAGTGTGATCCCGAAAGAGGCATCCGATCCATCCCGCAAGAGTTCCTTTCGATGGACCCCAGCCCTATTGTTCTTCTCCAGCTCTCACATCGCGCCATGTGGCGCCGCCCCGTCTTCTGGGAAACGCGCGTCTTCCTTCTGACCTGCTGCGCGAGGCCCGTCTGGCTGTTGCAGCGAAGACTGCGTCTAGAAGGATGATATAGAAAAAGAAGAAAAAAAGAACGGTTCTTCTCGGCCTATTCGCTTCGCTTCCTGAAGCCTACGACGACCGCGAATGCGACTGCTGACGCTGCCAGCTCGGGGATCGGATAGACCGCGTTGTTCGTCGGGCTCTTGTACCAGTACGGCCAAGGCATGAGCTTCGGATTGATCTTGGCGCCCGCTGTAAGAACCTTGAATGGTTCGCTCCATGCCTGCGCCACGATCTCTACGTATCCCCTGCCCGTGATGTCTCCCGCGGAGGGCGCCGACGCGGTGAGCCACTCAGGCCACACCATCTTCTCCGCGCCAGTTGCACCATCCAAGACCATCACGCATCCGTTCGGGTAAGCGGTCGACTCGTTGCCTTCGGCCGGGACGATGACGTCAAGCTTGCCATCGCCGGTGAAGTCCAAGACCAGTATTCCGGTCCAGACCTCCTCCGGAAGCTTCCTGTGCCAGAGCTGTTTTCCGTCGTGTCTGACCGCATGGACATTGCCAATCCAGTCGCTGATGATGATCTCGATGCACCCGTCGCCGGTCAGGTCGGCGGCCGCGAATCCGGCCTCGTGCTTGCCAGCCTTCTCGTGGACAGCCCAGTGATGTTGAGCTATCGGGAATCCCCACGCCTCGGTGCCGTAGAAGGTCAGCATGTGCAGGTATTTGTCGTGGCTCGGCACGGCAATCTCGTATTCGCCGTCCTTGTTGAAGTCAGCGATGATGGGGGCTACGGAGTGCGTCATGCCGCCCATCGGGAATCTCCACTTCTCAACGCCCGTGTTGCTGAGGCAGAACACATTGCCGTTCGCGTCCGCCGCTATGATATCAACCAAGCCATCCCTATCCACGTCCCAGACGACAGGAGTCTCCCCTTTCGCCGTCATCTTGTATGACCACACCATCTTGCCCGTCGAGTCAACGACGAACACCGTATCCCCGCCGCAGTACACAGCTTCCAGTTTGCCATTGCCGTTTATGTCGAACAGAACAACCGATGCGTCGGTGGCCGTGCACTCGAACTTCCACTTGCGCGTCCCGGTAGCTGCATCGATGCAGTGTAGGTCCTTGCTTCTGCCCTGGCCGAGTATCTCGTACTTGCCGTCTCCGTCCATGTCGCCGATGCACGGAGAGTACATCTGATCGTCGGGCAGACCGTCCTCCGTCATCGGCGGGAAGACCCACTTCACCGACCCATCGGCGCCGTTTACGCACAGAATGCGCCGCGAGTCCTTTCTGAAGGGGATCACGATATCCATCTTCCCGTCCCGATCGACGTCGAACGCGTTCAGCCCGCCCAGGCAGGTCTGGTGAAGCCCGTAGGGGTCTCTGTACACTTTCTCCCAAACCAACGTCAGGTTCGGCACCGCGTACGCTGTAGCTGTCGCCAGTAGAACTGCAATACACAACAGTATGCCTTTTTTCAATTTCCCTCCTCCTTTGTCTCGCTAATAACCCTACAAAGGGTGGTTTTATGAGAACCTCCTTCTATAAAACCCTTTCGGGCACCCCTGACCTGTGTGTTCTCGCCCCTGATTTGACAGAGCCGACTGAAGCGGCAGTCGAGTCGGCCCCCCGATCACGGATAGCAGGAATATCCGATCATGGAGCGGGTCCCTTCTCAGAGCTTCCGATGACCCCTCGCCCCGGATGCCGGGCATCAGCCTCGGGCCTGATCCCTTCAAGCACTCTCCGCATGTTGCCGCCCAGTATCTGCCTCTTCACGGATTCCTTGATGTCGGCGCACGCTATTGGCGCAAGCCCCAGGGCCGGATCAAGGTCCGTTAGGTCCGAGCCGAACACTATCCTGGCGGGGTCCACGCGATCGACAAGGGCTTCCACGGAACGGTACCCCAGCGGTGCGCAGGTGCACTGGAGGATGTTGTCCGACTGGTTGACCACGCCGGCGTAGGCCAGGGCATAGTGACCGATGATGAAACCTGCACTGGGGTGGGACCTAGGATTTGCGCTGCAGGTTCTCGGCAAGAAGCCGGTCGATGCTCACGACCCGGACGCTGCTGGGCACCGTGTCGGTTCCGATGACCTCAAGCGCACCCGACTGATGTATCAGGCTCAGCGCACCCCCGATCAGCAGGGGATGTGTGCAGGCAGCTATGATCACCTTCGCTCCGGCTTCCTTCGCCAGGGAGATGGCTGTGGCCATCGTCCCGCCGGTGCTGATGATGTCATCAGCGATGATGACGTCCCGGCCCTTAACATCCAATACCTCGGTGGATATCTCGACCTCCTCGGGTCCTTTCCGGACCTTGGTCATCACCGAGAACTCGGCGCCGATCTCCTTGGCCATGGCCTTCGCCCATTGTTCGGCCTCCTCATCCGGGGCTATCACCTTTGGGTCGTCCAGAGAGTAGTTATTGCGTATGAACTCGCCGATCGCCGGCATGGCCGTCAGGTTGTGGACCGGAATCTTGAACATCGACTTGGCGTCCGTGACGCGGTGGAGGTGGAGATCCACGGTGTAGATTTCGTCAACTCCGGAGAGTTCGATGAATTTCGTGACCACCCTGAAGCTGACAACCTCCCCCCTCTTGAAGCTTGTGTCCTGTCTGCTGTAGGCGAAGTAGGGTATGACCGCGGTGATCTTCGACGCGCCGAGCTCCGAGAGCGTGTCGGTGAGGAAGAGCATCTCCATCAAGAGCCGATCCGGCATGAACCCCATGGTCTGGATCAGAATGACATCCTTCCCCTCAACTGGCGTGTGAATGCGTAGGTACTTCTCGCCGTCCGGGAATGTCTTGATCTCCACGTTGCCGAAGACCGCGCCCATCTTGTGAGCCACGCGAGCAGCCAATCCCTGCGAGCCCGAGCCTCCAATCACCATCTGCTCGTCCATAGGCTCGTCGGTTGGGCCATCAGGCAATATAAAGGTATTTGCATCTGCATCGCATCGGCATCTACTCGGCCGCTGACATGCAGTCCAGAAGGGTGCGGGGCTCACGCCATTCTCGTGTGCGCCTTGATGGCGATCAGTCCACCGATGGCGATCAGCCCGACGGCGGCGTAGTAACCTCCGAAAACCGCCTGCCTGGTCAGACCCACGAAGGGCGCTGCAAATAGCAGGAGGGCCAGCATCATGACCCCTCCATACGAGCTGCCAGGATTGAGATAGGTCAGAAGCCCGCCGGCCATTCCGCACAGAGCGAAAATGAGGCTCACGGAGAGAAGCGTCCCGCTGAAGAACGAGACATCGCTGGCTATGGGCAGGGCCTCGGCCCTGGTGATCATCAGGGTGTAGGATGCCAGCGCCAACCCGGCCCCGAGGAAGCCCAGCATCATGGCAGCCTTGTGATCAAGGGTCGCAAAGACCGTCGGCTTCTCGTAGGCTGGGCGGGCGACCTCTGCGGGCTTGAGGTTCAGAAGCCTGTCCACATAGGGCAGCCTGCCGAATATCCTGACTCCTTCACGTTCGGAGTAGTGCATCATGTAGGCCTTGCCGTAGTAGTTCAGGCGCATGGCCTTATCCGAGATCCTCATCGGCCTTCCGCAGTAGGCGCACAGCTCCGCGCCCTCATCACCCCTTTCCCTGAGACCTCCGACGAAGCGCGAGATGGATAGCAGGTTTTCTCCCTTGGAGGTCACATTGATGATCCCGCCGGCCACCTCCAGAACTCCCTGCCGCTCCAGATCCGAGATCGTATGCTCCATGGGTGCCCGATCCATGCCGCCCGGAAGAAGGCTTGAAAGCTGGTCGCGGGTGAATCTGGGCCCGAATCGATGCCTCGCTTCGACGAGAGGTTGCACCGAGGAGGCAAGCTGCATGACCTCCACGCGCTTCTCGCGCGTGAGGGGCTTGAGCATGGTGAACTGCTCCTGGTAGATATCCCGACCCATCGCTATGCCGAGCAGTCCCAACACCGCTGAGGCGGCGGTGGTCGTTGCCTGACCTGTGCCGAGAAGGGATGCCAGGGCCGACACAAACGATCGTCCTGCAGCTCTGCTGTTCAGGAGGGCATCAAATGCGGATGCCGACGCAATCGCGAAAACGAAGCACACCGCGCAGATCACCCACAGCAGAATGCCATCCTTGGTCTGGAAGCTCACCTTCTCCCGGTCCAGATCCTGGGAGAAGTAGTAGCCCGCAGCGGCCCCCCCGATAAGGTAGCCAACAAGCTGGATGTAGGAACCGAATGTGCGGAAAGGCGGGAAGACTCGCCCCAGCATGACGAGGCCGAACATCACCAAGAAGGCGTATGCCGCATTCTTGAGGTAGCTTCTCCTCACCAAACGGGCGATGTCCCGGGAAGCATGCTCCTCGCTGGACGAGGACATCGAGTCCCGGGGTCCCCACGCGCGTTTAAATGTATTCTAGAAGGCGAAGACGGAGCTTTAGAGGCCCCAGCATGCACCTCCCGGCCAACGAGAAGCTCCCTCAACATGGGGCCGATCCGGTCCACTGCCCGTACCACCCCGGGCAGCCGGGCACATCCATCTCGATCCCACGGACTGGCTCGCATCCATCCCGGGCGCGTCGGCCAAGCCTTGCATTGGGCACGGTAGCCGCTTGTACAGAGACTGCTAAGGTCGAAGTGCTGGATTGAGGTCGTCAAAGAAGCGCCCGCCAGTGCTAGCGAACAGGAGCAACGCTCTGTCTCACCAGCCTCAATGCAGATGTTGCCTCTCGGCTTCAACGCCTTGCCCTGCAATTCCAAGCCACATGTGGGCCTTCGCTCTCCGGCATTATGAATTCCCGCAGGAGCACGAACATGAATATGACATGAACACATGGGAATAGATTTACAAGCGGCAACCCGGAGATCGCCAGTGAGATCGCTTGAGCCGGCAGGTCAAGTTCGCCATACCAACCGGAAGTCTGCAGGGATCGGTTCTCTCCCTCCTACGCGATGCCGGATACGACATCGACCTGCAGCCGCGGTCCTATCGCCCCCAAATCAACGATGGCGAGCTTTGGGTCAAGATGCTACGGCCCCAAGAGATCCCGTCCCTGGTCCAAGACGGCATCTATGACGTCGGCATCAGCGGAAAGGACTGGATGCTCGAAACCGGGGCCAGCATCGAAGAACTCCTCGATCTGGGCGTGGGCAAGTTCAGCATCGTCTTCGCCGTCCACGAGAGCTCGCCGATTCGGGGACCGGGCGATCTTGCGAAGGCGAGGGATCTACGCGTATCCACGGAGTACGTGCATCTCACCAAGGCTTACCTCCAAGAGCTGGGCGCGAAGGGGGCGACTGTGCACTTCTCCTGGGGTGCCACGGAGGCAAAGCCTCCCGAGGAGGCCGACGCCATAGTGGACGGCTTTGAAACCGGCGCAACACTTGCCCAGAACAGGCTCAGAGTCGTCGGCGAGGTGCTAGGTTCCAGCGCAAGGTTCTTCGCATCTAGGAGCGCCCTGAAGGACGCGTGGAAGAGGAGGAAGATTGAGGGGATGAGGATCATGCTCTCCGGGGCGATACTGGCAAGGGGCAAGGTCCTGCTGAAGATGAATGTGCCCTCCGGCAAGCTCGATCAGATAGCCGGCATGGTTCCGGCAATGGAGCGGCCCACGATCTCCAAGCTCTACGGCGAGGACTGGTATGCGTTGGAGACGGTGGCCGAGAAGAGGGGGCTTGTCCAGCTCATACCCAAGCTGAAAGAGGCCGGAGCCAAGGACATCATCGAGTACGATCTGAAGAAGGTCATCCCGTGATCGGGGTGAGGGTTCTTGCCTGAGGATGCGCACCTGAACAAGGACAAGGTACTGGAGCGCTTGAACTTCGCCTTCAACGAGAAGCTCGGCGACTACGTCAACGACAAGACCAACCTCCCTCTGACCCTCTTCTACGACGACCGCAAGGACGAGCTATGTCTGCTCGATCAGAACAGGTTGCCATACGAACTGAGAATGTGGAGGACGGGGTCCTGGGAGGAGGGGGCCGGCATCGGCATAGGCGGCATGGTGACCAGGGGGAGCCAGGCGATAGGAGTGACGGGTGCATACTGCGTTCTTCTGGCCGCTGCTCAACAAAGGAAGGTGACCAAGAAGAGTGCCGTTGACTCCGTGCTGTTAGCGGCTGAGAGGATAAAGGAAGCCCGACCCACAGCCGTCAACCTGGCTTGGGCGGTCGATCGCATGTGCGACGCTGCCAAGAACGCCTTGAAGAAGGCTGGGGATGTCTACACCCATCTCAAACAAGAGGCCGACGACATATTCGTCGAGGACATCTTCATCAGCAGGGCGCTTGCCGAGAACGGCAGCCGACTGATCTCGGGCGGAGACGTGGTACTCACGCACTGCAATGCCGGATCGCTGGCCACCACGTACGGGGGCAGTGCGCTGGGCGCCATAGAGTATGCCGCCTCTCGTGGCAAGGACGTCAAGGTCGTCGCCAAGGAGACCAGGCCTAGGAGCCAGGGATTCAAGTTGACGCTATGGGAGCTGATGACAGCCGGGGTGCCCGCGGCCGGCATAACCGACAACATGGTTTCCCGCAGCTTCGAGAAGTTCGGGATCAACCGCGTCCTGGTGGGGGCGGACAGGATAACCAGGGACGGGTGCGTGGCAAACAAGATCGGAACAAGCGACATCGCCAGGATGGTGGCGTTCAACAACGTTCCCTTCGTTGTCGCTGCCTCCTACTCGACTCTGGACCTGGATCACACCGGAGGCGAGATCCCGATAGAGGAGAGGAGCAAGGAGGAGGTCTACCTTCCCTACCACTACGAGGCACTGGAGAAGAAGAGGCTGAGCCTCATAAGCGAGGACGCACTCAGCTACTGGCCGCCGATGGATAGGATCTCGGACGTGCTGGAGCCCGGCAAGATCGCCCTGTTCAATCCCGCCTTCGACGTGACCGACTCCAGGCTGATCAGCAACATCGTACTTGACCTGGGGATCTACAGGCCCGAGCGCATCGCCGCATTGGAGAAGGATAAGATCTCCGAGAAGGTGGCTGCCATCATCGCCAGGTACGCCAAGGCTGTCTAGGCCCTGTATCTGACGTAGGCCGAGCTGGACATCTCCTCCCTGATGATCTCCTCCAGCTTCTGGGAGAGTATCTCCACCGGGATGTCCTGTATGCTGACCCGGGTGGACATCCCGCCGGTATCCTTCAGCCCCACCTCGGTCTTCGCCTCTATGAAGCCGAGATTGCCCAGATCCTTCAGGTACGATGCGAATGAGGTGTAGGATCTGGGGGGCTCGTCGTGCTGCTCGCAGAGGCTCTGGTATTCGGAGAAGATGTCCCCTGACAGAACGCTTGAGGAATCCTTGAGAAGGCTTGCCGCGGCTAGGTAGGTCATCTTCTGGTGAAGATTGAGCTCGCGAAGCTCGGTCTCCGACACCACGGGGAGGACCTCCGCCTTGGCCGCCCTGACGTCCTCGAAGGTCACCGTGAGCCGTCCGTCCCGATCGGCCCTCTTTCCGGCGTAGTAGAGCATCTCCAGAGCGAACCTGCAGTCACCAGTCTGGGCGGCGATCTCGGCGGCGAACCTGATGACATCGTCGAAAAGGGCGCCTTCGATGAACGCCTCGTTGGCCCTGTATCTGAGGATGTCGAAGAGCTGGGAAGCATCGTACTTCTCAAGCTTTATGACGTTTTTCTTCAAAGAGCTGCGGGTGGGCTCGTCCAGCTTGTAGTAGTAGGAGAAATCGCGGCTGATCAGTATCATGCTGTAACGGGCAACGCTGTCCAGACGGTGGTTCTCAAGAGGCCTTGAGAGGAAGTAGACTATGTCCTTGCCGTCCTTGCTCATGTAGTAGTCTATCTCATCTAGGCAGACTATGAGTATCGTGTTCGAATGAACCAGGAGCTCGTCCACGGCCTTCTGGACATATTCGGCCGGATAGCCCCTCAACTCAAGCTCGGGCTGGAGTTCCTTGGCCATGGATGCCCAGATCATGTAGTCGGTCCTTTCCTTTCTGCAGTTGATGTGGATGTACTTCAGGTTGATGCCCCGCCGGATGGCTGCCCTCTCGATGCTGATGCCGAACCTCTTGCTCAACATGGTCTTGCCCGTCCCGATGCCCCCTAGGATCGTAACGGTCTGGGCCACGGGGGCGGACGAGATCGAGCCCTTGAAGAACTCGGCAAGCATCTTCATCTCGTTCTCCCTGTGCGGAAGGTACTGCGGAACGTATGCCGCATCCAGCTTGGATTCGTCCCTAAATATGGTGGACTTCCCCAGGACATCCTCCACCATGGTGTCGATTTCGCCCATCCTCCCTGTCATGGGATTGTTTTGGGTTGGAACTTCCATATAAATGTAAGTATAACCCCGCCCTCCATATTGTAGTTAGCTTTGCAGGCTTTCTTCCACCCACCAACGGCAGCAGATGCCCTTTCACCTATCGAGACCTGTCTTGGAAAGGCGCTGGAAACAACTCACAACAAGGGGGGGCCCGAACAATGCTTTTAAGTGCAAGAACGCCACCCGACCCCGAAGCTGAGCAAATGTCCGCAGAGATAGAAGACCTTCCTGGAGTAGGACCGAGAACTGCCGAAAGCCTCGAAAAGGCGGGGTACTATTCGATCGAAAGCCTCGCAGTCGCCTCGCCCCAGGAGATAGCCGAGATCTCCGGGATTTCGGATGCCATCGCCTTGAAGCTGATATCGGCCGCCAAGGAGCGTGCCAACCACCTCGTCAGATGGTACAGGGGATTGGAGGTCATGGAGCGGAGGCTGAGGCTCGCACGGGTGACCACCAACAGCAAGGAGTTCGACGATATGGTGGGAGGAGGGCTGGAGGCCGGCTCGATAACCGAGTTCTACGGCGAGTTCAGCTCGGGCAAGTCCCAGCTATGCCACCAGCTCGCCGTGAACGTCCAGCTTCCACCCGAGCAGGGCGGGATGAACGGCAAGGTCCTGTGGATAGATACCGAGGCAACGTTCCGTCCGGAGAGAGTCCACGAAATGGCGCTCAACCTGGGGCTGGACCCGGGAAAGATCCTCGACAACATCCTCACCGCCCGGGCCTACAACGCCGCCCACCAGATGCTGCTCCTTGAAAACGCTGAGAAGATGATAAAGGAAGAGAACGTGAAGATGCTCATCATCGATAGCCTCATGGTCCACTTCCGATCCGAGTTCATAGGACGCGCCAAGCTGGCCGAGAGACAACAGAAACTCGCACAGCATCTCTCCAAGCTCCACAGGCTGACCGATATATACCAGCTGGTCACCATCGTCACCAACCAGGTGATGGCAAGGCCCGACATACTCTTCGGAGATCCCACCGCACCGGTGGGCGGCCACATCCTGGGGCACTCCACCACGACCCGGATATACCTGAGAAAGTCTAAGGGGGACACCCGGGTGGCAAGGGTCGTTGACTCCCCCTGCCTTCCACTGGGGGAGGCCCGTTTCATCATAACCAAGGAAGGTGTGAAGGACGTTGAGGCGACGTCTTAGAGAGGGACTGGCCCCTGGCGCATCGTCCGGGGGCTTTTTTTCCCCCACCCGGCCCGCGGTGCACTGGGCACCCATGCTGGCCTAACGGAAGGTCAGCCGGGTGAACGTGACCCCCTTCAAGCAGGCCGAGAACCGCTGCGGATTCCCTCCCGTTTCACCCGCCTTGTGAAAGAGAAGGAACCAATCAAAGCGATGTCTCGATGATATCCCCAGATGGACGTGAAACCCTATTCTGACGGGCCTAGAGCCAATCGGCTATGGCCCTGGCCATCTCCCTGGTCCCCGCCGAGCCACCGAGGTCCCGGGTCAGCGCCTTGCCCCCTTCGATCACCCTGGCAACGGCCGAGACGACACTCTGAGCTGCATCCTTCTCTCCGAGATGCTCAAGCATCATCGCCCCCGACAGGATCGTTGCCGTTGGATTCGCCACGTTCTTTCCGGCGTACTTGGGGGCCGACCCATGAACTGGCTCAAAAACCGCACAGGCCTCCCCAATGTTCCCCGAGGGAGCAAGGCCCAGACCTCCAACCAGTCCCGCGCACAGATCGGATAGGATGTCTCCGAACAGATTCGTCGTCACTATCACGTCGTAAAGATTCGGCTTGACCACTAGCTGCATCGCCATGTTGTCGACTATCCTCTCCTCGTACTCGATATCAGGGAACTCATCCGCGACCTTCCTGACGACCTCCAGGAAGAGGCCATCGGTAAGCTTCATTATGTTGGCCTTGTGCACCGCGGTAACCTTCCTCCTGCCTTTGGCGGCTGCATACCTGAACCCGAATCTGGCGATCCTCTCGGAGCCATGCCTGGTGATTACCCTGACGGTCTCCGCTCGATCCCGGTCCGCCATCCTCTCCACCCCGGAGTAGAGGTCCTCGGTGTTCTCCCTCACCACGACGAGATCGATGTCCCCGTACCTGGCTCCGGAGCCCCGGAAGGAGCGGGCCGGGCGAAGGTTGGCGTAGAGGTCCAGCCTCTTCCGGAGCTCGACGTTGACGGAGCGGAAGCCTGATGCAACAGGGGTCGTCACAGGCCCCTTCAGTGCCACCCTGTTCGCCCTTATGGATTCGACGACCGAATCCGGCAGGGGACTTCCGCACCGCTTCATCGTCTCCTCGCCGGCCTCCAACCTCTCGTAATCGAGTGCAACGCCGGTCCTATCCAGCACCTGGAGGCAGGCCTCGATGACCTCGGGGCCTATGCCATCGCCCGGTATGAGCGTGATCTTGTGCATCCGGCTCACCCCGTCGGGAGATCCCCGTGGTTCCTGATGTAGTTCGCCAGCCCGCCCTCCGCGAGTATCTTCGCCATGACCGGGGGAATGGGCTTGAACTCCAGCGTGACACCCCTGGTCAGGTCGGCGAGGACCCCCTCCTCGATCGAGAACTCGAGGACGTCCCCGTCATCGATGGCGGAGGTGTCGCACTCGATCGCAGGGAGCCCGACGTTTATGGCGTTGCGGTAGAAGATGCGGGCGAAGGACTGCGCAAGAACGCATGAGATCCCGGCCTCCTTGATGACCAGCGGGGCCTGCTCTCGGGAAGATCCGTACCCGAAGTTCTTGCCCGCCACGAGCAGGTCCCCTGGCTTAAGCTTATCGTAGAACCCGGGCTGCAGATCCTCCAGCAGGTGTCTTGCAAGCTCCTTCATGTCCAGGGTCTTGAACTTGTACTTGCCGGAGATGATGTAGTCGGTGTTGATGTCGTCTCCCAGCTTGTGCGCAATTCCGTTCATAGGTACTCCCTCGGATCCGCTATCCGGCCCTCCAGAGCCGAGGCTGCCACGGTCGCCGGCGAGGCAAGGAAGATGGAAGCTGAGCTGTTGCCCATCCTCCCCTTGAAGTTCCTGTTAGCCGTGGAGATCACAACATCCCCATCCCCGGGGACTCCATCGTGCGTGCCAACACAGGGCCCGCATCCCGGGGTCACAGGCACCGCCCCCGCGTCAACAAGGGTCTGGAAGATGCCCCGCTCGATCGCCTTCATCAGTATTCTCCGCGAGGCGGGCGCGACGATGAACCTCACCTTCCCGCTCACACGGGACCCCTTAAGTATGCGGGCCGCGACCTCCAGATCCTCCAGTCTGCCGTTCGTGCAGGTCCCAAGGAAGGCCTGGTCAACGCGAGTCCCGGCCACCCTGCCAACCGGCACCACGTCATCGACCCGGTGGGGTCTGGACACCCTGGGTTCAAGGGAGGCTGCATCCAAGCTTAGCGTGAAATCGTATTGTGCATCCGGATCGGGGCACACCGGAGCGCCTTCGCTGGACCCAAGGAAATTCAACGTCCTCTCATCGCACTCCGCGACCGCGGCCTTTGCCCCCATCTCAACTCCCATGTTGCATAGCGTCATCCTGCCATCAACGCTCATTGCATCCACTGCACTGCCTCGATACTCGAGGGCCATGTAAGTGGCCCCGGAGGCTCCGATCCTGCCCACGATCTCAAGAGCCAGATCCTTGGCATAGACTCCGTCCGGGAGATTTCCTACAGCGCTGATCACGGCCGATCTGGGGATCTTGAACCATAGGCATCCAGTCCGCATCACCGCAGCGGCATCGGTGCTGCCCACCCCTGTCGCGAAGGCGTTCAGGGCCCCGTAGGTGCAGGTGTGGCTATCCGCTCCGATGGCAAGATCGCCGGGATGCACATGTCCCTCCTCCGGCATCAGCTGGTGGCACACGCCGCATCCGACATCGTATAGATTCTCTATGCCCTGCTCGGATGCGAACTTCCTTATCCCGGCGTGAAGCCTCGATACCCCCTCGCTGGGACTGGGAGCGTTGTGATCAAGGACGAGGGCAATCCTTGCTGGGTCCCAGACCCGTCCACCCCCCATCTCGCGGAAGGCTTGAATCGCAAGGGGAGTCGTACCATCCTGGCCCATGAGAAGGTCGACCCTGGCGATGACTATGTCTCCCGCCCTGGAATCTCGGCCGCTTTTGAGCGAAAGGATCTTCTCCGCGATGGTCTTGCCCAAGGTCATCCATCGCGCCTCGAGGATCAGGGGCGTTAAAATCTTTCCAGATCGGGCACCGTCAGATCGCCTCGGAGCCCTCGCGCCTATGGCGAGATGAAGTTGACCTCATAGTCCACCAGTTCCCCGTTCCCAATGACTCTGACGACTTCGATCATGCCGCTGTGCGCTGCAACGGAGAGGCTGTTTATGGCGAACATCACATACATCCTGTCGTCCTTCTCGACGCCCTCGTACCTGACCGTGCCCAGCATCGGCGCCTCGGCGATCGTCGGGATATCCGAGTAGCCCGTTTCCTTTGCCGATCTGTACGTAGTCTCCTTGTCATTGTGGCTTATCACAAGGCTCTCCATGGTCTGGTTCCTGTTCTGGAAGAAGTCCGAGCTGCCCTGGTAGTAGGTCAGATTACCGGCCTTGTCCCTCCAAAGGAGGTAGGCGGTCGGGGCGAAGGAGAAATCGCTTATGGTCTGGCCGGCCGCGATCACCTCGCCGAAATCGTACAGGAGCGCCTCGTACTTGCTGCCGTTCACGTTTACCTGCAGTATCTCCCTGTCGGAGCCCACAGGCGCCGCCTTCGCCGCGGAAAGACAGGCCTTCACGGGCGCAATTTCGGCGGCGATATCCTCAAGGGTAGCATCGCTCTTGTTCAAGATGCTTGGATCCGAGAACGCCGGAACGGTCTTCCTGAGGCAGGAGAACTTGATCTTGACCTCCTCGTAGGGCCTCCTGGCAATGACGTTCACAACAAACGTGTGCCGCTCCTGGACGGTGCTCTTTATGCTGGGCGGATACTTGTTCTTAATGATCTCTATCCCGGTCTTCACTCTCTCCACTGTCACGAAACTCATGACAACCGTCGATATCACGACGGCTATCAGCAGAACCCCAATGAAGCCTCTATCGATTCTCACCATCGCAAACACACCTTCCTATCGGTGGGCTCTGGTCACGGATACCTCTCTGTAGAGCCTCCTTTTAACCATGAGGGTCCATACCAGGGATGCCGTGAGGATGCAGGTACCGGTGACCGCCAGGTACTCCGTGATGTAGACCCATAAGAGTGCCCTCTGTCGGATCTTGACTGCTTCTTCCGATACCTTCCGGAAGCTCCCAAGTACCTGATCCATTGCATCGGATGCGCTCTCATATTCGTCCTGCAGATATAGATCTTCCGCCTCCTTTTTCTGCCTCTGAAGATCCAGAAGCATGGCCTCCACCGAGCGCGTATTGGCCCCGAATCTGTCGACGAACTCTAGGAGCGAATCGGCCATGGCCCTCTCATCGAAGTACCTAACGAAGGATCCTCTCAAACGGTGAATCATCTGCAGGTCATCAGGTATCCGCACCTGGGCCGCGAAGTACGCATGGTTGAGCACGAAATCCATGAAGTAGAACCAGTTGATCCTTGTGGCCGCGGGCACATTGTCCCATCCCATCGGGATCATCAGGGTCGCGCCGAGCCCGTACGTGCCCGAAACGATCGCATCCTCTTTGCCGGTCCGCCAGACCGTGTGCACAACCGCTCCCGGCCTAGCGATCTGGACGCCATGGTGCACGACAGTGGTCATCGAGGTCCTCTCGAAATCGGGCAGCTCCACCAGGGGGCTTCTCTCCTTGATGTCCATGTAGGCAGAGTCCATGTTCTGCTTCCCAACGACCAGATCGCACGGATACGCGTCGTAGATGACGGTAGCCATCCAAGCGGCTGCATCATTCCCGGTCCAGTCCGTGACACCGTACCAGCCCATCTCCGTCAGAGCCAGACCTATCCCGCTGTCATGCACCGCGTCCCGCATCCACTGGATATGCTGAGTCTCGAGCACATAGGGGACGAAGTCAAACAGCTCGATCACGTCGTAGCCATCGATGAGCTGCTGCTTGGTTCTCGGGATGTAGATCCTGACGAACTTCTTGCTGGTCTTGACATCCGCGACATCCCCAGCGGGAATCAGTGAGAGATCGATCTTCGGGTCCGCGATCATTATGGCGGTTGCCGTCTGGTGCTCTGCCTTGGTCTCCCCAATCATCATGACGCGGATCTTGTTCGTGGCGGGGTCGACCCGACCCTGGACTCCCCCCGCAAAGGCGAGCAGCATGATGACACAGGAGACCGCGATGGGCTTGTCCCCCGACATCTTCATCTGGAGGCAGCCAACCGTCGCTCGTTCTTAAATTTACCCGCACGAGTCCCGGGATCCGACCATGGAGGGCCGAGTGAGGGGCTGAACGGGGGCTGAACGAGGCGGGCCCGACCCTGTCGGTATCCCGATCGCAAGCCATCTACTGGCCACCGCATCCATCACAGGTTGTGCTTCTTCTTGTTGACCGCGTACAGCGCTGCGGCAACGATCACGGCGACGATCACGACGAGGACTACGAAGTCCTGCCAGACGTCTGCCCACCCGGCTCCCAGTATGCTGACTCGCATGATCGGGTAGATAATATAGTAGGTCGGGAAGAACCTGGCTATCCACTGGGGAATGCCCGGGAACAAGATCACCAGTGCGGGAGCGAACAGAAGGAAGTTGATCCCCTTCGCCATCCCCATAAGCTCGGTTGAGTTGTCCAGATGAACCCCGAAGATGATGCCGATCGATACCGCGAAGGCGCCCCCCAGTAGCAGGAAGGGCATGAGAAGTGATAGGTAGCTGAGAGAGGTCACCCCGTTCAGGACGAAGGTCAGGGTCGTCGCCGCCAGCGCCATCAGGTATCCCAGCGTTGCCTTGGAAGCAATGAACTCGGCGATGGTAACGGGCGTAACCGAGACGGCCGATATTGTCTTCTCCTCGCGTTCCTCGACGATGCCCAGCGAGGTCAGGAAGAAACCGCTGATCATGATCACGGCCAGGAAGATGAACGGAGTGACCCGGTCTCTCATCGAGAGGGCTTCCTCGCTTCCAAGGATGGTGATGTTGAACGAGACGGGCACCTCCTGGCCCGCCATCTGTCGGACCAGCTTGGTCAGAGTGTTCTGGATGCTCAGGCGATGGGAGGCATAGCTCCTGCCCGAGAATCTCAGTATGATCTGGGGCGATTGGCCTCGGAGGAGGGCGTCGTCAAAATCCGGGGCCAAAACGATCCCTGCGTCCACGGCTTTGCTTTCGACCGCGTTGAGCAGACCCGACTCCGAGGCATACACCCTCGTGACCAAGGCCTTGGAACTCCGGATCATTGACACAAAGTCGGAGCGCCCCAAGTCCACGATCCCCAGGCTCGGCTCACCTTGCCCAAAACCACCGAATATCATCCCAATGACGAATGTGTAGATGAAAGGCGAAACCAGGACGAAGATGAACATGGAGCTCCTCAGCCCCTGAGTGACATCCTTCGTGATGATCGATCTGATGATCCCCGGCCTCATTCGAACCTCCTCCTCAGGACGAGAATGCCCGCGGCCAGTATGGCGACGTCAAATACAGCAAGGATGGCGAGGTTCTGCCATACCCCTCCCAGGCCAAGACCCTGATTCAGAACCTTGTTGAAGGTATCAGCCAGATAGTAGGAAGGCAGCAGCTTGACAACCCAGGATGCCGCCTGGGGGTAGATCACCGTCATGGGGGGCACCATCAGCACCACGTAGGGAATCATGAGCCAGGAGAACGACGACTTCAGGTCCCTGGCCGGTGTCGCCACCAAGAAGGCAAAGCCGGTTGCCAGCAACGCGCCCAGAAACACGTTTACAAGGATTGCAGCCGTGCCTCGTCCGATCGACCCCATCAACGTGATGACCAGAAGGGTTTCCACGGAGGCCAGGGCCGTGCCAACAATCAGCTTGGCCGCGAAGATCTGCTCCGTGGTGGTCGGCGTGACCAGCAAGGCATATATCGCCCCAGTCTGCTTCTCCTCGATGATCAAGTAGGCTAGGGCCAGTATCTCGACAAGCAGCACGAGGCTTATCCAGAGGGGCTTTGCCTGGTCGCGAAATGGGAGCTGCTTGCCCGCATAGTCCTCACCGAGTACCTCCACATCAAGGAAGACTGGGAGAACCTCGCCGGTGAGGATGAAGGAAAGCTCCTCGAGCAGAGCCTTCATCGGTTCCCTCGACTCCTCGGGGACCACAGAGGCGAAGTACAACTCAATCCGTGGCCTTTCGCCGCCCAGCAGCTGTTGGACGAAATCACCCGGCAGCACGACACCCGCCATGATGTCCCCTTTCTCCACATCGATCTTAAGGGCATCAGTATCATCGTAGAAGGAAACCCGGAGAGCCTCGTCCGTCGCATTCACCTTGTCGAATATCGCTTCAAGACCCGGGGCGTAGACCCCCAGGAACAACGTTTCCTCAACCTCGGATGGCATCAGGCTGAACCAGAACGGCAAGACGATGACTATCAAGACCGTGACAACCAGGCTCAACCTGTTCCTGAATATCTCGCCAGCATCCTTCCCGATCAGCACCACGACCGGACCCATGCCCAGCCCTACAACCCCCTTCCGGTCAGCTTGATGAAGATCTCCTCCAGGGTTGCCTCTGAGGTGTGGATCGTGTCGAATTCGCCTTCCTGGAGTATCTTCTTGATTCTTTCTGGCGTCCCCGGGTCATCGAGAGGTATCTCGGTCTCCTCACCTTCGGCTCGACCCTTGGGCCTCACCTTCACAGATCGCTTGCCGTACTTGAGCTTGAGATTCTCGGGTGTGTCCAGGGCCACGATTCTTCCCTCGTTGATGAAGGCCACCCTGTCCGATAGTTTGTCGGCCTCAAGCATGTCGTGGGTTGTCAGCAGGACGGACGCGCCCCTCTCCTGCTCCTCCCTGATTATCGTCCTGATGTTCTCCGCGGAAACCGGGTCAAGCCCGTCGGTGGGTTCGTCCAGGAACAAGACCTCCGGCCTGTTGACAAGGGACCTCGCTATCATCAAGCGCTGCTTCATTCCCTTGGAGAAGTTCTCCACCCGCTCGTTGCCCTTCCCCGCAAGATCCACCCTCCGCAGAAACGACTCAGTGTCAATCCTCACCCCGAAGAGCTTGGCGAAGAACTTGAGGTTCTGCTCGGCGGTCATCCTCGGGTACAGGTTCTTCTCCTCGAAGCACACACCTATCCTGGCCGCGGCCTTCTTCGGCTCGCTGGCCATGTCGTATCCAAGGACTCTGGCCGAGCCTTCCCTTGGCTTCAGCTGGCCCGTCAAAACCTTGACGGTGGTAGTCTTTCCGGCACCGTTGGGTCCCAGGAAGCCCAGAACCTCGCCTTTCTGGACCTCAAAGCTCACGTGATCGACGGCAACCAGATCGCCGTAGAGAAAGACCAGATTGTCCGCAACTATGGAAGCTTCCACTCCAGCTCATCCTCCGCCTGTGCCTTTCGGGGATTCGAGATGGGGCATGTGGCAAAACACCTATTAGGTATTAGGTTGGGCTAAACTGAAAGCTGTTCTCCCGTTCCCGGACGGGTGTTTAAGAATGCCAGACAGGGGGCCCATGCGTAAGGTCATAGTTGAGCTTGACCCCTCAAGACTATGTTCCGACTTGGATACGGCCAGACTGTTCGAGAAGGCCGAGTACTTGGAGTTGAGGCAGTTCCTCAAGCTGGACTATGAGAAGGGCACCAAGATCGTCCTTGAGGACATAAAGACACGACCGGGATGCAGGTTGGAGGATGTAGAGATGCCGCCGGGCATCGAGATACTCACCGTCCTCACCCGAGACCGGGACAAGTACACCTGCCTTCTAAGATCCAATGCAGATGCAGCCCTGAGAAGGCTGATGGGGATCTCTTGGGAGGAGGCCAAAAGGATCCCCCCCATTTCGGAGACCCGCCTGCTTGCGGAAGGCGACCTCAACCGGATCCTCGACCCCCCTGTGTTCATATCGAGAGATAGGGCGGTGTTCGGATTCATCGGGGACAGACAGACCATCGAGGTAACGCTGAAGCTCCTGAGATTCCTTGGACTGGTTAAGAGAGTGAGCTTCCCTCGAAGCAGCATGATGAACAACGACCTGCTATCCTCCCTGACCCCGAGGCAACAGGAGGCAATCTGCCAAGCCAAGAAACTGGGTTACTATGATGACTATCCAAGGAGGATCACGACTGAAGAGCTGGCACAGAGTCTGGGCCTGAAGAAGACCACCCTGATCGAGCACCTCAGAAAAGCCGAGAACAGGCTGGTCTCAAGAGCGGTGAACCGCTGAGCTTCCCCCGGGGCACCCCTGGCCGGCAGACTGAATCATCACATTAATATTCCATCGGCGATCGCGTTTTGCGTGGATTGACATGGGAGAGAGGAAAGAGATCGGCAGGATCACGCACTTCTTCTCCAAGATCGGAGTTGCGGTCGTGGAGCTGTCGGGAACCCTGAGCATCGGAGACAAGGTGCTGATCAAGGGTCCCGGGACGGAGTTCGAGCAGGAAATCAGATCAATGCAGATAGAGCACAAGCCCATCCAGACGGCCAAGAAGGGACAGTCCATCGGGCTCAAGGTCGACCAGAAGGTCCATGAGAACGACGTCGTCTTCAAGTAGCCCCTGACGTCTTTCCGGGATCTGCAGGCAGGGACCAAGGTGCTTATGGGTCAGCTCCGGGCAGCCTTCAACCACCGATCATAAGGCGTCTCGCATACCGGATGGAGACGTCCATCTCCACCCTCTGCGTGGGCGGACCATCCATCCACTGCGGATAGAGCGCGCCGATGCTATCGACCACCTCAAACCCCTTAACGATCCTCCCGAAGACTACGAAGGGAAAGGCGTACCGATCCAGATCCTCATTGTCCTTCAGGTTTATGAAGAACTGGCTGTCGGCCGTGCCTGCCGATGCTGGATCATCCGGATAGCCCGACCGGGCCATGGCGATGGTGTACCTGCTATTCTTCAGCGTCGTGTTCTCCCAAGGAATCTGCTTATCTGATCCCCCGGTCCCATCGCCCCTGGGATCGCCCCCCTGGATCACGAAGTCTTTGGCGACGCGGTGAAACGTCAGACCATTGTAGAACCCGGACTCTGCCAGGCCAATGAAGTTTGCCGTGGTGATCGGGGCCTTCTCGGTGTCAAGCTCCACCTCAAAGGTGCCCAGAGTGGTATCGAAGACGGCTACGACCGCTTTTCTGGACCCCACAAGGCTTGCACCGGCGAGGGCGATGATCACCGCCAGAAATACGGCCGCAATATGCCACCCATGTCTTGTGAGAAGGGACGGCCTCTGTGCCTGGGCCCCGCTCCCTCCTGGGTGGGCCTTCAACATGTGTCTCTTGAGATTGGTCTTCCTCACAACTGCGCCGCAGACGGGGCACACCGCTTTCTTTGCCATTGCAGACCTCCCACTTCCTCAGGCTGACACGATCTCAACTACCTTAGCGCTTCTGGGCTCAAGACCTATCCTCACGGACAGAATGCCACCATCAACCGACCATTTGCCATCGGTGACCTCCGAGACGCCCTGGAAGCCGATGTCGGAAAGATCCACGACGGCCCTCTTAGCCATCCACCTGGAGTCGAGGTTGAAGAAGTTGATAACTGCCCTCTTCTCGCCCGGCATGTAGTGGAGGTGGACCTCCTCGTCCAGCCCCACGAAGATGCCCTGAGTGTAGAGCCTTTTGAGGCGCAGATAGGTCCTCATGGCTTTCTTGTGGGCCTCCCACACATCGCCATTCCTGTGCTTGCCACCTATCCCAAGATGCCTGCAGGTGGAAGCGTACCACCAGAACTCCAACGCATTTGAATTGTCCTTGCGTAGGTCGATGTGCAGATAGAGAGGAAGAGAGTAGGCCAGGTTGTAGTAGTAAAGGCTGATGGCCCTGCCCGAGATAAGATCCTCCATGGGGTCCCACATGTACTCGAAGGCCCACCCCTCGTCGAAGGATGGACCAACCCCATGCAGGTAGTGCATGGGTGCATACCTTTCGGGAACGCCGGCGAGAATCGGGTCATGCAGCTCGATGATGAGGTCCGGATGCTCCTTGTGGACTGCATGTGCAAGTCCCAAGATGGCTTTGCAGTGTTCGGCCCTTCTCAGAGGCAGGGAATGGCCGTGGGAAGGATCCCAGCACGGACCCGGGTAGCCCGATCCATCGAACATGTAGTATGCGAAGCCGGCCTTGGCAAGATCGAGAAGTCTCTGCTTCTTGGCTTCAAGGTAGGCGGGCGAGGCGCTGCACAGGCCCTCAAGCAAGTTGCCATCCGCGTCCCGCCTGTGGGCCTCCATAGGATATGTCGTGACATCACACCATGCAGCGAGGGGCATGTGAAGCGAAACCTTCAGGCCATACCTGTCGCCCATCAGCTTCACGAACTCTCTAGCCTCTCTGAGGCGGTAGGCGGGCCATATCGAGGACCCGAACACGGTGTCCCATCCCGGATCCAGGTACAAGGATTCGCATCCGATCTCTCGGGCCTTGGCAGCCTCCTCCTCCATGTGGGCGAGTGTATACAGCTTCCTCCTGTTCTCGAAGGTGTCGCGATCCCACCACAGCGGATTGTCGTAGAGTTCGTTCCAGTGGACCGGTGGGTTGAACCCAGGGGGAGTCCCATGGCCCAACGACTCCATGTAGGTCCTGAAGGCGCGATAACCCTCGTTAATCCCCCCTCTGAACAGAACGTATCTGGTTGTCGAGAACCTGATTGGCCGGCCCGGCTTAAGGACTGTCCCCTCCTCGGGGTCACCGTGCCAGATAGAGGCTCCCCCAAAGCGCAGAACATGCTTTTGCCCGAGCCTCTCCGGAGACAGGATCGAGAACTCCATCATCTCGGGCGAGTGTTTGGCCACGAGAAGCGAGGCCTTCCCCGACTCCCAGATCCACCCTTCGGCCCCCAGCTCCCTTGTTAACTCCCGCCTAGGCCAAGCCGGCGAGTAGAAGCCGCGGTTCATGGGGATGTCTCTCAGGGGGTATTCCTGGTACTCCCCTCGACTTCCCCTCAGATCGCGCCTGAAAGGCACGCTGACCACCCTCGACACATCCTCATCCCGGCAATCCATTGAGCGGGCAAATCCCATGGCCAGATCCGGGGTCTCGATGAGCTCCGAGCCGCGGTTCTCAACCGTTAGCACCTCATCGATGCGGGGCTCCGCCGGCGAAGCTTTGAACTCGTGGGAAATCCTGAGCGGTCCGATCTCCCCCTCTAGAATAAGGGTCAGATCGTCGCGTTTCCGATCCTGCCTGAATCCCAGGAACGCGGGCGTTTCCCATCCCTTGCGAACGCGATAAAGGTATGGCCGATCGGCTAGGACCAGATCGAAGTGCTCGGAGAACAGCCTTTCCGGCTGCAATCCATCCGAGGTCTTGACTCTGACGGAGAGAAACCGGTTGCCGAACTGGATGGAGCCGGGGCTCTCAACCCCGCGCCCTTCCTTACGCTGCATGAGCCAACGGGGGAGTCCTTGGGTTGATAAACATAATGACCAACCCAGATTCCACCGATCCCAGAAGCAGCGGTTCCCGCGCGCCGGCACCGTCTCCTATCGCCGGTCCTCGGGCAAACCCGGGGAAGGCCGAGAGCGATGTGGAGCGGAGGACGCCATCGACGAGTGTAGTGTACTCTATTGTACAAGAAAGATTTAATAGCGACATTAATGACCTCGATCGATCCCCGTACTGGGAGAGAACCGCAATGGCAGACAACAAGGTACTGTTGGACGAGGAAGCGATTCCCAAGCAATGGTACAGCATACTACCCGACCTTCCGAAGCCCCTGCCTCCGTTCATCGAACCGGACACCAAGGCGCCGGGCGTCGGGATAGTGCCGAAGATCTTCCCAAAGGCCATCCTCGGACAAGAGGTCGGACAGGACCGATGGGTGGACATCCCCGATGAGGTGAGGGACGTGTACAGGCTCTGGAGGCCAACGCCCCTCTTCCGGGCGGTGAGGCTGGAGAAGGCGTTGAAGACCCCCGCCAAGATCTTCTACAAGTACGAAGGAGTCAGCCCACCCGGAAGCCACAAGACAAACACAGCAGTTGCCCAGGCCTACTACAACATGAAGGAGGGTGCGGAGCGGATAGCCACGGAGACAGGAGCGGGGCAATGGGGCTCGGCTCTCTCGTTCGGCTGCAACGTCTTTGACCTGAAATGCACGGTCTACATGGTGAAGGTGAGCTACCAGCAGAAGCCCTACCGCAGGATGATGATGGAGGCCTACGGCGCCGAGGTCCATGCAAGCCCGAGCAAACACACGAAATGCGGACGTAGGATTCTGAAGGACGATCCGAATAACCCGGGAAGTCTCGGGATAGCCATAAGCGAGGCCGTGGAGGATGCCCTTGTAAACGAGGATGCAAACTACGGCATAGGCAGCGTCTTCAACCACGTGCTGCTCCACCAGACGGTGATAGGGCTCGAAACCCAGGACCAGCTCAGGACTGTGGGGGAGTACCCCGATGTTATCTACGGCTGCATAGGTGGTGGCAGCAGCTTCTCGGGCCTGTTCTGGCCCTTCTACTACGACAGGGTCGCCGGAAAGGCGCCCAAACCGGCTCGCTTCGTTGCCGTCGAACCGACGGCGTGCCCCTCCGTCACCAAGGGGGAGTACACCTACGACCACGGGGACACCGCAAGGATAACGCCGCTGGTTCCCATGCACACTCTGGGCCACGACTTCATACCGCCCCCCATACATGCCGGAGGCCTACGCTATCACGGCATGGCTCCGACGATAAGCCGGCTGGTGTCGGAGAAGCAGGTTGAGACCGTGGCGTACGATCAGGTCGAGGTCTTCGACGCTGCGAAACTCTTCATGAGGACCGAAGGCATCATACCTGCCCCCGAGCCCGCCCACGCGATCAAGGGTGTGGTGGACGAGGCCCTGAGATGCAGGGAAACAGGTGAGGAAAAGACCATACTCTTCCTGCTCTGCGGCCACGGCTACTTCGATATGCAGGCATACGATGAGTACTTCAGCGGCAAGCTCAAGCCCTATGCATACCCGAAGGCCAAGGTCGACGCATCGATGAAGAGGCTCAGGCAGCTATACCCATGGCTCGACCAGGTCAACAAGCTCATCTGAGCCCATCGATTCGTATCGGGACAGGCCGGGTGAAGGAGCCGGAGAGATCCGGTGTCAGAAACCGTTTCTCTCCCTGCGTCTCTTTCTCCTGCTTCCGGATCTCAGGGAGTCACCTCGATGACGGGCAGTGAGCCGCCAGGACGAACATTGGTACGGGCACGAGGCGACCAAGGTTGGTCTTTGGAAGTCGATTCCCAGAAGACGATCGGCCTGATCGTCAACCCGGTGGCAGGTATGGGGGGAGCGGTTGGATTGAAGGGAACCGACGGAACGGCGATTCTCAGAGAAGCGCTAGCCCTGGGTGCCAGGCCCGTTGCCCCAGCAAGGGCCCGGCAATTCCTCTCCGAGCTCAGGGCCGCACAGAAACGTATCCAGCTCTTGGCCGGAGCGGGAAGGATGGGACAGCAGGAAGCTGCTAGGTGCGGCTTTCCGTGCACCCCGGTCGGTAGGAGGAAGACGGATACCGGGCCTCAGGATACCAAGGAGATCGCCGGAAAGATGGCCTCCGAGGCGGTCGACCTCCTGGTTTTCTGCGGCGGGGATGGAACCGCACGCGATGTGCTGGATACGGTCGGACGCAGCCTCCCGGTTCTCGGGGTCCCAACGGGGGTGAAGATGCACAGCGCCGTATTTGCAGTGGACCCACGGGCGGCCGCGAGGCTAGCGGTGGGGTTTCTTTGGGCCGGACTTCCAATCAGGGAGGCCGAAGTAATGGACGTGGATGAAGAGGCCTTCAGGCTCGGCCGGCTTTCCGCAGCCCTACACGGTTACATGCTCACCCCGTACGCTCCCAGCCTTGTCCAGACGACCAAGGCGGCCAGTCCGATGACCGAAGGCGAGCTTCGAAATCAGGCGGCCCTGGCCGTTTACATCATCGAGAACCTGAGGCCCGACGCCGTCTACATCCTGGGCCCGGGAACCACGACGAGGACGGTTGCGGACCTACTGGGCTTGAAGAAGACCCTTCTGGGCGTGGATCTCCTATGTAACCGTACGGTGATCGGCCGGGATGTCAGCGAGAAGGAGATACTGGAAGGCATCAAGGGCAGGGAGTCGGCCATCATCGTCACGCCCATAGGCGGCCAGGGATTCGTATTCGGCAGGGGGAACCAGCAGATAAGCCCAAGGGTCATACGTCGCGTCGGCCTGGATGGGATCACCGTCATCGCGACGGACAGCAAGATTCGGGCCCTGAAAAGCCTGAAGGTGGACACTGGGGACCCCGACCTTGACGAGGCCCTTCGTTCCAGGGGGCTTACGGTTGTGACGGACTACGGAAGGGAGAGCCTGATGCCCGTCGGCTGACGGGAATCCGGGGCAACGGACGAGGATTCGCCCCGGCCTTGGAAAGATGCTTAAGCTCTCATCGCCCACAAGGCAGCGTGTCGGTATCGGCCAAGCCTGATGATCGACCGTGGTGCCCCTTCTGCGGAGGGGAATTCAAGGCATCTGCCAAGACCAAGCACATCTTCTACGAAGGCAGGACCCTGAAGATCCATAAGAACGAGTATCGCGAGTTCACTGAGAGGGGCGTTCTCAGGTACCTAGACTCGCCCAGATCCGGGCCCTTCTCCCAGGATGCCATAGACCTGGGGCTCGCTTTCTTGGTCATTGCGACTCTGATAGTGATCTTGGTGATCATCCACCCATCGTAAAGATGGGCATCGAAGCCGCCTAGGGACGGGGGAATCCCCGAAAAGCGTTATCAATGCCCTGCTCGCGCGTCAGCCCGGCGATGCCATGAAGCTCAACCCGAAGGAGCAGGAGCTCTACGATGCCTTCAAGGAAATGCCTGTTGTAGACGCCCACGAGCATCTAGCCCCGGAGCGGGTGCGAGTGTCACAGGACATGGATGTCCTCGATCTCTTCATCCACTACACAAAGACCGACTTCCTGTGCGCGGGCATGTCCTCCGATGAATGGAACCGGATGCACAACAAGCAGATCCCACGCCCCGAGAGATGGGCCATTCTGGCAAAATACCTCAGGGACGTGAGGTACGGATCATACGCAAGACCCGCCTTCATCTACGCCCGACACCTAGGCTACGACGACATATCCGAGAACAACTACGAGGAGATCTCTGAAAGGCTTCGGACAGACAACAAACCCGGGATCTACCGGAGGATCATGGTCGACATGTGCAACATAAGGGCCGCGTTAACCCAGGCGAACAGAACGGACTACGATCAGGAATTCCTGATTCCCCTCATGCCGCTTGACACCTACGCCGACATCAGATCGTGGAAGACCGTCGAGAAGAGGGCTGGGGACGTGGGAGAGAAGGCGGACACGCTTGATGACTTCTTGGAGGTCGCCCGAAAGGGCCTGAAGAAGTGGATCGGAGAGCGTGTCGTGGGTCTGAAGATGGTCTCCCGACCGTACTGTCCTCCGGACCGTGGCCAGGCCGTTGCCACATATGATGACCTCAAACACAACCCCGCCAGAGAGCTGCCCGAGATGAATCCCCTGAAGGACTATCTGATGGAACAGGTCCTCGAGATGGCCGCCGAGCTGGACCTAGTTGTCGCGGTCCACACGGGGATGTGGGGGGATTTCAGGACGCTGGACCCCAAGCACATGATCAGGATCTTCGGTGCGCACCCGAGAACCCGGTTCGACATGTACCACATGGGGATGCCCTGGGTCAGGGAGGCGGGGGTGATCGGGAAGAACTTCCCCAACGTCTGGCTCAACCTCTGCTGGTGCCACATAATATCCCCCGAGATGACCTGCTCGGCCCTGAATGAATGGATGGATCTCATTCCCGTGAACAAGATCATCGGTTTCGGGGGGGACTATGGGAAGCCGGTGGAGAAGGTGTACGGCCACCTGATGATGGCCAGGGAGGACATAGCAAGAGTGCTGGCCACCAGGATCGAAAGAGGTCTGCTGGGAACGGATGAGGCCCTGGAGATAGCGAGGAAGTGGTTCTACGAGAATCCCAAGGAGCTGTACAGGCTGAAGGTCTAGGGCTCCGCCACCCCTTGCGGACTACCACTCCACCGGTGCGCTCGACTCTTCGAGTCGTGAGTTATCCAACTATCTCCGAGCGACATCCAGCTGCCTGACGATAGCCAGTGCTCTTCGCCCATGCTCCGTCAGGCTGTAGATCAGCCACCTGCCCTTCTGCTCGGCCTCGATCAGACCGGTCTCCTGAAGCATGGAGAGATGGTAGGACAGTTTGGAGTCGGCCACGCCCACCACCCTGGTCAGGATGCATGGGCAGAGAGGCTGTGCTCGGAGGAGGACCAACACCTTCAGCCTGATCGGCTCGGAAAGGGCCTGCAGCGTCCCGGCCCGCTGCAACAGCGCCTCTTCGTCCTCCAACAGTGTGACGAGCGTCTCCACGCCCCCCCTTTCTTCAAGCTGTTTCTTGACCGGCTCTGGAACTTCCAACGCGTTGCCCATCTAGGATCCCCGCGGAGATGAAAAACATATTTCAAGATCGTTTGAAACGACTGCCCATTCTAAATGGGGTGATCGCTGAAAAATGTCCTGCCGGTTCGTGAAGGTTGGGGGCGCCAAATACCGAACCTGGCTGGCGGCCATGGGCACGGTGCTTCTTGTATGTGCCATTCTGGGCTGTTTGTCAAAGGAAGGTAGCAATGCGGACGGTTCAGGGCAGGAGAAGTGGGTCGTCGCAAGATTCGAGGTCGTCATCGAACCCTTCGCCAACGAACCTGCTCACACCGTGTCCTTTCTGCCCCTCACCTTGAATGTACTGAAGTGGGAGTCGGTCCTCTTCGCAGTACAGGGCCAGGTGCGGCAACCGCTGGAGTACTATGGAGCCGTTGGCATCGGCCCTGTGGGCAGGGACGCGGAGACGGTGAAGCTGACGGAGTCACTGCCTGCAGGGGTCAACGCCAGCTTCAAGGGCAGCGAACCGGAGATCACCCTGAACGGAACCCAAATGCTCTTCGAGTGGAGCTTTGCGAAGGTGACGCAAGCCACGCCCGGGAGCTGCTCGTGCTCGGCGGTGCTCTTCCCGCAGGTCGTGCAGTATTCCCTCAGCAATCCGACCCTCCAGGGAAGGAGGATAGAGGCGATGTCCAGAACCAAGCCGGACATATGGTTCGGGGCAAGGGTCTCCGACATAGGAAAGGCCAGCATGATCAGCATCATCTTCTCTTTCAAGAAGAACGATGCTCAAGGGAATACGATTCTGAGCCTGCTTTCGGCATCGAGTGACTGGGAGACGCGAGAGGAGGGAGAGGAATTCCTTATCGGTGCATCCTTCGAAGGCCTTTCGGAGAGGAAGGTCTTGGAGTTCTCGCTGAACGTCCTGGCGAAGTCCGGCCTCAGTCTGATACCCTTGAACCAAGAAACATCAACGGGCAAGAAGGTCAGCTCGTGCGGAATCATAGTGGAATCGTCGCGCAACTTTTTCGGGAACCTAAGCTACCAGGCTGAGGGATTCCGGACCGAGAGGCTCAGTTACACCAGAGAGGCCTACGCGTTCCCCGAGTTGGTGCTGGGAAGTTGAGGAGAAAGGCGCTGGTGGTTGTTCTCGTCTTCGCCCTGCTTGTCCTGCTGATGCAAGGACTCAAAGGGCTGCAGCGTCCGTCCGAGACCGATGCCCAACCCTCAGAGGGACGAATACTCTTCTTCCAGGGATCCGCCCACTGCGACGAATGCCAGATCCAAGCCGATGAACTCGCAAAGCTGAAAGAAAGGATGCCGGAGCTGGAGATCCTGGAGTACGATGTGGACAAGGACAGGCTTGTGGCCAACAGGTACAACGTGTGGATCGTCCCCACGCTCATCGTCGACGGCAGGAAATACGAAGGCATGGTCACCGTCGATCATCTGGAATCGATCATCGCGACCGACCCGGACCAAGCCCCGCAGATGTGGGGCCGCTTTCTCGACAGCCTTCCACTTGGTTTCTCCCTTGCGGCAGGTCTCCTGACTGGGTTGGAGCCCTGCGCGCTGGCCTTCTCGGGCATGGTGGTCCTCTTCATAATGGGATCGACGGCAGCTGATGCTGAGAGGCGGTTGGGAAGCGTCGTCGCGGCTTCCGTCTTCACCGTGACCCGGGCTTCCGTCTTCGCCGTCTTCGGTTTCGCCGTGACCGCCCTGGGCGCTTCGGCGGGCGATCTTAGATTCGCCCTGCTCATCGCCGCGTCTGCGACCGCCTTCTTCGTCGGATGTTCCTACCTCGGTTTGATCCAGCTTCCCCTGACGACCCTGGCACCAAGCTCCAAGACGCTCCTCAAGCTCCGAAAAGGCCATCTTACTCCCATCCTGCTGGGCTTGGTGTTCGGTTTCGCGGTGCTCCCGTGTGCCACGCCGGTGATGGCGTCCCTGCTGGCGTTCGTAGCGGGCACCCGCCGGATCGCCACAGGAATGGCCTCCCTCTTCCTCTTCGGGGCCGGACTGTCGACTCCCGTCATCGCCTTCACCCTTCTCGGGAAGACGTACTGGCAAAGATCGCAGTGGATCCTCAAACAGGGAGGGAAACTGAGCATAGCCTTGGGGGCATCGCTGGTTGCCCTCTCCCTGTACCTGTTGTACGCCGCCTTCTAGAGCGATGTCCGATGCTCGGTCATCCGGGCTGCGCCTCTTGCGCGTGGGGAGTGAATGGATTGGACTAGCCCTTACTCTCCTCGCCCAGTTCTTCGGCAATAACCTTGTCAAGTTCCTTCTCGCTCGGGACCTTGCCCTCGAATACAACCCGTCTTCCGATCGCGATGGCAGGGGTCATCCAGAATCCGTAGCTCTGGCCTTCCTGAGACATCGCGTCGACATGAATCACCCGGACTCCGGGACGCCTCGCAGCGACTTTCTCAGCCACCGCCAATGCCGACCTGCATCGTGCACAGGGCGGGTCTGGCCCGAAAACCCTGACCTCGATCTCACCCATGTTCCCACCTCCGAAAGCTCACGCATCATAGACTGGAGCCGATCAGAAATCCAGCAAGTGTGGAGAAAGCCACGACTAACAGTACGTAGGCCGCCGTTTTTCGAAGCCCAAAAATCCTGCAGAGGACCAACATGCTCGGGAGGCTTACCGCCGGCCCCGCCAACAGCAGGGAGAGGGCCGGACCGAAACCCATGACGCCCGAGGTGTAGCCAAACGTGGTCCCGATTATCGGAACCTCCAGCAGCGTCGGCATGTAGAGTATTGCCCCTATGACGGATCCCAGGAAGCATGCCGAAATGGAGTTCCCGCCGAGGTAGGCTCGAAAGGTCTCCGGCGGCAGGTAATATGACACGAATCCGACTACGAACGTGCCCAAGATCAACACCGGAAATATCTTGCGTGCAAGATCCCAGGATTCCCTCAGCCACTCCATCACCAGATCCATCTTGTACGAACGGGCAAGATGAGACGTGGCGATCGCCCCGATCACCAGGACGCCTGCCACCTTGAGGGATGCCTGCATCTTCCACGTCCCAACGACCAGCACCGCGACGAGCAAGACGATCAAGGCAAGAGGAGATGGCCCGCTCTCCACCGACGTTCCAGCGACGCGCTGCCGCGGGCCTGGCACCTCCGCCGGTCTGCTTTGCTTTCTGAAGATTATGGACATCGATACGCCGATCAAGATCGCCAGGCCGACGGCCGCGAGTGCACGCGCCGCCCCAAGGTCCAGGCCAAGGACCCTTGCCGTGTAAATGACCGCAAGTATGTTTATGGCCGGTCCGGAGTAGAGAAAGGCGGAGGCCGGCCCGATGCCAGAGCCACGCCTATAGATCCCGGAGAAGAGCGGCAGAATCGTGCAGCTGCAGACGGCCAGGATCGTCCCAGAAACGCTTGCCACCGGGTAGGACTTGTACTTGGGCACCTCGCTTCCGAAAAGCCTAAGGACCGAGTCCTTTCTCACGAAGACCGTTATGGCACCCGCGATCAGGAAGGCCGGCACCAGGCAGGTTAGCACATGGGCTGAGAGGTAGTCCAAGACATTCATCAGCCCGGATGCAGCCGCCTGGACGATCACAGATTCAAAAAAATTTGAACCAAGAGATAAATGTGTCTCTGCTGGCAGCAGCAGCTTGTCCTCTAGTTCCCGCCCTCCACGCTGTTGGCTGAAAGAACACCCACAAAGCATCCGTTCTGAACCAGCTCTGGATAAGCCTGGGACGATCTCTCAGCCTCTACTTGGCCCCCCTTGATGGTTGGACAGGTCTCATCGCCCACGTCCCAAAGGACCTCTCCAGGCATCCTGCCTTCAATTCCTCTGCATCCGCTACGTCGAACAGCAACCTGATCAAGTTCAAGGCTGCCGATGCTCCATCGATCCTTATCCCGGCGATGCGGCGAGAGGAACTTAGTTAAGGACGGAGGACCTATTCCCCCGGGGGTCGACTTGAGGAGATGCTTGATCCTTGTTGTGATTGTGGTGTTTGTACTGGTCTTTGTGGCATTCCTGGCTTGGCCCCGGAACGAGCCAAGCATGACCAACAAGGAGGGGCTGATCACCCTCCCGCCCCCAGCTCTAAAGGGGGACATGTCGGTAGAGGAGGCTCTCGCGTCGAGAAGGTCGAGAAGGAGCTACAAGCCTGAATCCCTCGGCATCGCTCAGATAGCCCAGCTGCTTTGGGCGGGGCAAGGGATCACGGGGCCTGAAGGATGGGAGAGGGCAGCGCCCTCCGCAGGGGCAACGTACCCGGCTCGCCTTCTCCTGGTGGCTGGACGCGGAGGCGTAGAGGGTCTGGATGCCGGGGTCTACGAGTACGTCCCCGAGGAGCACGGCCTGAAGGCCATGCTGGCTGGGGACCTGAGAGGAGAACTCGCCCGCGCCGCCTTGGGACAGGCCTTCATCTCCCAGGCCCCGGTGAACATAGTCATTGTCATGGATTATCAAAGGACTACAAGGGTATACGGTCAGAGGGGCGTACGGTACGTCGACATTGAGGTGGGCCACATTGGCCAGAACCTCTACCTCCAGGCGGAGGCCCTCGGCCTTGGAACCGTCATCGTCGGCGCCTTCAACGACGACAGGGTCTCCACCCTTCTGCACCTTCCCAGCGGACTCGCCCCCCTAGCGATCATGCCCTTCGGTCGGCCGGCTTGAAGACCGTGCCCGCTCAGCATGTCACCCCACGGATTGGGCTTCGGTCTGGATGATTCAACATGTCGCCAAGCAGTATCGTTCCGGTGTCGGTGTGCGTGTGCCAGCTTCGCGTTTCCTCTAGGCTCCAGAAGATGATTCTGCGCAGGGGAACGATCCGAAGTGCCACATCGAAAGGATCCCCCGAGTACTGCAAGCTTCGCGAAGCCCCGATACGTCCCACAGTAATGTCCGAGGATTCGAAGGGGGAAGGACTGCGTAGGGAACCGTCTCGGTTTGCCGAACGACGGTCTGGCACCACGGGGGCGGTCAAAGTGGCGATGCTTCTCATCCTCGCTCATCTCTTGCTGGTGGGCCCAACCCTTGCGGTCGAGAAGCCGGAGAGGATCAAGGTCATCGGGACTGGAAAGGCGCAGGGAACCCATATACTGAAGATGTGGTTCACCACCGAACCGTCAACGGATCCCCTGATCATCCCCAGCCGGGACTGGGGTGGGGTGACCCCGGAGATGATCAAGCGTCTGTTGAGGATCTACTTCCCGCGGACCTACGAGGAGCTGCTGGCATACGAGTTCTACTTCATGGCTCAGGTTGACATGAGCTACTTCTCCCCCCAGCAGCAGCAGTGGACGTATCGGGCGCTGAGCAGCCGGGTGATGGGTGCGGTGAACACCAGGAGCACCATGGGATTGTACGAGGCTGAATGGCTCAACAGCGTGATATCGGATGCCTTCCCGAACGATGTCGGGGCTGTGTTGGCCAGCCGGCACGACAAGGCGGTACAGCCGGGGCGGCTGGTGATCAAAGATGACCACGACCTGCCGGGCGTGATGAAGCCCTACAAGGCACAAGCGGAGGCGATCATCGGCGTGTATCACAACGGTGCGCCCATGCGGTACACAATACCCAAGCCCGGTTCGGTGATCCTCTCCTACATAGAGAGCAAGGCAGCAATGGGCCATCCTGTTCCTGGGCAGGTCGCGCATGTCTTCTACTGGAAGTGGAACGATTCCGTGACTTTCACATTCATGGACCAGATCTACGACGCCTTCTGGAGCGACTACTGGCCTGCAGGAAGTACACTGGCCGGTGCAGGTTCGAATCCTTACGCCCACGACATGGTGGCGAACATCATATGGTTCAGCACCGGGAGGAACCTTCCTGACGATGTCTTCCTCGTACACGAGTTCCGACAGCAGCTCTTCAGCTACGAGATCAGGAAATCCCTCGTCATCGGCCTTCTCGAGTTCGCCGAGATATTCGGGGCCGACAGCTCGAGGGATTATCGGAGGTTGGATCGGATAGACGAAGTGCACAGGGACGCGTCCCGGTCCTATCTGGCTGGAGAGTTCCCAGCAGCCTACGAGCGGTTGAAGGGTGCGTTGGAGGATCTTAATCGGTTCGAGAGCGAGGCTACCAGGCTGAAGGATAGGACCCTCTTCTGGGTCTATCTGATCCAGTGGTTCGTAACCATGGTCGCGTTCCTCAGCGCGGGTTTGGTTGTGTGGACGCTGATGATCCGCCGGAGGCTGTACCGTGAGGTAGAGGTCACAAGATCCCGCCTGTAGGTCGCTTCCCTGGACCAATCATCCCTTTGCGGTCAGACATCCTGGTACTCGGCTGGCAGAATGCCAGCGATTATCCTACTCGCCCTGGTCGGTCGTTATCGCCTTTATCTGGACCAGGCATGGGAGCAGAACGCCAGTATCCTCCATTCATTCATCAGGTGAGACATTTATGGCGGGTGCAGACGCAGTCCGTCATTCCGTTTTCCGGACGAAGTCGCATGCGAGGAATGGACGGTGGATACCACGGTTGCGCTAATGCTTGTGGCCTTCGCGGCCTCTCTCGGATGGGCCATCCGGGGTGAGTGGGGAAACTGGTGGGGTGAAACCGTTCCGGGTGCTCTGGTCGGCATGTCTCTGTGGATTGCATTTGGCCAATCGGAAAGCGCGTGGCAGATGCTGGCTTTCGGGGCGGTAATGGCAATCAGCCATACCGTCGGTGGTGACATAAGCTACGGCAAGATAGTAGGATATGTGGTTTCGAGACGTTCCCTTCTGGACAGACGCAGGGAAGATTCGGAGAACAGGTCTCCCCTCTTTGGCCTATTCGGCCTCTTCCTAGTGGGAGGCATGATAGGCTTCTTCCCGGCCACGGCTCTTGGCCTGTTGATGACTGGGGTTGCCTACGACATCGGTACCCTTTGCCTCTGGGCGGTTCTCGCGGCAATTGGGGCCTTCTTGGCTTATAAGCTCATCGTGGTGGGTCTGGGCCTCAGGCTTTCGCCCCCGAGGAGCGACTTCTGGGCGGCGACCTTTGGTGCTTCGGTTGCCAGCCTGCTATTCTTCGGCCTGGTATCGAAGGATGGCGTTGTCTTGACAGTCTCCACCCTTGGATGGGTTGGGTATGGATCTGGTTTTGTCGGTGGCGGTCTGCTGCATCGTCTGGCTGTCAGGCAACGCTGGAGGCTGGACTCATGGAAGTGGATGGAGCACTCGGTGGGGTTCTTCGGGGGCATCGGGCTCGGGGTTTCGGTCCTACTTCTGGGTGGTGGGATTGGGCAGATCCCTTTAGCTCGCGAAAGTAGATTCCTATCCGCGATCATCGTCTTCTGGGTGGTCCCATACCTCATAGTGAACGATGTCTTCCAGGACTGGACCTTCAGGCTATGGCATTCCGGCACCCCAAAGTCCATCAATCTTCTGGACCGTAATGACCCTGAATCGCAGGTGACACCGCGACCGGGGGAAGTCTGGAGAACTATCACCTCGAGGAAGGTCTTCGTGGGTTTTGGACTTGGCGCGCTCTGTTGCTTGGTGCTAGCTGCACCCATCGCGGCATCGTTTGCTGGGGAATGGAAGGGAGATGGATTGCAGGGTGAGGTGTTCTGCGCCCTGATGATCCTGTACACCGCGATTGCGGTGGTCAAGGTAGTGCCCATCGAGCGGAGTAGGGCACGGGTCGTCGTTTGGGCGACCTTCTCCGCAATGGCCGGCATATGCATCGTCCTAGTCGGCCTCATCTAGCTTTCTGGCGCGCAGGCCGGTTATCAAAACATGCTACACCGCCGCCTTTCCACCTTCACAGTACAGTTCAAAGAGCCAACGAAGAAGAGAGGCTGTCAGGGCCCCGCCAAACTGGGCATGGTGCCTCCCGGGGAGATCTCGAGATTTGCAGGTGGGCAAACTGGAATCCTCGGCGTTCTGCTCATCGTAGTTGCGGGAGCCATCATGTACATCCCATCATCTTTGGCCTTCCCCCTCGCGGCTTCGCTCCTTGAGGCAGGGGCATCAATCTCCGCTGTCGCCACTTTCATCACTACCCTAACCATGGTCGGGTTCGTGACGCTTTCACTTGAGATCAGAGAGCTTGGGAGAAGGCTAACTGTCCTGAGAAATGCATTCAGCTTTGCCATAGCACTCATGATAGGCCTTATCATAGGGGGGTGCTGCTATGAAGCAACGGACGCAGGAGAGGAAGACCTTTGCGTACGACTATCTGGTGCTAGGATGTGTTGTCAAAGGCTGGCTCTGACCGTGATCCTGGTGATACCAATGGGGTTGGCAATCGAGGTAATAGTTCGAAAGGAGGTGATCTAGTTGGTAGTGAATATCATTGACGTCCGAAAGCTGGTTCGCTTCTCCACAGAAGAGGGTCGGCTTGACACCATGGAGAAGCGCCGAGGAGCGAAGAGGGACCTGCTTCGCACGGGAAACTTCAACATCGTACTTGTGTGCCTCGAAAAGGGGCAGGAGATTCCGGCCCGACCGGAGCCATACGAGGTATGCTTCTACGTCATCGAAGGCAGAGGCATCTTTACTGTGGGAGAGAAGAGAGTAGGTCTGGGCGAAGGAAGCATGATTCTCGTTCCGGCCGACATCGCTCGGGGAATCAGAGCCGAGGAGCGGATGAGCATGCTTGGAATACAGGAGCCTCACTGAGCGGTGACCCCGAGAAAGCTTCGGTCCAGCAGAGCCTTCACCATTTGCCCGTATCCCGGCTTCGCCCTGGAGTACGGGCAGTACACGGGGTTCTGCTTGGTGGGGGAGCGGTTCAGTAGGCTCAATACGGCTGCTGGCAGGCCGAACATTTATATGGAACCGTTTCAAGAGTTTTTGAAATATGGAGGCGAGGGTTTGAGCCAACAACAGCCTCGATTGGAGGCAGGTAAAAATACCCACGAGAATATCATATACGCCTGTTTCGGCGGATTCTCAAACACCGGAGTAACCGCTGCGCTGGCGAGCATCGAAGCGGTGAAGGAGCTGGGATTGAAGAAGGCCGCGATCGGTTGCCTCGCGGGGCTGCCCACGGAGGTCCCCCCGGTCTTCGCCAAGACCAAGGCGGCCAGAAGGGTGGTGTCTGTGGACGGTTGTCCCTTTGAGTGCAGCAGGAAGACGCTTGAAAAGGCAGGGTTCGCCGTTACAAAGAGCATCGTGCTGGTCAGGGACATCGGGATGAAGAAGAAAGCCCTCCACGAGGAGGTTGAGAAAGGCTCAAAGCCGTTGATGGACTACATATCGGAAGACGATGTCAGGCGTGCCAAGGAACTCATAATCGGGGCTGTGTGCAGCTAGGGCGGACTCGCAAGAGATCTGGACACGCCTATCAGAGTTGGACGTCATGGCGGGAACGGAACTATTGAAGGTCGAACCCCCCGAGGGCTATCCGCCCGAAACGGGCCGGTACCTTAGAGGCAATGACTACTCCCCGGTGGCTGTGGCGGCAATCCTTGACACCTTCGACTTCAAGATTCCTCCCGAGCTTGTGAGGCTCATCGAGGTAGCCATTGAAGCCGGAGCCGCGCTTGCAGGAACGCTCCAGACGGAGAACATCGGCATTGAGAAGTTGATCGCAAATGTGGTGGCCAATCCGAACATCAGATACTTGGTCATCTGCTGGCGAGAATCGCCTGGACATCTTCCGGCGGATGCGTTGTGTAAGCTCATTGACAACGGGGTTGCACAGGACAAGAAGCGGACCATAGCCGGGGCGAGGGCTCCGTCGCCCTATCTCCCAAACATATCTCTGGAGGCAATCGAAAGGTTCAGAAAACAGGTGAGCATAGTCAACCTCATCTCGGAAGAGGATCCCAAGAGGGCGATGGACGCGGAGATGATAAGGAAGGCCGTCTGTTGCTGCATCCAGGAGAAGCCCACCGAGTTCCTAGGCTACACCCTCCACGATCCCGGAGCATGGCCCGAGCCTGCCATCTGCAGGAAGATATCGCTGAGAATAGAGGAGCCGTGGAAACCGGAGTTGAGCCGGAGGGAGCAGGAGATCCTGGACCGGATCAGGAAGTCCGCGAAAAGAGGCGATGGATGACGAGTCGCGATCCTGGGGGCTCCATCATGTCCGGTTCCAAGATTCGCAAGAATGGAGAGGTTCTCAAGAGGCAAGTGCTTGTCGAGATATTGGAAGGTGACCCCTTCGAGGGGTGCTGTGCACCTGCAGTGGCTTCTGAGAGCGCCGTCGCGGAGCTTCGGAACCTCTTGGCGAAGCGAGAGGCCATCATCAAGTCTTTGGATCATCGCTTTGGCGACCGCATCCGGATCGAAAGGACGATTCTAAGCCGCAGGAGGCGCGCCGACTCCTATCCTCAACACGTACGACCCCACCTGGGAAAGGACGTGAAGCCACCGCTCATCTTGGTAGACCAACGCCTCGTCTGGCACGGCGACTTTCCATCGCAGGGGGCTTTCGAACAGATCATTGAAGGAGCCCTAGCAGATGCCCGCGCCTAGCAGAGCAGAGGGTCCCTGAGACCCATCCTCGAGAAGCATGCCATGGGCGTCTGCAGTCTCATTGAGTTGGCAGGAAGACGGAATCGGGATGCCACAAGGACGATGGCGAGTCGTAGCCTTGCGTGGCCGGACAGTGAACGCCATCACAAGCAAGCCTACACCGCCAGTGAACATCGTGCGGCCAACTGCTCATCTTCAGGCTAGATTGGCGGGCTGCGCGGGAACCAGTTGCGCGTGCGAAGGCAGATCTTGACCAACATG
>CAYVLA010000020.1:0-37258 GCA_964452145.1 Hadarchaeota archaeon (SeqCode)
ACGATCTCGCACGTCGGCATACGTGAGAGGAGGATACTCGTGTCAGGGTCGAAGGTCAACGTGGGAAGCATAGGCGGCGTGGCCACAAAGGAGGAGTACAGGAACCGTGGCCTAGCAACGTGTCTCATGAAAGAAGCGATGGAGAGGATTGAGGGTGACGGCGGGGACATCATGTTTGTCTCCGGTGACAGGGGGCTGTACCGTAGGCTTGGGTGCAGGGATGCATCCGAGTTCTACCGTGCGATGGTGGACCGCCGGGCCGCGGAGAGGCTATCGTCTCCTACTAAGACCGAGATTGCGGCAGCCAGTAAGGAGGACGTTGCCACCTTGGCATCACTGTACGATCAGGAGCCGGTGCGCTGGGAGCGGTCCCTAGAGGAGTTCGGCAGACTGTTGGGAGGGAGCGCCGTCCCGCTGTGGCGTCCGGTGGAGCCGTTCCTCATCCTACAGGGCGGGCGTTGCAAGGCTTACCTCATGATCCAGAAGCCGGATGAATCGAAAAGAGAACAGGAAGGATCTGTCTATGCCTCCGAGTACGCAGGGTCGAGAGCCGTCATACTGGGTTCTGTGAAGAAGGTTCTCGAAGAAGCCAACGCAAAGCGGATCGTGTTCCACGTCCCTGGCCATGATCGGGAGTTGCTTGCCGGGTTCAGAGAGATGGGGGTTGGATTGGAGTCGGAGACGCTTCCCGGCCACACTTTCAAGATACTTAATCCCGTCCGGCTGATAGACAGGCTTAGACCCTATTTCCAGGAGCGGCTAGGCCCAAGCCTTGCGGCGGATCTATCGTGGCATTCGGAGGGAAGCCGGTTTTCACTACGGTTGCATGGGGAGAGCGTTGCCTTCAACGGCGATCTGGAAAGACTCGTGCTGGGGCCTCATTCCAAACTCGAACCGGGATCTGGGACTCGTTTCCCCAAGTTCATCAGCTCCCTCTTCCCAGTGCCCTTTCCCTGGCCAGGCTTGAACGGTTTCTGATGCCACCTGCTAGGTGCATCCCCGATCCCATCCATGCTATCTTATTGGGCCTTAACCACTACGGGGGTGGAAGGTACCTGCTCTTCGCCAAGTCCCCTTCCGTAATCATCTTCCAAGGTGGGAAACGTGCAAGTTCCAGAACGAATGGTTTCAGACCAGAGCCTCCTTAGAGCCTGCTAAGGATAGACAAGCACGGGCTGCGGTCTTCGACACCTACCAGCACCGAGCCTTCTTGCCGCGCAAGACCAGGATTGCCAGCATCCCTGTTGCGAGGGCCAGGTGCACGGTTTCCCGGATCGCCTTCACGATCGCGTCCATCTCCTGCTGGGATGCGAACAGCCCCCCATACTTCTCTACAAGGACGTTAGGGTCGAATCTCGACGGGTCCGATGGCAACATGCTCGGCGTTGCCGCAGACACCTCTCCCGCCCCAAGCAGCACTGTCTTGCTCCTCTGCAGGTCCGAAACCTCGACACTACCCTCCAAGACCAGCACAATGCTTCCCCCCTCCCCCGCATCAACCAGGTAGTCCGTGCCTCTCGGAGAGGTGACGCAGACCGGGGTCCTTATCTCAAACTTGGCCTTCGGTTTAAGCGACTTGATCACCGACCTGATCCTCCCCACTACAAGGTCAAGCACCGTGGGCTCCTCCCGCTTCGGCAGCACAAGGCTCGCGCCTCCAGAGACATAGACACGGTTCCCCTCGCCAAAGATCGAGCTTTCCAGCCAGACTATGGTAGCAGGTGCATCCCCACCCCGGATGCTGTCCCCAGCACCCAGATATATCTCCTCAGAAGGCCCATCCACCTTCACCCAATCCTCAGAACCTGCCTTCCTGACGTAGTAACCGCTCCCCGAAACCGCGGCAACCCTATCCTCCACCGGCGGGTTAGTCCACCTCGGCGCGAAACCCCACCTCGGCAACAAGGTGATCCGCACCGGGTTTGCTCTGACGTACTCGTCTGGATGGCCGTACCGCTCCAGAACCACCACGGGCTTAAGCACCACATCCAGAGGCAGGATCTGGCTGTACTCGGTGGCGCCTCGCCTCAGCCGATCATCTATGGACACCGACACATCCACGGTTGCCTGACCGCTCACACTCACATGGGCCCCATCCAGGCTTAGCTGAAAGCCCTCTATGATCTCGTTGTGTTCTCCCCAGCTTGGATCGGTCTCGAACTGGAGGTGCACCTCTCCGCTGTACCCATTCACGGCGATTGTGACATGCTCCTGCGCGGAGTAGTACTCGTCGTACTTTGACAGCCACATGGTTGGCGCCTGGGCCGTCGCCGTCGTTTGCTTGATGGATGGCTCAACGATGTCTATGCCTTGGAGAATCAGCTCTGTGATCTCGGCGTTATGCTCGGCGCAGGTCTTGCCGGCGATCCGCCATTTCATGCTCAGATTGCCCTCCGACCAGTCTGGGAAGTAGTAAGCTGCCTGGAATCCCAGCTCCACGTAGGGCGTTTCCATCCCGTCGGAGTGCTCGTGGGAGGACTCCTTGAGCGCTATGATTAGATTGAACTTGCCTGTCTGCGCGCCGTCCGTGTAGTAGGCTTCGCGTCCGTCTATCTCTGTGCGGCGTGCACCGGCTCCCATGTAGATCCTCATCGCCTCGGATGGATCCCCGGCTAGGCCTCCGCCCGATATGACCAGTGAGAAGGTGTGAGGAAAGGATATCGACGAGATACATTCGTCCTTCTTGTAAGTGGACTGCACCACCATCGGGCCCTCGGCCAGGTACCAGATCGGGTATGCACCAGGTATGCTTCTTTCCAGAACATAGCCTGGCGGCGTGCGAATTGACAGATGATAGCCCTTGAGACGGGGCTCAACCTGCCCCAGGAAGCTGGCTTCAGCGACAAGATCCACCTCCAAGGCCATTGCCGGGGTTGCGAGTGCCATGACCAACAAGGGTAGCGCAACAATCCAGGCCTTTTCCGGGCTCACGATGTCCAAGCCTCCCGACAGGGCTCTTGAGTGGAGGCTGCATGGTCTCCGGCGAGCCTAATAGTTCTCATGTTCCTTCCGTTCCACGGATAAGCCTTTCTGGCTCATAAATCTAAGGTCATGAGTCATGAGTTTGTTTGCAGAGTCTGCCTCCCCCTTTCTCATTCCATATGGAATCGGCTCGCTCAGCCTGACGCACGCCGACTGTTTCTTTGCTCTGTTTCCTGTTCCAGCAGACGACGCCCAGGTAGATTTCGGTCTGGATTCTGATTCAGATTGTGTAACCTGACTACATCTAGCGGCGTTCGCGCAGGATGGTGGGGCGAACACTCCTTAGCCGGAACTAAGGATACAATGCTCGATGCCTATGGATCTGCCAGGAGCAACCAGTCCTATGCTCCCGAATCACACGGCTCCCGGCGCGATCCGAGAGTCATCGTGACCCTGACCCAACACACATCTAGAAAGCACGGCTCACGATGTGGCGGACCCGACCTGCGACACCTACCCAGTTGCAGAAGCTCCGAGGCCGCACCCGCTGAGCATGAGACACAAAGGCATACATACACACATACACACAAAAACATTCAAGAGAAAAGCGAAGCTGGCTCGATCCAGAGAAGGGAGCGTGTCCGGGGGCTATGTCTCGACAGGCCCGCAAGGCAGACTGGGTAACACGGCTTGAAATGGAGAAGGAGAGAAGATCGTTCACCTACATCGGACAGAAGGTGTCCGTTTCACCCGAGGAGTTCGTTGTAATCCAACCCGACGGGGAACGGAGGTTCGATAGGGCGAGGAGCACCGTAGAGATCAAGAGAATCACCAGACGAGCGTTCTATCCGACAGTTGTTGGCTTCTACCTTGCCGTGAGCCTCCTGGTCGTAAGCCTCTTTACGGCCGTGGAGAGCCCGTCTCCTAATGAACCCGAGGGGTTGGCGTTCATAACGCTCCATGGCCTTCCCCTCGTCCCGACGGAGCGATTAGCGGGCCGGCTTGAGGGCGAGGGCTTGAACGTGTCAAAGATCCACATCCGTGACGTGGAGTACCGGGAACACATATGCCCGGTATGCGGCATCAAGAGCGCTTCCGAGCTATGCGAGGAGTGCGGCGTCCCCATGCAACCCACGGGACGCGTCGAGATAGTGCCACAGTACGCATACCACCTCCAAGCCGGACCCGGGCTTCAGTTCGGGATCATTGTGACAGCATTGATCCTCCTTTTCCAGCCGACCATTCTCTCCTTCGTCCTGCACCCGGCCACATCCGCCGTCGCGTCAGCATTCCTGCATATGTGCCTCTACGTGGCGGGGCCACTGACCCTACCTACACTGGTTTTCGTCAAGGTCGAGGACCTCTACGGGTTTGGGTGGGCACCCTTCTTCTACTCCCTCCTAGCCATATCCCTGATAGCAGCGGGAAGGATGCTGTCCCAGACCATGAGGGCTCACTATATTGCCTTTCAGCAGGGGGATGAGAAGGTGGCGTTGAGGTGGGCAAACCCGGAGGGGGCAGCCCTGGCCAGTCACATCAAAGGAAGAACGAGCATCGAGGCACACATCTGGAGACGCCTGTACCGGTTTATGGGTCTGGGCCGACTGGCCGGGTCAAGGCAGAAGCCGTGCTACTACTGCCAGGACAGGACGTTGACCGAGTGTCTCAGATGCTTCAAGCCCATCTGCTCAAGACACACGGCCAAGCTGAGGGGGTACAAGGTGTGCCTGGAGTGCTTCATCCAGCGGAGAGGAAAGAGAAAACCCTCGCTACGCTAGGACCAGAACTGGGGGAACGGAGAGACCTTGCATGAGGAGCGCATTGAGACGGATCATGGTCGTCGGGTTGGCTGTCTTATGGGCGTACGGCTTCTTGGCCTGTGCCCATGGATCGCAAGATTCATGGCCCCTGCCCGAGGCTATAATGGGTTTTGGCAGTCTTCAACGAGCACAGTGGGACCCCAATGGCCGCTTCTTGGCGACCCTGGGTTCGTCAAGCGTCCAGCTCTGGCACAGAAACGGAAGCCTGGCCAGGGTTCTTCCAAGCCCCGGCCTTACACTGGCAGGTTTCTCCTGGTCTCCGGACGGCTCCAAGATCGCGCTGGCCAACTGTCTGGGAGAGATCACGATTCTGGACCTATCCAACCTTACCCATGTGACCAGCCTGGCAGCACGCGAACCAGCGATGGGCTTCGATGTGATGCGCTGGGACTGGCCCCTGGCCTGGTCGCCTGACGGATCACTCCTAGCCCTCTGCTGGTGGGACGGGCAGACACAGATACTGGATGTGAAGAAGGATGACCTGGTCTGTGTTCTAACCGGTACCACGAGCCCGTCGGGGCACTATCTCGAGACGGACATGAACGTGGAGTGGTCTCCAGACGGTTCAAGGCTTCTAAGATCGGGCGGAGGATCCACACGGATCTACAACCTCTCCTGGAGAGAGGCCCTCAGGCTAGAAGGGGATCTGGGGACCTTCTCACCTGACGGAAGCATGGTCGCGGCAAAGTGCTATGGCGGCAACTCCTGCTGCATGGTCAACCTCTACTCATCCACCAGCGGTGCCGTCATCCGGTCCGTGAACGTCACCGCAACAAGCCTGCCCAGGTGTCTTGAGTGGTCCCCCGGTGGATCGTTTCTGGCCTTGGGGACATCGGGAGGGAGGATCCTGGTGTGGAGGTGGGAGACTGGGGAGATTGTGTCCAATCTCTCGGCCCACGGATGTCCCGTCATGTCGCTGTCTTGGACTGGTCCGAGTCTGGTCTCGGCCTCCGAGGATGAGACCGTGAAGATGTGGAGCGCGGATCCCGGTTCCGGCACACTCACTTATCGTTTCTCCTTGCGGGGTTGGGGAGGAGAGGTGGGATCTCTGTCCTGGTATCCTGACGGGAAGCGACTTCTCGTAGGCCGTGCAGGCTACCCGTACCAGGTCGGGGCAGGCTACGGCGGCCGGATAGACATTTATGGGGAGGATCTGTCAGTTCAGCTTGAAATCGATCTTCCCTGGGGTTTGGGCGGTCTTGGAGCGGTGGACGTGTCTGCGGACGGCAAGATGATCGCGGGGATCAGGGGGACCCTTGCTGGTTGTGATGTGTGTATCTGGGACGCACGGTTCGGCTCCCTATCCAAGGTCTTGCCCCTGCAGGGGGAGTTGAACTGTTTGGCCTGGTGCCCCGCCCAGTCCAGGCTTCTCGCCGTCTCGGGGCCAGGAGGGGTGGCGGTATGGGATGTTGAGGGAGCTGACGAGCCGGTCCTGCATCTTCCTTTGGTGGGGGATGCCGTGTGTCTGGCCTGGTCGCCTGGAGGGAGGTTCCTTGCTGTGGGGCTTTACTCGGACCTTGACGCCCTCTCCAGGGTTGAGGTTTGGGATCCGTGGACGCCCGTATCGGTGGCGAGTGTGCCGGTTCTCAGAGAGTACGGTAGACGTCTCGTGTCCGTTGCCTGGTCGCCTGACGGGTCCAAGGTTGCATGCCTTGCCGGATTCAAGCAGAGGGTTGAGGAGGGGCCATTGACCTGCTCGTGTACGGGTAGGTTCTATACCGGGACGGTTCTGGTCTGGGATGTGCGCCAGGGGGGAGAAGGGTCCCAGACCGTCCTCGATCTGGCATTGACGGGCTGCGGATCGGTGGAGAATATCCCTCCACCTCGGGATGTTCCACTGCGGTGTCTTGGTTGGGCTCCGAACTCCACGATGCTTGTTGCCGGTGGCGGGGTGTGGAGGCTTGAGGGGGGTAGCCTTGTTTTCGCAGCGAATCTGACAGGTTTCGTTAGGCCGGTGTCCTCCGTGTCATGGTCTCCAGATGGGTCCCGGATGGCCGCTGGAGACCTGGATGGTTGTGTGCGAGTGTGGCGGGTAGGCCCACCGATGGCGGTTGGGGAGGAGTTCCCCTATACGCTTGTCCTGGTCCCCTTGGCCTTGGGACTGGTTCTGCGGAGGGCTAGGCCCAGAGATCTTCGAGAAACGAGAAGGCATAAGCTCGGCGAGAACATGAGTATGAGATCGGATGTTAGTGCGATCTAAGAGTGCCTTACGGCTCCGAACCGGTGGCCATAACCTCCATTAGATCTCGGCTTCTCGAAGATGGCAATGGACCTTTCCATTGTCCGAGACCGGGAAAGGAAGCCACCTGGGACAAGAAAGGGAAAGCTTTCTTTTGGGGAAGAAGCCGAGGCCAGGCCAGCCCAAGAAATATACGGAGAGGCATGAGGCGGAGACATAGCCCAGGCTTGCGCCAAACCACCCGAGAGAAGGAAGAGATGGTCGTTTAGATGGATCACAGAGGAGATGAGGAAGAGGAAGGGGTTTGAGACGATAAACCGGAAGGGCGTCCAGCTTGTTCTAGAAAAACGGGGACAATGCCTTCGGTGGGGAAGGTATGGCGCATCCAGAGAATGGATGCCGCTTTAGGGCGTGTATGTATGACGCCTTGCGTGAGGAGGCTCTAGGGAGCATCTCGGTGTACAAAAGCCTCGCCCGAGAATATTCGGAATCGGGATCGCTCAGTTATCAATCCGGGGACCAAAGAGCGGCCTTCGCAGCATCCCATCAATGGGGCGATTCAACGATACTCATTATACAAGTCATAAAGGTTCCTTCCCGGAACCGTCACAACGTCATACCCTTGGCTGCGTAGATCTTCTGCCTTCTTGAATGGACCCAAGTCCACCAAGATGACATCTGGGTGGGTATCAAGCCGATTGAGATCTTTGAGTGTTGCACCTCCATTGATGTAGGTGACCCCAACAACGGCAACGTCTTCACCAACGTCCCTTCTCACCAACTCTCCAAGGTCGGATAGGTCCTCGAGGATTCTCCTAGAGTAGCCTCCCCGGATCTTGTCTCCCTCATACTCGAGATACTCCCATTCAAGACAATACTCCTCGATAATGCGACCCAGTTCGGTAACTTCGATGGGGCGCTTGAACGATACGCTCGCGGGAGCAAGTCTATCAGGGGCGCTGGCGGAGAGTTCTTCTAGGAGGGCTTTCTTCTCATCGATGTACAGATCCAGCTCTTTCCTGGAGCCAAGAGTCGCATTCTCCCTCAGCACGACGGTTCTTGCCTCACCCGTGATGATAGCACACTCGCTCTGGTTGAGCACACCACTGGCAAGTCCCCACTTGAAGGTGTGCTGAAGGTTGCCATGCTCTAGTCGGGTCGTTCCCCGTATCGCATATGCTGCCCAAGGAAATGTCAGAGCCCAGCTCTGATTCATGTCTTGGCCTGTTTGGTCTCCTCCCTCCTCATAGTAACCCGGAATGGGCGTCACCAGCTCTGCGCTCAGACTGTCAACGGTTACGCGACCCCCGCTGGGGACGAGCAGGACGTTAGGTCTCGAGACATCGTCGAGATCCCATAATCTTCTCCATCCGTCCCTCCATTCAACCCCTCCCTTTGCATAGGGTTGATAGGATTGAACACAGACCTTTGGGTCGCACTCATACTCTATCTCGAAGAAAACGAGGAGGTCTTCGCGGAAGTTGTTCTCCACCACAAATATGCAGCCCACGGACCATCGCACTTTGCCCTTGTAGGCCGGGTCGTCTGCCATCGGCCGCGCACGGAACTGTGGAGAGCCCACCAACACCAAGTCACCGGGCTGGGGTTGCCATGAGTCGTCTGGCAAGAGTGCCTTGATGCTCTCTATCCCTTGGAGGGTGGAATTGAGGTCTTCCTTGAGGTTGCTGACCCTAGTTATCATGTCCTGGAGGTCCGAGTTGAGCCTTACAGTCCTGAGAACCAGCGCGCCCACGACGAGCACTAGGACAACCATGACCAAACCCATAACCAGCGCAGAACTCCTCATCAACACATCACCTGCAAAGTCCCAGCCTCATCAGCAAGGAGAGGGCGCTTTTCTGGATCTACCTCTCCGAGTGGATGGCCACAACTGCTGCATCCCTTCTGCCAAGATAAATGATGTCGCTCTCTTGGCGGCCTGGCTCAGAACCCTTGCCCTGCCTCGCCACGAGACACTGACCAGAGACATCATTCCAGTCTGCGGGGCCCCTTCCGTGGGTGGATGAATCCATACCAAACGTACTGCATCAGATCAAAGTGGAACTGAGGAGGCTTGCCCGAGCTGCCCGAGACGTATGACACACCGGGCGATGTGCCACGATCTGCCATCAAGCCCTACCCAGATGCCATTTTGAGTTGGGGCCAAGATACTGAGGTAGGTTCGAGTTGAACCGCTTTCTGGGCTAGATGAGTAACGGGCTTGCCGTGTGGGCCAGGGGACAGACCTAGCCCTCCATCAAACAGATAACCCTGGACCTCGGCCACGAACGATGACGACTAGAAGAGAGGGTCGGTCCGGTCAATCCTCCCGTTGTCACTGATCCGCCTTTCGTCCTGAGTTCTATCACACTCACAAATTGGGATTGCTCTGATGGTAAGAGTAATCAAGCTTGCGCACCCGGTCAAGCGAACCACAGAGTGGTGATACGTCAGATGAACCTAGAAACCGAGCAATGGCTGCCGTTGTTGAAGCAACTGAAAGATGCCTTCGATGAACTCAAATCTCCCCTACGAATAGAACTGCCGTCAAAAGGCTCCAAGCTAATCGTGGAATATATTCCGAGATCCGGCGGGATTCCATCCCGGGAAAGCCCGGTCGCGGTGGAGGTTGAGACATCGCCCAGCAAGACCGCAATTCGGCGACCCCACAAGTGTCCTGAATGTGGCCAGAGATTCGTACAGAAGGCATGGCTCAATAAGCATATCAAGCGGAACCATCCCAAGGCCAAGAAGACTGCTTCAGAGAAGGTTTGCCAAGTGTGTGGGCGGCGCATTCCAGCAAAAGGCATGGGCCCCCACATGGCGATGCACAAGCGCCAGAAACAAGCCCAAGCCCCCAAACCTGCACCCTAGCGGATCTGGGCGTTTTCCTCTCAGCTCTGGATCTCTCCCTTATTTAGAACAAGCGTTAGCAGCAACTAAGGATCCAGGGATATGTCGGATCCAAAGATCCCAGCAAATCTCCGCCACAGGCCGCTTGACACTGGTCCCGCTCGACCAGCTTCATCCCTCGTCGGCAACCTGGCACGCATGCCCGCAGTCATAGTGCTTCCCCTCTTTGCCGCAGTCTCTTCCGAAAGATTATCACCAGTGCCACTATGCCAAACGCTGCCACCACGTAGAGAACGTAGCCACCTCTCACTCCTGGGGCTCTCGACACCGAGACATATAAACTGGCGGGCTCAGTGCTCACCTGATCCGATCTTGCACCAATTCTCATCGAATAGTCCCCCTTAGGTGCAGTGCGGGGCGGCTTGAAGGTGAGAGTCACATTCCTATCTTCTCCGGGACCCAGTTCGGTGATCGTCAAAGGAAAGTAGTCGAAAACCCAATCTGTCGGTGAGTCCACGACAAGCTGTATGTTCGTAATCCTCGTGTTGCCTCGATTCCGCACACTCACTCCCACCGAGGTTTGCTCGCCTCCCCTGGCGTCCAGATACAAGCTTCCCAGGACCAAGTCTAGCTCGGGAGTCGCCCCCACAGCGAGATTCACCAAGAAAGTCTCTTCCTGCCCCGACGCGAGTGAGCCAACCCGCACCTTCACTACAACGCGACCAGCGGCAGTCCTCGGGCTGGCCAGTATGAGAACCGGCTCCGCTGATTCGCCCGGCTCAAGCTGGACGGAAAGGACCGGTGAGCTGTCCACGACGAATACAGCCATCCAATCCGAAGACACATTGGTGCTCAGCGAGTAGGTATCCCGAGCTTTGCCCGTATTGGTCACCTTCAAGGAGAACTCAACCTGCTCCCCAGCTCTTCCCGTCTGGAACGGATTCTTGGCAAAAGCCTGTACCGAATACTGCGGAGTGATCGGCTCGACAAGAATGGAGAGCAGGACAAAGCTAGTCTGGCTACTCGCTGCCTCCTTGTCCCCGTACGAGTACCGACCCGAAAGATTGAGCACATAGACACCAGGCGTGGCGTTAGTGAAGATGTCCACCGAGATCTCCGCAACCGATCTTCCCCCTCCCCCGACGACGAAATGTGTCACCCTGTGGCCATCGACCGTAACCTCATACGTACCCGGGATGGGGGGATCGGATGCCAGGTTCAACCAGAAATGAACAGGCTCCCTGCCCGGGTTCAAGACATCAACCTGGAACTTGATCGAGTCCCCCGCCTCCGCCAACCGGTCTGGATAAGATGAAGCAAGCCTCGGGGGTTCAGGAGGTTCCACATCAATAGCGAATGGGACAGCGCAACTTGCCCCGCCAACCACTCCGCGGACCTCGAAGACAAGTCGGTGAGACCCCGAGTCGAGGACACTCGTTGCGACACAGACGGAAACATCCTTCTTCTCACCCGGAGAAAGGTGTACGACTCGCACCGAGGTGCCTCCCCCTGCACCGATCGTGAAGCTGTACTCCCATCCGTCAGGCCCTTCCAACAGCAGTTCGTAGTCATCCCCCAGCTTCCCGCTGTTGTACAAGGAGAAGAGGCAGCACGCCTGCTGGCCTGCTTGCACCACGAAGCGGGGCACAGCAAGGCCAACCTGGATGTCGTAGACGGGTTCCCGGCCCAGAACTACCAGGACGAGGGTAAGCTCCTTCTTCTCGGAGGATCCCCCACTACCCCACCAGACATCAAGCCCCACCTCGTAGCTACCAGGATGGATCTGCGGCGGCGTATCCACCACAAGCCGCAGGACTGCCTCACTCCCCGGCTCCAGGATCACCGTGTCAGTCCGCCTGCCGTCGACTGTGAGAACTGGGTCCACAGCCAGCCCAGACGGGGCATCAAAGCCCACCCGAAAGACAGTGGCGTTCTGCAGCATGTTGCTGAGCCTGGCTTCGAATTCTGCTCTCTGACCTGCCTCGACAGTCATCGTTGGGTGGGCTGTCGTCAGCCCAACCTCCTCCTTCCCCGCATCTTGGATCTCGAACACCAACTCCGACCCTGCCTCCCCCTCTCCCAGCCACAAGGAGAAGTAGCTCACCTTCACGAGTACGGACTGGCGCTGGGGCCGGGCATTGGCGTGAACATGGACCACCACGCTTATCCCGACAGTCTGCCTCCCTTCCACGAGAAATCGGGTGGTGGGGTTGCCGTCGATGAACCACTCGATCTCTGCCGGGATGGCATCGGGCGCCTCCAGCCCAAGCTCTAGTCTGCATTCGACATTGTCAGGGCCAGGATTTGACAACTCCAGATCGTACCGCACCGTCTCACCGGGGCGGACTGTTCTTTCGGGATACCGCACCGAAAGAGTTGGTGGATCTGGCGCAGAGATCTCCAACTCAATCGGAAGGTCCCTGGATCCGCCGCGGCCCTGCAGGCGGGCTACTATGGATCGTTTGCCGATGAAACCAACCATCGGGGTTATGACCAAGTCGATACCCGTCGTCTCTCTTGGTTCAAGGGTGATGCTCTCAGCAGAGTCACCATCCAGGAGGGTGAGAGCGTATCGCCATCCCTCCGGTGTGTCGAGCGACATGGCGTAGGTGTCCGCCAACTTGCCTCTGTTGGTGATCGAAAAGAGGATGTATACTGCCTGCCCCGCGTCAGCCTTCATGCGGATTGAGGCAGGATGGATCTCGACATCATAGAGAGGGATTTCGGCCGTCACGTTGACGATGAGATCCCTGCGGAGTTGGGCACCATCATAGCTCACCTGTACCGATACCCCGTAGATCCCTGCCGGAATCAGGGGTGACGTCTCTATGGAGAGCGCCATATCCTTCTCCTCACCTGGTTCAAGGACCACGACAGATGCAGCAACACCACCGATGACAACGCTCATGCTCGTTGCCAGCCCTTGTGGCGGGATGATCTGGACTGAGAATCGTGTTCTCTCCCCAACCGTGTTCTTCAGCCGGGCCATGAACGTGACGGTCTCCCCGGCCTCCACCGTCATCTCAGGGTAAGGGACAAGAACGAGGGGCTCGACGGCCGGTTGCCTATCTAGATGAAGGTTGAGGCCCAACTGGACGGACAGGCTGGAGATGTGCGAGTAGGGTCCCGCGGGCCCGTCGAGCTCTCCAGCAATGTTGAGAAGCACCGTGTAGGTCCCGGAGGAAGCATTCTTGCTGGGTGTCGCATCCACCCTCAGAGAGGTCGTAGCCCGGGGGCTGGCATGCCAGGCCCCAACCGCTTCCACATCGCCGATGAACACCTTCGTGTCCACCTGGCCCGTCGGAGAGGATGCACACACATCGAATCTGAAGGAGCTTGCAGACGGATTTGCCAGCCCAAGATCAAACGATACGCGTCCCCCGGCACTGGAGAGATCGTACCTCTCGGCTGTCAGGATCCGACCTACATCCCAATCGGCCTCCACAAGAAGTACGACGTACCTTAGCTTCATCAAGGAGCTGTAACCTTCGGAGATGCAAGATATGTTGAAGAGAATGCGGCCGTCGTCTGATAGGGAGTACCGCGGCGTGTCGAGGGGCCAGCCCGCCAAGTAGATGGGGCCTTGCCTGATGTAGACGCGGCCAGGATAATCCCCAGAGCCGCCCCAGTATACGATTCCGTAGTCGCCGAGCACCAGCTCGTCGCCCTCGTAGATCTTCAATCTGTATGCAAAGGAGCCGACACACAGTCCTGCCTGGGTGCTGACGCACAGGGCTACAACCAGGGCCAGAACCCAGAATGGCCGAGGCACCGGGATGCGGGTCACAGAAGACCGGAAACCGATAGGGCCGAGGCTGTGCAGAATCCTCTCGGATTCCGCCATAGACAACATGTCCGTCGCCGTGGTCCCTCTGACGGCAGAACTGATCTGGTCATGGGACATATTGTCAGGCCTCAGTGGTCTCGATCTTCTGTCCGTCCCGCATTTCGAGGACTCGATCAGAGTAGTCTCGTACTCTCACATCGTGGGTAGCGACGACGATCGTCTTGTGAAGATCCCTGCTCAATGATCGCAGCAAGCCGAAAACCATGTGGACCGCCTCCGAGTCAAGGTCTGCGGTGGGTTCGTCTGCCAGCACGATCTCAGGGTCATTTGCCAATGCAACGGCTATACTGGTTTTCTGCTGCTCTCCTCCAGACAACTGTGAGGGTAAGTGCCCGGATCTATGCCGTATGGACATAAGGTCGAGGAGTTCGCTAACCCTGCTCGTTCGTTCGCCCCTGCTCTTACCGGCCAGTATGAGGGGGATCTCTATGTTCTCTCTGAGTCTGTGGCCTGGCACCAGATTCAGGACCTGGAACACGAATCCTACCCTTGTTCGTCTATAGAGGGCCAGCTCCTCATCTGTGAATCTTGTCAAGTCTCTGCCATCAATGCACACTCTCCCTGAGGTAGGTCTGTCCAAGCCGCCGATCATGTTCAAGAAAGTCGTCTTCCCGCTTCCAGAAGGCCCCATCACAGCCAGCATCTCTCCCTCGCGAATCTTCTCGGAGAATCCACGAAGCGCCACAACCTCGATATCACCGGTCTTGTAGACCTTGATCAAATCTTGGGCTTCGATCTTCCATTGGTAAGATTGGTTGCTCATCGAATCGCCTCCTTCAGGTTTTCGGGGCTAGCAGAATTGTAGAACACAAACGATACTGCAAGTGCCAGCATCAGCCACACACCAAGGCTGATACCTATGAAGAGCCAGAGAGATCCGGCTGAGAAAACCGGAAATTCTCCCGTTCCGAGATATAGAGACTGGGCGCATGCCAGGTAGGACGCTGGCACGGAAAGGGCTAGACCAACCAGCATGGATGGGATGAGAACCGACACCGATTCCGTGAGAAGTATCCCGATAACCCCGGTTCTACCAGCTCCTCTGGCAATCAGAAGATTGATCTCACTTCTTCTGTGTCTCTGCTTCACTGCGAACAATGCTATGAAGCTAAGAGCTGAACCGGCGAGTATGAACACAAATAGGACGCCTGTCAACTTCGTCAAGCCCACACTGGTTGCGAAGCTTGTCGTTTCGATCACCTGTCCTCGAACACCAATAGCACCAGCTATGCTCGGAAAGCGATTCTCCAGCTCCTCGGCTAGCGCGCCAGCCCCTAGATCAGGACTATAGACCAGTAACCACTCGACTCTCTTGGCTTCCTGCGTGTAGCCCTGTTCTTTCAGTTGCCTCTCGATCTCGCCGAACAGATCTGAAGTTATCACCCCCTTTGGGGTTAGGTCGCTCGAGGCGCCGATTCCTGGAAGACGGTCGAAGATGCCAACAACAGTGAAGTTGACCCGAACAAGAATCGTTCCCTCCGGGGCAGAAAACCTTAAGTAGACAGAAAACGCGTCGCCCTTCCCAACGTTCAACCTCTCAGCCGCCCTCCTGTCGAGTAGTATGCCTTCTTTCGATTTATCTAGGTCTTGGATCCATCGACGATGAAAAGCGAATCTGCTCGTGGCCGCCAGATACTCGCGAGGAGAGATAACGTAGTAGATATGAGTCTCGTAGTGGTACATTCGCAGTCCACTGATCTCTGTCACCCGAGCACCGAGTTCGCGTTCCAAGAAGTCGGAGATCATCTGTAAGGGGTGATCGGCAGAAAACAAGGAGGAGGAGGCAACCCTGAGATCAGAACCAACTTCGATGTCGTTCAACCTCGTGCTCGTTGCCATCAGAGAGTTGGGGAAGACCGTTGCAAATGCTGCAGAGGCAATGATCATCGCTGCTACGCCGGCGAGACTTGAATTCTCAATATGGTCTCTCACCAGATTTCTTCTCGCTATCAGCACGGTCTTCCCAAAGACAACCCGCATGGACCCGGAAAAGGCTGCAGTTGCCCTTGGCAGGGTGCTCATGACAAGGCGAGTTGAGGAAACTGCCAGCAGCAGGGGCGCCAGGATTCCGAGAGGGGCAAGAACCAGACTTAGTGACGACCAGAGTGATTCAACCAGGGCCGAAGAAATGGGATATGCCCGAAAGAAGTTTGCAGCGATAGAGGCTGAGGATATGGCCACCGCTAGGATGTCGTATCTCCTTCTCGGCTTCCCCGTCGGTGCTTTTTGCCTCCAGCCACCGATCTCGTCTGTGGATATCGGTTCCCGTGCAAGACAAGCTCGAGCAGACATGACTGTCAGAAAGATCCCTGCAGCGAGGGTCAGTATCACTTGCCAAGTTCCAGGATATGTATGTATCTCAGTGCCTTCCTGGACACGGAGCCGGAGCCACATGGTTCCTAGAAACGAGAGGCCAACCCCGATCGCACCGCCAAGGAGTCCCAAGATGGAGGACTCAATCATTAATATCCTCCGGAGTTGTGACCTGTCCGTCCCGCGAGCGAGTAAGAGCGCTAAGGCTCTCCTTCGCTGACTATAGGAGTTTGCAATGGACAGATAGACTGTGTAAGCTGTCAAACCCAACAGTGGGAGAGTGACCAGCAATATCCAGTATCCTGCCTCAGACACTTGTGCCCCGTATTCCCTGACAATGTTAGACAAGCTGTCAGCGACAACGATGCGTTTCTCGGGGAAAGCCTCGACTATTTCGTCTCTTACCTTCGCCAGGGCCTGTTTCGCAGCTGCCGGCATTCCCGGTAGGCTTTGCCTACCGCCTCGCAAGCCAGCGAGGAATTTGAACCCCTCACCCCTGAACACCTCGCCTATGAAGTCTGGGATCGGGACCCACCCTTCGCCGAACTGCCTGACTCGGTAAACATACTGCCCAATTAGTCTGGTCGCTTCGTGAAGTTCCAGAAAGAGAATATGATCCTGCTCACTCAAGCCGAAGATCTCATAGAGTGCCTTCCTGTTCGCGTCCACGATAGCGGAAACCCTGAAGATCGTGCGTACGCTCTTATTCCTGGCCGAAGCGAGCAGGACTTGCTCTCCTGAGCTGATCGCCAGGTTCTTGGATGTGTCTCGAGTGATCACAATGGTTCCCGGTAAGATTGCGCTGGTGTCTTCTACTCCGAGCTCTTTCCAGAGGAACCCCGGGGCTTCAACACCCACCAGCATGATGTTCTCGGCTGATTGCCCGTGCTGTGTCTGAAGCTGTCCCTGGATCCTGTGCACCATCAGTGGGCCTAGGTATTGGATGTCTGGGATCTGGGCCAGCCTAGCTTCCACGCTACTCAGTTCGGATTCGGTATCCAGGGGTTGGATTCCTATCGCGAAGTCGAGACGACCTGCTCCCAGGCTCTCCCTCAGGCCAGCTGCAACTCTGTCGTCCGCGGTTGCATTGAGGGCTATCAACACTACTGCAAACGTGCTTATGGCTAGGAGGATAAGCAAATGTTGAGTCCATTGGCTTCGCAGGTTCCTCAGAGCCAGAATCCGCACAGAATAGGACACCGGTGATCCCCTCCTACGAGCCAATGTACCCCGGCCCTCCAGCGGCCACGCACAGATCACGTCAGACACACAAAAGTCTTTTGTCGCTATCCGCGCTTATCTTACCAACAAGGCCTTCTTCTGCCTCGGAACGGTCCCAAGCCCAAAGAAGCCTCCATTGAGGAAAAGAAGCTCGAGCAGTGCCAAAAAAGCAAGCCGAAGCCCCAAACTTGGACCCTAGAGGAGTTCAGCCTCTTCTCGTCAGCCCGGAATCTCCCTCATCTAGAACTAAGGGACTTGGGCGAAGGCCCGGCCCACCCCCTGATCCTCCTATCGGGGCATAGGCGGGGAGCCTTATAAGCAAGCTATGAATTCCCATTCACAAAACACAGACGAGGATGACGATAACAGTCACTCCCGGGATCGATGGCAGATGGATCCTCAGAGCAAAAGCAGCAAAGAAAGACACCAGCAGCAGGGTGACGTTGGCCGTACCTTACGCATCACCCAGGCCCTGGATGCAGCGGCAAACCCAACCAGGCTGCGCATACTGCGAACCCTCAGACAAGGGTTACACACATTCACTTCACAGAGATAGCCCAGAACATGGAAATGGACATCGCTGCGGACTCGGGCATACTGGGCTTCCACCTTCGCACCCTCACCGACCGGGGCCTTGTGGCAAGGAAGAATCGCATCTACACAGTTACGGAACTGGGCAGAGGCTTGCTGTCTGCCATCGAGGATCTCATGGAGATAGAGGAGAGGGAAGAGACAATGGGAATGAGTATCGAGGAAGTAGGCACAAAACACATGGAGGCTATCAAGGAGTTCTTCAAGGAGGAGTACGGGGTCGACGAGGACTGGCTCCAATCCGTGGAGAAGACCTACTCCTTGCTTGTGAGCGGGAGGCATCTTGCCTCAGAAGATGGGGAGATCCTAAGCCTGGTCGCCTTGGCGGATGATAGGGTGGTCGGGTTTGTGGGAGGACGCCTACTCGCCAAGGGCAGAACGGATCTGTCACTCTCTCCGGAGTGGGAGAAGGACAAGGAGTTCTACTCCTGGATCAAGGAGAGACTCCCTGATCTGGAAACCGTCCAGAAGTTGAGCAAGCAGGACAAGGAGAGGATTGTGAAGGAGACCATGTCCCGGGTAGGCGTCACAGAGAAAGAAGTCGAGAGCCATGACTGGCTGAAGGCCTTCTTCAGGCCCGGACACCCTAAGCCCAAAGACGCTTGGATAGACATGATCTGGTCGACCCAGCGACACGAGCGCCTTGTCAAGAGGAAGCTTCTCAGCGAGTTCATGGAACGGGCAGCAGAGAAGGGGGCATGGTCGGTGCAAGCCTACCTGAGGAACCCGGAAGACGTTGCCTTGGTCACTGAGGCAGGATTCCTGAAGGCTGATGGACAGTTCTGCGCAACCTACATCGGCCCGAGAGAAGATCTGAGAAAGTACAAGCTGACGTACGGCATCAAGGTTGGATCAAGTCCATTGCACTGGGACTTCACCCATGACAGACAGTATCAGAGCGTCAAACTCACAGACACCATAGGAGACATCGCCGTAACCCTCGACACAGGCCAACCATACGAAAGAAGAGAATGAAAGCGAAGGAAGGTGGTTTCATGTGGGGCAAAGGGAAAACCGTAGGATTGATGCTCGTTTTGATCGGGCTTTCTGGGTATCTCTGTGCTTGTCTGGTTGCAGTGTCCTTGTTCAGAGCCGGGGGAGTGGTCGCCCTGTGTGGGCTGAAGGGTCTCCAAAGGGTCATCGGAAACGCGGTGACCGTCGTTTTTGCCTGTCTCATTGTCCTGATCCTGTGTCTGTCCAGTTACGCCATCTGGGAAGGAATGACTATGATACCCGGATTACCGGAGTTGGAGCTGGAGGCCAGAACTCATCCGGGAACAGCAGACCATCAGAGCCATTCGTCCCGACGGGTACTGAATGAGAGAAGAACACCCGGTGCCAAGACCCTGACCCGATCGGTTGATAACCAGGGAAGCTGTCAGCCATAATCTGGCGCAGTGACCCTGCCGGCCCTGTGAGGATGGCCTTCTTTATCTGATTCTAAAGAATACGGAGAATCCTCTTCGGAAGGCAGAGGCGGCGGACTGCAGAATGCAAAGAAGCCGCAGGAGACGATCCTTTGATAGACAGGGGCAGCATAGTGGATCAACCTGGCTCGGCGCGGTGCGGTTACGACGAGAGGATTTGTTCTACGAGTTCATCGATCTCTGCCAGCTCAGAGGATAGTTGCTGCCTCAGCATGTCCCGGATCTTGGCTACGGACCGATATCGTTTCTTTAGCGAAGGTAGGAGATCTCCAACCTTGGCAGAACAGGCCGATCCGAGCTCGCTCAGCCTCCGGTGAGTCAGGCCCTTGCTCTCGTATCTGGGTATTGGCAACTCCAGAAGCTTCTTGTGGATGTCCCTCTCCCCGAAGAGTCCCCTGCTCTGCACTGGCTTTATCGCTTTGTTGACGAAGGATGAGTTCAGAACTGCCGAGAGATAGTGTGCCTCTCTTGAGTTTCTGAGTTCGCAGACGTAGGTCTTGTGGTCAGCCAGGAAACCGCTCAGAGGCAGATCGTGACCGTCAACATTGTGCACGTAGGGCCCTGTGACCACAGTTGCAGCGACATTGGTCCCAGAGGTTGTGTAGACAACCCTAACGTTGGCCTCAGGGTTTTGGGCAAGGATACCCTGCGAATAGTTCAAGCGTTCGTAGACAGTCATCTTTCCGGCTTTCTCGCCTCTCTGGTTTGCCCACTCCTTCTCGGCCCGCTTCACCCACTGCCCTGTATCTGTGTACCCACCCCTCTCCAACTCCTGGGCAATGACCATCCGGTACCGGTCACCCTCCACGACCAAGGGAAGCATCACCACCCTGAAGGGTAGGTGGGCGAAAGGCACCACATCGCTGCCCAGCAGGGTCGCATAGAGGAAGCGGCCGTCGACGCGCCCCGCAAAGGACAGGCCTCGATATGGCTTCTTCGCAAGTCTCACTGCATCTGTGGAAGACTCGACATAGGGGGATGCAAGGTGCAGGCCCAGCACCGGGTCCGTTCTGGGTTCCACGAAGTAGAACACCCTCGGGACGATGGTTGCTCCCTGCCTGAAGCTGTCGTAGTAGTAGCTTCGCCCCTCACTCACCTTGGCTGCTTCATCCAAGGTTCCCCAGAAGCTCCTCTCACCGATCCGGTAGATGTTGTACCCCTCATTCTGGAAGGAGAGGTGATTCTGGGCGTACTTGAAGGTTAGGTTCTTCTCCGGCAGAGAGCCCGCCACACAGTATCCCTTCAAGGGAAAGCTGGTTGTGCCAGTCTTTCGTCCGAACACAACCGACGCCGGGACGTTGAACAGAGGCGACACCCCGGTCAGGTCTGCAAGCGTGGTTATCTCGAAGAACTTCCCCTGCCTGAAGGCATCGTGCTGATCTGCTGAGAATATGGATCTGGGCATGACGAAGCCTATCTGGCCATACTGCCTGAGGTAGAGGTCTGCAGCCTTCACCATGAACAGTGTCGCCATCTCCATATGTGTTACGAGATGGCCTTTGGGGAAGAGTCCGTGCGCCTTCATCTCGTCTTTGAGGTAGGCCTGGTAGTCCGTGTTGAGGATGTAGCGGTATGATATCCAGGGCGGGTTGCCCACCACCACATCGGACTTGGTCTGCGAGAGGAAGACCGGCTTGTGGAAGTTCTTCAGGTAGAACGACCAGAGGGTGTCCCGCCTCTCCTTGATCAGTTTGGCCAGGTTTGCCGCTGTGCGGTGCAGGACCTGGACCGCTCCCTCCTCTGCTGCGACCTCCATCCTTCTCGTGAGGGTGTTGCGGAAGGTTTCCAACGGCACGTCATCACCGGAGGAAATCCCCTTTGCGGCTTCGGTAACGTAATCGATTGCAGCGTCGGAGGCCTCTGGTATCCGCGCCACAGATGTAGGGATGTAGAGTTCTGTCCCGTTAGCCTGGACAATGTAGGTGGAGACGGGCTTCCCGCTGGGTCCGAGAATGTCCACCACCCCGCGGGCCTCGGGCAGTCTGATCGAGTTGGCCATGTACACCGGTATCCTGATATCCCTCCTGCGGAACCGCAGAAGGTCGCCAAGGGCCAGAAGATAGGTTGCCCTCGAAACTATCACCGCGAGAGGGTGGATATCGATCCCAACAACCCGGGTCGTTACCTCCTCCAAAAGTCCCTCCGGCTTCAGCTTCTCCCGTTTATACCTGATTGCGGCGAAGAGGAAGGTTCCCGACCCGCAGGCTGGGTCGATTACGCTTCGTCCGGGATCGTCTTTCAGCAGGTTCTGGACGATCCACTCCGCCAGCCAGTCCGGGGTGTAGTATTCCCCCAGGCCGTGCCTTACCTCGGGGTCGACCAGCTCCTGGTAGAGCTGTTTGAGGACGTCCTCGTTTACCTTCGACATGTCGTATCGGGAGAGGTGGCCTAGAAGCTTTCGGCCGATGCCTTCCCCCACCTTGGCGCAGGGGTCCCTTCCTAGCCAGGAGAAGAGGTCTTCCTCTAGGAAGTTGTGGATCCCCATACCCCGGAAGGCCTCGCCGCGGACGACCCTCAGTATCTCCTCGCCTGAGGGGACCCCTGGGGACAGTCTCATGTAGACCATGAGCTTGGCAAGCAGGGCGAGGTAGGTGTGTCGGAGGAACATCTCCTCGGAGGCTACCTGCTCGCCGTACACGTTGCTGAGGTGGATCCGCCACTGATCCAGTGCAAGCGATATCTCCGGCTCAGAGCGAACGGACTGCCACAGCGAGCCCAGTTCGCTCGAGACTATCTTGAACACAGGGCCCCCGAGACCGAATTCGGCCGCAAAGGCGGACGCCTCTGGAGGCAGCGCTGTTCTGACCATCATGTAGCGATCCAGCCAGAGATAGGCTTCGCGGGGCAGTCTCGAAGAGAGGTCTACCTCGTCCACTGGCTGGAGCCCTGATAGCGTTGACCTGTAGGCCCTCAGCCTGATGCCGTCCGATGCCATGAGGAGAGGGTTCTCGCCTACTTGAGCCAGTGCATCGGCGTACCTTTTGAGTTGTTGCTCAGCTGATTCTGCCTGATTGCGCAGGTCTAGCTTGAACTCGATTATTAGGCTTCCCAGGTAGGCGTCTATCCTGCCGCTCCGCTTGTAGGCAAGGGTTTGGGTGCCCACGTGCTTTTCGAGCGCGGGGAAGAGCTTGGATGCAGCATCGGCAGACTCCTTCACGCCGAAGACGCGCCGAACGAACTCTAGGAATAGGAAGCACTTTGCAGCCTCGGTGTTTGCACGCCCGGCTTCTTCGACGTAGGCCCGGAACCTATCCTCAAACTCGTCCAACTCGGTCCCCCTCTTCACGGCATATGATCGTAACCGAATGACGATCTTGATATATCATTCGGGTGCATGCAACCACAGCTGAGCTTGTGGACGGCACTTGTTCAGCATCCTTAGGCCTGTTTAAGAGAGGCTGCCTGCGGGTAGATCTCCCTTCTGGACAGCCAGGAACACCTGCTAGGAGTACGAACTTGCTAAGAAGAGCAAACCCGGCATCTGGGAGTCATGGGGCGGCTCCCTGCCATGATCAGAGAAACAACCAGAGCCATCCCTGCCAGGAAAGGTAGACCTACCCCTACAGCGAAGCCCCATGGACCTGGCCCCTCAGGGACCAGATTCGTACCGCTGAAATACCCGTAAGCCAGATCGCCAAGCGCCGATCGCATCAATCCATGAAAGAACAGTGCAGCCCCCAGGCCCAGCACAACCGGACCCACCAGAACTGGTCGAAACCACAGGCTTCCAACAAAGGCCAAGATGGACGAGACAACCACGAGTGTGCCGACCACCCAGACACCCTCCAGGTCCAGCAACCTGTCCACAACCCAGTCACGGTCATACGCGGGCACACCCGAAGCCCTCACACCGAATGGATAGATGTCCACGGCCATCCCCGAAGCCCTGATCGACCACCAGGGCAGGAAGAGCGAGACCAGAATGACCAGAAACGCCGCGATGCCTGCCCAGCTGACTATGTCGACCTTCAAAGTCCCTCCCCTCGCCTTAGCCCTGTGGCTGAGCCTCGGTGGCTTCAAGGATTCCTCCGGTTTCTACAGGCCTGAAGTATCTGACGCGAAGATAATCGATGCTTGCCACCACCAGGCTGGCCCCCAAAACCATCATTGCCCAAACTACTGCCTGGCTGGATCTGGCCGACATACCCATGCCCAGCAGATCGTCCACAAACCACCCAATCCACACTGGATGAGGTATCTGGAACAACCCCAACATTGAGAGCAGGTACTTTGTCCCCAGGAGCAGCAGTATCAGACCTGCGACGAGGTTCAAAACACCCAACATGAGAGGCAATAACCGGCCTACACGGCTCAACAGAGCCCGCAAGGGGACTGGTTTCATCGGCATCCACCCAAGTACTAATAGTCGCTCCTTGGGGAAAAACCTTCTGCCCAGACGCTCAGATTCCTTGCCTTCTCCTGCCCTATGACGTGGCCATAGCCCCAGAGATCCTTAGGAAAACCTAGGATGAACTACAGTCTCGCTGGCTTCGGCACCGAGGAGGCACCCTTCCAAACTCGTGGCATTCACCAAGCTTAAGAGGATGGCAGGCATTCCCCTTACTTGGTGCGCCAGGACATCTGAAGCTGGTGACCTAATGGCACAGACCTGTGCGGAAGCGGTCAGAGAGGCTGTAACCAAGACCGGCAGAGTCATGTCGGCAGAAGAGATCATCAACCACATCTATCGTCAGTATCCTGAACGGCCGTGGAAGAAGAGCACGATTAGGGCGCATCTCATAGGCTGCAGCGTGAACCACTCCTCATCCCGCCACTACCCAAGCTTCCCCAAGTTCCTGTTCACCGTCGGCAGGGGAAGAGTGAGACTCTATCAGCCCGAGAAGAACGGCATATGGAAGGTCGACGAACAAGGGGCCCGACCCATCGACAGACAAGTCACCGAAGAAACGGGCAGAGAGCAAGAGATCGTCCAGGAAGCCGCGATCGGACTGGAGAGGGACCTTGAGAACTTCATCGTAGAGGACCTTGGAGCTCTTGAAGATGGACTGTCCCTGTACGAGGGTGGAAGACAGTACCCCGTCAGCTCCGGTAGAATCGACATACTGGCAAAGGATGGGAAAGGTGGTTTCGTGGCAATCGAGTTGAAGGCAGGAACAGCCACAGACTCCGTCCTGACCCAAATCTTGGCCTACATGGCTGACGTTGGCCACGAGCTGGCAGACGGAAAGGGTGTGAGAGGGATTGTGGTGGCTCACGACTTCACCGACAGACTCGTATCAGCAACCTCCCTGATTCCCAGCGTCAGGCTTGTGAGGTACAAGGCAACCTTCCAGTTCGAACAGGCAACACGAAACGATATCAAGGCCTCAGCCTAGCCGTTGAGACTTCCCGGAAATCCTGTCTCAGGTGAGCCGTGCTTAAGCTGGTCTAAGACAGGTTCCAGACCTGCTCGGAGGACTCGGGTCCACCTCAGACTGCCAGATACAGAAGCAAGGAGCTAGGCCGCCTTCGCTTCGCCTCAGTACGGTGTACGGCTCCTTTTCAGAACGAACACGGCCCCGCAGCCAGCCAGCATGCCCATGGCGATGAGTCTAATCACCATAACCCTTGGAGAATACCCTGAACCAGGCTCCAATTCGACCCAGACATTTTCCCAGAGAACGGTCTCATTCCCACCGCCATCAGGTCTGCCAGTCGCAGCAAACATAAGGCTGTACCTGCCCACCTTTTCCAGCCGAATCGAGATGTTGAGACTGGCCTGCTCCTTCGGGCTTAGGTTGCCTATCCAGACTGTGCGAGGCTCAATATGCCAGTCCCCTGGCGCACGGACGAAGACCCTTGGGGCGGGTAGTCTCTCTGGGGGGAACTGGTCATACTTGAGCAAACCGATACTCAGCACCACATCCTCCACGGTCTGGGGCGAATAGTTGCTGACTATGAGCTTCTTTGTGACGGGCTCACCCATCCTTCCGGAGACGCGTACGGGTTTGGAATGGGATCGGTCGGCCGGATCCTCGATCTCCAACTGGTAGACCTTTGGTCTGGTCCAGTCCGTCACCACCCCTTTCTCATCCAGGGTACCGAGTATCCCCGGGACCCCCACGGACAACACACCCAGAACCAGCAGAACAAGCATCCAGGTGCGAACATGCCCCGCCCCAGCCATAGCCCGCCTTGCCGATGCCGGACTACCTTGGCAATGGTTCCGGCAAACAGCACGTTCGTCTCTTGTCATATCCCCACTACCCAAAGCTTCTTCTGTATCTTACCAACAGTAACGCGTTCAGACCCGTCACCAAAAGCAGGCAAGACCCTGCAAGCCAGACAAGTTCGACGGCGGGCCTGATGGTTATCTGTGCATAGTCAACCCTGTCGAAGACCCAGATCCACACCTTGTCGGCGTGTACGAAGGGCAAGAACCACCCTATCTTGCCTACAGGATGGCCCGGCTCCATTCCCTCCAGGTAGAAGGGGTGCAGAAAAAGCAGGTAGACAAAGATCAGAGAAAATGTCACAAGTATGGGGATTCTGGTATCGCGAAGCAGCGTGGACAACAGAACGGTGAAAAGCATAACCGACAGAACGCAGAGGAGTAGTGCGACCGAGGCTACAGCCATGAGCCGCGGCGGCATCTGCCCGATCGAGCTCTTCATCACCGCCAGGTTGACTAGGACTAGTCCCCAGGCGATGAGCCATGAGAGGAGTGGAAACGAGATCTTCGCCGCAAGGTATTCCTTCAGGGAGAGGGGTGTGGTGAAGAGGGTTGGCAGGGTGCCGAGTCTCTCCTCCTCCAGAAGTGCCAGCGAACCAAAGACCGAAAAGAAACCCGCTCCAACAAGAGAGGCTAGGTAGAAGAGGTCCTGCAGAAGGTCTTCTGTTCGGGGTGGACTGCCCTGGCCCGGCTCTAGGAGGAAGGATTGGACAGCCTGGAATATAAAGAGTCCCAGAAGCAGCCTGTAGTTGAGGATGTTCTCGCGGAGATCCTCCCATAGTAGGGTTGTAACCCTCACCCATCCTCACCCCCCTCGCCCGTCTGTAGCTGGTCTGATCTTTCGACAAGTCTTAGGAAGACCTGGTTGAGGCTGAGGGGCACAAGAGTGACAGACAACACCGACGCGTTCTCCTTGATGAGGCGCCTTGCCTGTTGGATGTCGATGTCCCTGACATCGACCAGAACTGTCTCTTCGCTTTCGACACGCACGTTGCTGATGAAGCTCATCTCTTCAAAGGTCTTCACAAAGCCCTCGTCCACCTTGGTGGTGGCGATTCGGAGTCTTCCCGAGGAGAACCTTTGCCGAAGTCCTTGAAGGGAGTCCTGTGCCAGGACCCTTCCTTTGTCCAGTATCCCCACATGGCTGCACAGCTCCTCGGCATCGGCCAGGACATGAGTGGAGAACAGTACTGTGCATCCTTTCCTGTTGAGGTCGATCATCTTCTCCTTGAGCCTATTGGCTACGAGGGGATCCAGCCCGGCGAGCGGTTCGTCCAGGATTACCAGTTCGGGATCGTTGATCAGGGCCCGTGCGAAGAGCAGCCTCTTCTTCATGCCATGTGAGTACTTCCCGGCCTCCATGTTGGAGGCTTTGCTCAGGCCAACGGTCCGCAGGCAGTCTTGGACCCGCTTGTCAAGTTGCTGTCTTGTCTGCTTTGGATGGAAGAGTCTGGCGAAGTATGTCAGATATCTTCGGCCGGTCATGTGGGGATAGATGGCGGCGTTTTCAAGCACGGTCCCGACCCTATCCGCTATTTTTTCCCTGTTGTTGGCAGGGTCCATGTCGAAGACCTTCACATCGCCGGTGTTTCTGGCTAGAAGGCCTACCAGTATCTTGACCAGGGTGGTCTTGCCCGCGCCGTTCGGACCGAGCAGGGCGAACACAGCACCTCGGTCGATTCGTATGCTGACCGAGTTCAAGGCAGGCAGGTTGCCGTACCTCTTGGTGAGCCCTTTGCATTCAATGATCGTCCCCGCTGAAAACACCCCAACATGGGTCCTGTGGAAAGGTCATAAGTGTTTCGACTCAAGACTTAAGACCCAAGGACAAAGCACGAAGAACAACCTGTTCGGGGTGAGGAGGAGCGAAGGCTCTAGGAGACTGGGGGACGGGTGAGTACCCAGTTCATGGAAAGAGTCGTAGAGCGTTGGGGGTGCCTCCTGCGCTTGTCACCCTTGGCCGCGGCCGAGAAGACATCATTAGGAAGATCTAAGGCTGGACCAGTGTGGGAGACTGGGCGCCTAGCGAGTTCTTGCACAGAAGAGAGATTACGATGCTCTACGCTACCCAGTGAGGCGAGCACCGTGGGATTAGCTGAGTATGGGCCATGTGAGTGAGAGAGCTGTGGCTTGCCTCCGCTAGATCCGCCGAAAGAACCCAAGGATCCTCAAGCCTATCCAATTCCGGCAGCTTATGGTAGATCGTTGATCGCAGCCTCGGAAACCTCCTTCATCCTTTGTGCCTTTGCGAGCCAGTCCTGCTTGGTTGAGGGATCTGATAGGTCCACACTAGAGTCTGCATGATCCTCGGTACATCTGTAGTCCTCGTAGAGTTCCCTTGACTCTGTCTCGTCTCTACAGTAGGAGGTCAAGAATGGCACCATTTTCTTCTTGTGCTGCCCTGGTTCCAGTCTTCCGTGTTTGTGTCTGTAGGTCGCTTCACAAGCGCCATAGAAGGAGTTGACTGCCGCAAATGGGTTGTCGTCCATGAGAAGTTCGTTCACCCCTTTCCTGTACCTCTGCAGGGCAGTCCTCAGCTCTGGCTTCTTGGCCATAGGCTCCAACGTTCTCAGCTTCGAATTGAGACAAGCAGAATCTTTAGTTATGGGGTGCTTCACTCTCACTATAGCGACGGCAGTTGAGTTGGCAACCCATTGCCCTTCCTTTGTCGCTCTCCGTCTAGGTATTTCAAGCTTCCCTGAACGTATCCTTTCCGCAAATGCACCATCTATCGTTACTTTGAGCGGAACCTTCTCTAGCAGTGATATCTGGTCCAGAAGTCTGTCTACTTTCTCCTTCCCATCATTGACGGCATCTTCCGGTTTTTCCACACGGACAATCGTTGTAGCGGCCTCAATCATCTTGCCCTGCTTACCCATCGTGCGTTCAAAGGTGATATCGCCAAAAGTCAGTTGCTCTTCTAGATCGACATGCCCCACGAATGGTAGCGTGACCTTCCATGGCTCTGTCAAGAATGTCATCTCCTGCCTCATCATATTTCACATCCACAAGTCTTAACTCTCTTGCGGGGTAGTTGATGCTCCCACCATCTAGGGAACTACGGGAAGCTCAGGAAGCGACTGTTCGCTTGGGCGACCATCCATCGGGCCTGTACCCGGGGATGTGCGCGGTAACAAAGGGAAACGTTGGGGATCTTGGGGGACCGTCCGAAGAAGCGGGGAAGGAACGGGTCAAAGCTGATGAACAATGAGCGAACGGTGAGGTGAGCAGTGAAAAAACTATTGAACAGTTCGCGCGTGAACAATACGTCCATCAAGCGCCGTATCCCCCCGCAATAGCGTTCTGAACCAGTTCAGAACATGGATTTGTCACACACACCGAGATGTCGTTTCTTGGAGCCGCCTCTCCAGCCGCCGAGAGCACAACAGCCTAGGTAGGGCAGTAGTAGATGAACCAAGCGACTCCGGGCAGACCGCGGAGACCGCCGCGGAAACCGGGGAAATCACGGCTGGAACCGAGGGTGCAGCATCCCGCGGCCCCGGCCCGAGCCAAGAGCTGGACGAATCGTCCACCTGCCTCCGAGTTCCAAGGCGGAAGTCTCCCAGCTCCTTCATCATTCTCGATGTCGCCCTCTATATGCCCCTTCTGGGAACCCAGCCACCATCCCACCTCTCCATCTACAATGCAACAGTGCGGTATATCTCCAACAGCTCAGCTCTATGGCTAGGGACAGGGAGACTAAACAGATCCCTGAAACGCCACAACGGATGATCTAGGCCGAAATAAGCATTGAGTATCCTAGGTCGTCCACGATCCTTTCTGCGGGATACAGCCTCCATCGAGTTGACGACGTGACGGAGCGTGTCTCGCGCTCGTAAAACGTGTCGGCCGCTATCGGAGCTTTTTCTTCTGCTTGCTCTTCAGGCTATGGGGCGGACAAGTTCTCACGGCGCTTGACGGCTAAGCTGCTATGAATACGGGTGGGGATTTGGCGTTAGCGGTTGCTAAGAATGTCCGGAGTGCGAGCACTCAACACGTTCGGCGAGGCCTGCGGCCGCGTCCCGAAACCTGAGTCGTAGACGACACTGCCACCATCGGGCTCCCCACCCATCGATCTATGTCCCTTGCACCCTTCTCCCTTCCACCCTGACGGAAGCCCGATTCTGCTTCCGACAAAGGCGGCCCACAGAGACCCCTAACACCACCAGAAAGACGGCTGCCAACCCCATGGACTCAGGCACCGGCCCCGGTCCCGGCACGGCGCTCCCCGGCACCACAGCGACGGGACGAAGGGAAGACAGGTCAACGACGATCCTCTGAATGGCCTTCTTCCCCGAATCGGCTAACAAGATACTGCCCGTTCCTGTAACCATCATCCGTCCTAGTATCGAGAACTCACCCGGCTCAGAGCCCTCCCTCCCTATGCGCCCCGCGAAGGTTCCGTTCGGAAAGAAGAACGAGATAGTGCTGGTACCCCTGTCAACGGCAATGATCACACCCGAGAGGTCAACGACCGCACTAAGCAAACCGATGAAGTGTCCCGGCTCCTTTCCATAGGAGCCCAAACTCATCGACCATCTGAAATCCTGGTCAAGAACCACGACCCTCTCAAGCTCAGGAAAGTACTGCGTAACATCGCTGAGCGATTCTGAAACAATCACCCTGCCCTGAGGGTCCACCGTGATATCCTGCGGGTCGCCGTGCCTGTGGGCGCAGTCCTCACCCGGTAGACAGATCTGGACAACTCTCTCAAGAATCATGGACACATCGTTCACGCCGGTCTGGTTGGGGGCAAAAACCAAAATCCTCGACTCCCCACCCCCCTCGGACTGCCCTACGATCAATCTGTCTTTCTGGTCTATGGCGATGCAGTAGGGATATCCCACACCGCCGGTAGCCATAGGGATCTCTATGTAGCCCAGCCAGGATAGGTTGCTGTGAAGGACATGTACCCTGCCCGGAAGAGGCGGGCCACCGGGATACTCCAACCTATAGGTAGCGTCGCATACGTAGAGCCTTCCCTTGGAGTCAACTGCGATGTCGCTGAGATAGTATCCGAACTGGGGGATGGGGATCGTCACATCTTCTGTGCTGCCTATTACCTGCTCCACCTGCATCTTCTGGTTCAGGACAAGAATCCTGACAGGTTCTGGGAACTTTCCCATGTCGAGGATGAACATCCTGCCCTTGGAGTCCACACACATATCGAAAGGTGCCCTCAGAGAGATCTCTCCCGGTCCCTGTGCTTTGGGGAAGCTTGTCCAGATATCTGAGACAACCGCCGAAATGTTATGCTCGGAAGGGACTCTGATATCGTTTGACCCAGAAAACGCCACGGGAACCATGGCCAGAAACACCAGAAACACCAGAAACCCACCGACCACCGCGCCTTTCGCGCTGCAAGAACTCCTCTTTTGGGACATCTCCAAACCTCCAAACACCATCCTAGGGCCTCCATCCCATGTTTGCTGCCAACCATAACTGTTGCTGGTCGGCCCAGACGTTGTGAACAGGCAGAACGCCCATCTGCTGGTTCTGCGTCTCGAACGAGGACGCATACGAATCGGGGTACCACCACCACAGCAAGGCCTTTGCACGCTTGTCCGTTCTGGTTGCCACGTTGTAGTACTCCGAGATGAACGTGCCGTTGGGCATGATGTAGTTTTTGGGTTCGTAGCCTTCCGCCTCGAAGAAGGGCCACCACCCGTACTGGGATACGTTGCTGGGCACGGGCTCGTCGTAGGACTGCCCAACAAGGACAAGCGGTCTGCCAGCACCATACAAGAGGGCCCAGTCAGCATCGTCGGTGATCATGGAGATGGGGCGTACTGGGTTGTTCTGGTATCTTGGATAGCAGTACGGATCCACACCTATCCAGTCGCAGTACTGTATGTATCCTGAAGCTATCTGGTCAAAGCTTGTACTCGTCCAGTTCAGCGGGGCGTTTCCCTGTCTGTGGAACATCAGGATGGTAGGCTTGTCCTCCCAAACATACTTGGATACGTCGTTGCACATAAGGTCCAGCATTCCCGAGGTCATCTGCGAACCATAGGGACCCCTGACGGGCTCGTCGAACAGGTATATCGCGACCACGTTGGCGTTATTCTCGCTCAGGTTACCCTTCCACCAGAAACATTGCTTCCTTGATTCGAACACTCTCTGGTACTCATCCATGAGAGGCTCGTGAAACCAGAACCATGCGAGTGTCGAGTGGATGTCGAAGATTATGTCAAGCCCTTTTTCCGCGGCATATGCGGCGTACGAGAGCTGGTAGAGGGGATTCGTGGTGACATAGATCCTGTCCGGTATGACAATGATATTGCTCTGGCCTGCCGCCCGATCGATGTGGTAGGTGTAGTTACTGTCCACCCCGTACGGGGAATAGGTAGACATGTTCATGTCGAAGACCTGGTAGTATCCGTAATACATCTCGGGCTCTGTCCTGAAGCGCCAAAGCGGTCCTTCCGTCTGTGCGCCCAAGGGATCCTCCGCCACCACCTTCCAGGCATAGTTGGTGCCATACTCCAACGCAACCACCAGGGAGGTCCAGGTAGTGTCTTCGTAGTGGGCCGGGTCTTCCCCGGTTCCAAGGTATACATGGTAGGTGACCGTGTGGCCATCCTGATCGCCTCCCTCCCAGTCCAGGAACAGCTCCGTGGACAGGCCGGTTGAGCCGTCCAGCGGAGATGTAAGGGAGGGGGCGTTGGGCGCATAGTTGGTGGTGAAGTTCCATTGCGCACCCTCAGATACGGCCATGTGCTCATCCACCGCCTTAACCCTCCAGTAGTAAATCGTGCCGTAGGCCAGGCCGGTCTTTGTGAGGTTGGGATTGGTCGTATTCTGATAGTTCGTAAGGTTGGGGCTGGATCCGAAGTAGACCATGTAGGTCACCAAGTCACCGTCATAGTCCCCTCCGCTCCACCTCAAGGTAAGCGAGACGGTGGGCTGACAGGTTTCACCGTTCCAGGGCGAGGGAAAAGAAGGTGTCTCGGGCGGATAGTTGGATCCCCGGGTCGTGAAGCGCCACTCCGACCCTGCGGCCTCCCGGCCGTGCTCGTCAACCGCCTCGACCCTCCAGTAGTGGGTCGTCTCATACGCCAGGCCGGTCTTGGTGAGGTTGGGATTGGTCGTATTCTGATAGTTCGTAGGGTTCGGGCTGGATCCGAAGTAGACCATGTAGGTCACAGAATCCCCGTCCACATCGCCCCCACTCCAGCTCAGGGTAAGGTTGATGGGCTGGCTGTTCGAAGCGTTGCCCGGGGAGGGACTGGACGGGATGTTTGGCGGGTTGTTGTAGCCCGTGCTGTAAAGCTTCACGTTGTCGAACCATGCCTGCTGCTGCCAGTTAGCCGACCAGGCATCGTGAACGTTCAGCCTAACCTCGACCGAGGATCGGCCTGACAGGATGCTTGACACATCGGTCAACTTGTGCTGCCACCCGGTGTCATAGGTGCCTCCCGCCACGAGGGTGACGCTTCCAAGGCTCTGGGATCCGCTGTAAAAGTTGACATACGCATTGGTCACCGAGCTGTAGGCATAGTTCGACTTGGCCCTCCAGTCAAGCTCAAGATACATAATCCCCATCCATCCGGTGATGCCCACCACCTTGCTGATGTAGTGGCCTCCGTTCTCCCACCCGTTTCCAAGCTCGTAGATACGGGCCGCGCCAGCATCGATGCTCACATCAAAGGTGGACCCTGTATTATCCGTCCAGGCGGACAGAGAGTTGAACGGCTCGTCCAGAAAGTAGTAGAACCCTGTCTGGGTTGTGAAGCTCCACTCCGAACCCGTCGCTGTGGCCTGGTGCGTATCCACCGCTTTGACCTTCCAGTGATAGGTTGTGCCGTAGGCCAGGCCGGTCTTGGCAAGGCTGGTGGAGGTTGTGTTGGTGTAGCTTGTCGGATTGGGGCTCGTCCCAAAGTAGACCATGTAGGTCACCGTCCCACCGTCGGGATCACCGCCGCTCCAAGACAAGGTGGGGGATGTGGGCTGATTGGTTGCCCCGTTGGCGGGGGAAGGGTTAGAGGGAGTGTATGGAGGCCTGTTCGTCATGAAGCTCCACACCGGGCCTTCGGCCTGGGCTCCGTGTGAGTCCTCCGCCACGATCTTCCAGTAATACGTTGTGGCCCCGGCCAGGCCGCTTCGGGGAAGGGAGCTTGCCGTGGTCGTCGTGTTGTAGGGCGGGCTCGGGCTGGTTCCGAAGTAGACGTAGTACCTGGCTATGCTGTCCCCGGGATCCGGGTCGGAGCAGGTCCAGGTAAGGGTGAGGGATGTGGGCTGGCCGGTCGCACCGTTGGTGGGGGAAGGATTCGAAGGAGTGTTGGGAGGATTATTTGTTTCGTTCCCACCCGTTGTGAAGCTCCAGACAGGCCCTGAGGCTTGGGCACCGTGGTTGTCCTCCGCCACGATCTTCCAGTAGTAGGTGGTGAGCAGGCTTAATCCGCTCTTCTGTTTGGATGTGCTGTACACGTCCGAATCGTACGGCGGGTTCGAGCTGGTCCCAAAATAGAAATGGTAGATGACTGTGTCCCCTGCATCGGGGTCACCACCACTCCAAGACAGAGTAGGTGACGTCGGCTGGCCGGTCGCACCGTTGCTTGGAGAGGGATTCGAGGGAGTATAGGGAGGGTTGTTGGATGTGGTGAAGCTCCAGATAGGTCCTGTTGTCTCGGCGTTGTGTTCATCCACCGAGACGATCTTCCAATAGTAGCTTGTTCCATAGCTCAGCCCGGACCTGGATATGGACGTGGATGAGACGGTTGTGTCGTAGGGAGGATCGGACGATGTGCCGAAGTACACCTTGTAGGTGACGGTGTCACCGTCAGGATCACCCCCGCTCCAGGAAAGTGTGAGTGATGTGGGCTGATTGGTCGACCCACTGGCGGGGGAAGGATTGGAAGGGGTGTAGGGAGGATTGTTGGGAGGAGGTTGGGGTGTGGTGGTGAAGTGCCACGTCGGCCCTGTGGTAGAGGCGGCGTGGTTGTCCCTGGCCACAACGTGCCAGTTGTAGTCCTGGTCATAGTCCAGCCCGCTTGCGCCTACCGACGGGCTCGTGACCGTGTAGGTGGGGCTTCCCGGCGGAGAGTCCTGGCTGCGGTAAAGGTAGACATCGTACGTCACTGTGTCTCCGGCATCGGGGTCTCCACCGGTCCAGCTCAGGGTGAGTGATGTGGGCTGGTTCCCGGCCCAGTCGGCGGGTGACGGGTTGGAGGGGGTGTTCGGAGGAGTGTTAGTGGTGAAGCTCCAAACCGGCCCGGCGGTCTGGGCTTCCCCATCGTCTGAGACGATCTTCCAGTAGTAGGTCGTGCCGTAGCTCAGGCCGCTCTTCTGTATCGATGTGGTGGATACGTCCGTGTCGTAGGGCGGGTTGGAGCTGGTCCCAAAGTAGACATGGTAGGTGAGGGTATCCCAGGAGTCGGGGTCCCCACCACTCCAAGTGAGTGTGAGGGATGTGGGCTGGCCGATAGATCCACTGACGGGGGAAGGATTGGAAGGGGTGTAGGGAGGATTGTTCGACAACGGGGTGAGGTACCAGTTCTTTTCCAGCTCGACATCCTGCTCCTTGTACACATAGGCCTCGGAGGTCTGATAGCCAGCCTTGCTGGCGTCCATAAAGAACTCGCCCCAAGCTGGCCACACATCCAGTCTGTAGTACCCCCAGGAATCCGTCGTGTCGGTCCACCAGTTGGATCCCTGGTTGGCCCTGACTAGGGCACCTCCAATCGGGCCGTTGGTAGATTCATCGAAGACATAGCCATGAATCCAGCAGTCGGGCCCAAGCGGCTCAACCCAGCCAGCCGCATCAACAGCCGGCGAACACACACACACACACACACACACAAAGCAGGCATGAGACGGCCGCCAGACAGGCGGACAAAGGCCTAACTACAAGTAACAGCTTACCGGACACAGCGCATACCCCCAAGAGGACGCCCCCGCATCGGCAATCCGCCTCGCAGGACATCCTCTGTCCGGCCCTTCGTACTATTAAATCTTGTGTAACGTAAGTAAGTAACGTAACGTTCTCTTCTAACGCCTAACGTCTACCCCACCCTATGTCTTGTTCATTCATCAACATCAAGAACTATTCGATCCGTCGTTGCCCGTCTACTTCTACCCGTATGATGGGCGAGACGATCCAAGCATCTGCTTGGCGCTCGGTTCTGCTAACGCACTTGGCCTGGCCTCAGGCGTCAGGCCTCAGACCTTCAGAAAAGCTTGAAACCTAGGTTGTTGATTCCTCATACGACGCCAAGGTGGCACAGACTGGCTGGCCAAGGGGCAGAAACGGTGATGGAGCTGAAGCGATGTATGCTGGATTGTTGACTGCGAGGAGTCTTTGTTCTGAGTTCTTTGCCGGGGAGACGGGGGTTCAAGCAAGCACTTCTCGTGATGCCCGCTCCGCATGCCTCTGAAGGTCCACCGCCATCCTCTCCAGAGCCCGGGCATGCGACAGCGCCGACGACCGAACTCGATAGCGCTCTCGTACACCGCTGGCAGATCCTACACCCGACATGTAATCAACCGAATCGCTCCACGTATGTATACCTTCCTACGCTTCTGCGGCGGGGCCTCCGCCGATTCGGCGGACAAGGGCCCACACGCCACGACTGACGGTAACTCCGTCCGGTCCACTATTTCCTTGCCTCATTCCTCATTCCACGTTCGCAATCAATAAATATCCTGATCGGTTTGTCCCTGCTGTGGTGCGGGTCTCAAGGCTCCGAAGGAGACATGTCGAAGAGATCATAGCAATGTTGAGGAGCCTCAACGAACACTGGGAAACGGATCGCTTTGACAGCGCTACCAACCTTGCCGCATACACCCGTGACAACGACAAGCAAGGACTCGTCGCACACACCAAAGACGGCGAACTGGCCGGCTTCATTCTCTACGGCATGGGCTACGTCTGGCCTCCTGACAGGAGGCAGTTCCACCGCAGCCATGACACAGGTCTCATATGGGACATCATCGTACACCCCAGATACTGGAGGCAACGGATAGGCACCACACTGGTGAGGAGCGCAGAGGAGGACCTGGCAGAGATGGGTGCCAACAAGGTCACACTCTTCACTGGACCAGCCAACACCAGAGCTCAGGCATTCTTCAGCAGACTGGGTTACCGAGTAGTGGGAGAAGCGGGCTCGGTCTTCTTCGAGCGGCACATTCCAAGGAGGAAACTCCCGAAACGGAGAACCCACCAAAGCGCACACCGTGAAGTGGGCAGAATAGCCTCATAGGGTCATGGTAACTTCGCAGTGCAGCTGAATCTTTGTCCACTAGGACACTTCTTCGCCACGACTCGGATCTCCCACGTCCAAGTTGGTCTCCTGCCCCCGGCGAGCTAGATTCCTGAGAGCCTTCCGGCCACAGCCTCCGGTCGAGGCCTAGCGGCGTGCAAAAGCGTTAGAGCGTACTAAGACAGGATCTCACACGATGTCCAGCCAAGAGACTCCGTCGGAGTCCCGAGCAAACAGAGCTTGCCGCTCTTATGAGACTCTAAGTGAGGGTACTCAGCGTATTGACCGGACCCCATCTGGGCAGTGGGGGCGGGGGGCCTCCGACTAGGCTTAGACCGGCCTTCGACCAGGGGAAACCACTAGTCGAAACAGGCAGCACTCCGGAGTACTAGTCTTGGACCAGTCCCAGACTAGTTCCAGACTAGTCCTTACGATTACAAGAGAATGTCTCGGCAGCGAGTCAGACTAGCAACCGGACTAGTAGTCAGACTGGTCCAAGACTAGTGCGACTCAACAAGTCTGACTGGAAAGGTGGTCCAAGACTGGGCACAGCCCTACTTTCCGCCGGTCATCCATGCTCAGACATCCCGACTCTTCCTTGGATCCGACCAAGGGTTGGTGGGTCTGGTCTGAGCCGGATTCCAAGACAGTCGCGAGAGCGCCCCCCAAGGAGGCTGTGCAGACCATCCCCATGAGAGCCCCCCAAGGAGGC
>CAYVLA010000021.1:0-37140 GCA_964452145.1 Hadarchaeota archaeon (SeqCode)
CCCCTACGGGATCACCACAGACGATCTGCTCAACCTGGCGCGAACGTCGGAGAATCGGAACGTGTCAGGCATGCTGGCACAGAGCCTGTGCCGTGTCGCACCCTCGAAGATGGGCGAGATCCGGCTCGGCATGGCGTTTCACGAACTCCTGAAGCGCTACGCCGAGTTCCGAACGGATGAAGTCAACAGCGTCCTGGCGGAGGCGAAGAACATCGGGGAGAGGATACGTTATTTCGGCAAGGTGCTATCACGCCACAGGGCCAAGTGGGAAGCCGCGCTGCGGGAGGAGGAGAAGAAGGCCGAACGCGTGTTGAAGAAGCGTCCCGCGCAGCTTAGGTTCGACGAGGCGGAGTGGATAGTCGAATCCTTCAGACATGTCAAGTTCCTCGCCCCACCCACCGCAGGCCTGTCCCCCATCGGAAAGGAGAACATAATGAAGGGCATGAACGAGATCCTCATGCCCGAGTTCGTCTATGCCTCGACGCGGAACCCGGCGACATACAGAGGGGGCATCCCGTTCATAGTCGAGGTCGGCATAGCCTACGGAGGCTACTGTCCCCCCGGGATAGATGTGATACGCTTTGCAAACCGGGCGCCGCTGATGTTCGATTCGGGCGGATGCGTCATAACGGAGGCCACCAAGAGCATTGACTGGAAGCGATACGGGGTGCGCGAAGCGGAGACCGCTCCCCTGACCATCTTCGTGAACATCGTCTCCACCTTCGTGCCGTACACCTCGACTGGCAAGCAGACGATAGCGTCGGAGGAGGAGATAATGGCCGAGATCAGGATGGGACTGATGGATGTCGCCAGGAACCTTAAGAGGCATCTGACCCACAAGAGAAGGATCTTCGAGAAGGCGTCCCGTCGCAGCTCCCTTCTGAAGTACGTGGATGAAACAGCCGCTGCCGCTGCCAAGCTTGCCGACAGGAAGCCGTCGGAAATCAAGCAAAAACTCGAGCTTCTGGTGGACAAGAAGTTCGTCTAGGACCTATCCCCTGAAGGTCGGCCTCCTCGACAGCTCGCGGGGAAGACCCAAAGCCCTCTTCGGGTATGCCACAGTCTTGGACGAGATCTCCTTGCCGAGTTCCTCCTCGGCTAGCTCCTTCATCCCCCTTGGCTTTCGAAGCCGCACGGACAGCATGCCAGACTCTTTCTCCCTCTGGCCCACCACAACGATGTACGGCACCCACTCGCGTTCCGCGTCCCTGATCTTCTTCCCTATGGATTGGGATCTGTCGTCCACATCGACCCTCACCCCGGAGGACTCAAGCCGATCTGCAATCTGATTGGCCAGACCCAGGTAGTCCCCGCTGACGGGGCAGATTCTCACCTGCGTCGGGGAAAGCCAAAGCGGCAAACAAGGGGCCAAGGAGTTCTCCTGGTCCTTATGGGCCTTCTCAAGCAATGCGCACAGGTTGCGGTCTATGCTCCCGCTCACGCTCGCGTGCAGCATGAGGGGATACTTCCTCTGCCCATCCTTATCGAAATACGTAATATCGAATCTCTCACAGTTCTCAGTGTCTATCTGAACCGTTGAGAGAGCGGAGGCCTTCTCCAGAGCGTCCACGTAGTTGAATTCGAACTTCATCACGAAGTAGAAGCTGCGCTCATCCCACATCTCCACCAGGACCGGCTTGCCGACGCGCCGGACAAGCTGGGTGGCAATATCCCGGTTCTGTTCGTAGAAGTCCTTCACGAACCGGACCCCAACCTCGTAGTCCAGCTCCACGGCATCCATCCACCGCATGCACAGATCGTACTGCCTGATGAACTCCTGGATGGCCCCATCCATGTCCGCAACCAGAGTGTGCATATCCGGCATCGTGAATGCCCTCAGCCTCTTCAGCCCCACTACTTCGCCGCTCTGCTCGTGTCTGAAGCTGAAATGGGTCAACTCGTAGAGCCGAAGGGGCAGGTTCCTGTAGCTGATGGACATGTCATGCTTCATGAGGTACTGCCCGAAGCATGCCGAGAACCTGAGGAAGAACTCTCGCTGATCGCTGGTGAGCGTGTACTGCCTGGCGGGGAACCTCTGCAGGTACTCGGACAGACTCGGATGGGACATGTCGTACATTATCGGCGTCTCCACCTCCATGGCGCCTTGGGACCTCACCAGATCGGTGACGTGCATCTCCAGAAGCCTCTTGACAAGGGCCCCTTTGGGATACCACCGGAAGTTGCCGAGATCGCTGCCGGGCTCGTAGTCAACAAGCTCCAGCCTCTGCATGAGCTTCACATGGGGGGGTATCTGGTCGGCGGCGCGGGCCTTGTTCATCTCGTATCTGGCGAACTTCTCCAGGTTGGGGTGATGCGAGAAGTCGAACTTGCCAACCTCCTCAAGAACCCCGTCCGGGGTGAGGACGTACCACCGAGATGCGATCTTCTGCTCCCTCTGAACCGCCTCGGGCACCGCCTCCCGGGCCGTTCGGGCGGCGCCCCCCGCCCGGATATCTCGGCTGAGCTCCGACAGAGGATGGCCCTTGCAGCTTATCTGGAAGGCCTTGTAGAAACCGAACGGAGCCCGCCGAACTTGGAGTGAGGCCGATAGACGGGACTCCAGATCCTTCAGGATCTCGACGGCCGCTCTAGGCGAAGCGAGCTTGGAGGAGAGGTGGGCGTAAGGGTACAGGAGCACTCTCTCGCACTTCACCTGCCGGGCAACGTCCACGATCTCGGCCGCGGCCTTCTCGGCGATCTCAGCCGGATCCTCTTCGTCATCAGACTCCACCGCGGTGAAGACCACCAGGACTTCCTGAACCTCATCGCCCGTGAAACCCTTCTCCAAGGGTTCCGCAATTCTGGTCGGGCTCTTGATCTGGTATCTCATGGAATCCGCGTGGACGAGGAGCATCCTCATGGCTCATTCCTCCTCCGCCAAGGCGGGAGAGCAACTCTAATAAATGGCGTCAGACCCTATAGGAAGTCCGCCAGCGTCGTTTGCGGGGCTTCTCGTGGTTGCACTGAGTGGAAGTTGGTCCTAATCATGCCGATCTCAAGATCGATCGAGCTGCCCCGAATCGATCTTGGCGCGTTCTCCGCCAGATCCATGAGCATGCCCACATCGACTTCAAGCGAACGCGGAACCACCTGGCCCGAACATTCGCAGATTCCCGTCAGCGGAATCCTTCGGTATTCCTTCGCGCACCTGCCGCAGATGAACTGACGAGTCCCGATCTGCATGGCCGCCACTCTGGCAAGTTCGACTATCTCTTTAATGACCCTGGAGGATGAATCTTCATCCAGATCGGTTCCGCACTCGGGGCACTGAAATTCTGTGAGATCCATGACCGTGAATGAGCTGCTGCAGCTCGGGCAAACGATGTCGGCTAGGTCCCGACCCAACACAGGTCTCCGTTCTCGAACTCGCCTCCCCTTGCTCACCGCCTTCGGCTCCTTCTCATAACTCTCGACAAGGGTCTTTTGCGAGGAATCAGCGACCAGTTCATCTACGCCGAGCCCGAGGGCTTCGAATATTCGCCGAACCGGGGGAAGCAGCTGCCTATGGATGTAGTAGTCGTGGTCGATCCTCAGCCCCTTTCCCCTGATGTAGGTCGGGTCTTCGGCCCTCTCGACGAGAAGGCCCTTGCCCTGCACTATGACAAATGGGACCCTATCCCCGATCTGCGGAGCCCCGGCGGGATCCCGCTTCTTGATCTTGTTGTAGAGCTCCAGGTGGGGCTGGCGCCCCTTGTACTCTTGCGGCCTCTTGCTTAGCGTCCTCGTCTGGACCAGCTTCTCCAGGGAAGTTCGATTAGCCCTCAAATCCTCGATGACGTTCTTCATGTACTCGGAGGCCGCGTTCACATCGCCCTTCTCCAGCAAGAGGCCGAGGATGGTTCTCATCGCTTCCGTGGCGAGGTTGCACCACTCCCTCCTGACCGTCTCCAAGCCCTTGACCTTGATCGCCGGTTCCTTTCCCTCGGTATACAGGGCATACCTCTTCTTGGTGACGAAGATCGCCCGCTTCGCAAACGCCTCGTACTGCAGTTCCATGGGCGGGGGCAGGTAACCGGTCAGGATCTCGCCGAGCCTGGATCCCAGAGTGGCCGCCTCCTGGGCGCCTATGTCATGCGTGGCGTCGCCCTCAGGAACGAGCTTGACGAAGACGCTATCCGTATCACCGTAGACGACCTGAAGCGAGACCACGACGGACCGGGCCGGGCAGCCCTCGACCTCCTTTCCGAGGTAGACCCTGCCATCTCCCAGGGCCGCCCTCCCGATCTTCTTCTCGATGATCTCCGTCGTCTTTGAGATGTTCTCCCTCCCTGTCCTCGTGACCGCGTTGGCGATCGTGAGCTGATACATCCTGGAACGGGTGTAGCCGAAGTATCCGTAGAAGCTGTTGAGAAGGATCTTCACGGCCCACTGGGTCATGTCGAGTATCCGGAATTCCTCTTCCTTGGCCTTCTTGGCCTTGTTCCTCAGCAGCAGCCTCTTCTCGAGGAGCCCTTCCAGGATCCTGGGGACGATGCCTTTGTACCTTTCCCGAGGCACGAACTGGTCTCCCACCAGGGTCGAAAAGCAGATGTTGTTGGCTATCATGATTGTCGGATAGAGGGACTTGTAGTCCATCACGATCACGTTTTCCTGCAGGCCGGCCTTGGGTTCCAGCACGTGGCCTCCCTTCAGGCCCTCCTTCTCGCGGACCTCCTTCCTTCTGGCAGTCTCCTCGCTGTCCGGCTTGCAGGGCATGACCCGCTCATAGACGCGGAGCTCCCTTAGCAGCAGATTGTCGATCATCACCGACTGCCCACCCTCCATGAGGTCCTGCAGCGAGGTTCCGCTGAGCTGGGCGAGAGCCACATACCTGTCCAGAAGCCTCTTGGACAGCAGCAACTCGAGGGTCAGAACCGCGTCCCTTCTGGCGTACTCCACGAGTCTACTCAGCCCGTCCCCCCGGCTTCTCCACAGCGTGGGTATCTCGGTGTGGGAAACGTCTATCTTGTCCTTTCCCAGGATCTCCTTTGAGACCGCCCCAAGCCCGTAGCTCTTCAGCGGAAAGTCCTTCTTCACCAGAGAAAGGACGTCCACGACGACGCGCCCAGTAATGGTCACGCTCGTCTTGTTTCCGAAAGTCCTGCAGAAGCTGTTCTTGTCAGCCCTTCCCAGCCTCGGCTTTATACCCATGCCGGCCATCCTCTCTATGAGATAGGGCAGGTCGAACTCGTTGGAGTTGTAGCCCAGCACTACGTCTGGGTCGTACCGACGCAGGATCTCGACGAACCTCTTCAGCATCTCCTCCTCGCTGTCCAGGCACAGGGCGCCCTCAATGCGGGCGGGGCGCGAGACCAGGACCATGTCGGTCCTGCCGTCGAAAGGTTCGCTGAAGGCCAACGCGATCATTATTATGGGATCGGTCTCGGGCCTGGGCAGGCCGTTGCCAGCCTCGACGAGGCACTCGATGTCCACACACAGACAACGCATCTCGGGGTGCTCGTCGAGCTCGATGGGCTTGATGTGCTTCGAAAGGGTCTCAATCTTCTGCTCGGTGAAGACCGTATTGGTCTGGGTGGGACGGTAGCTGACCACCTGTATCCAACTGTTGCCGCTCAGGCCGCAGTCGATCATGAACCGGTTCTTGAAGAGAATATCGGCCTCGTAGACCGTGCCGAACCTCTTCACCTCCTCCCTCAGATCCCTCACCTGCTTCGGGTCCTTGGTTACGATTAGAAGCATCTTCTTCTTCGTTTCCTGATAGCCGAAGGGGAGGAATCGCTCCACGACGCTCACATCGACTATCTGGTGAAATCTCTGTTTGAGTTCTTCGGCGAGCGCGCCCAGGCCATCATCCGACTCCAGCTCGGACTCCAGGTAGAAGTATGGCTTGAACCCCCTTGCGAAACAGGTCACCGTCTTCCCCTCCCTGCCCTTGCAGAAGAGTCTGATGACCGGGTCACCGTTGCTTTCGTAAGAATAGTCGGCTCCCAGTAAGTAGAGAGGAAGGGGATCGGGCATCAGCAAGCGGGCGCAGCGCAGGTCCTAATAAATCATCCCCCACGCCACGCCATCGATGAGAGCGGAGAGATCGTCGGGAACTAGCCAGGCTCCTCCCCCTCAGACTTCTCGCCCTCGGCCCCCTCGCCTTCGGGCTCCTCTGATCCGCCTTCCGGGAGAGTCTCATCCCCCTCCGATTCCGCGCCCAGTTGACGCCTTCCGTGCCAGTAGAGAACGCCGCCAGCCGCGAGCACTACCGCGCCTACCGGAAGCATCCATCTGAGTATGTAGATGTCAACATCCCCCGTCGGCTCCTCCCCGTACTTCTGCAGGCTCTGGAACCAGAGTTGCATGACCAACCCGACGAAGAGCATGGTCCCTCCAAGGATGACCAGTGCCTTCACGAAAGCGAACGAACCCTCCGTTGCCTCCGTGACCACCTCGATCTTGGGCAATCCCGCTATGGCTAACTTGACATGCTCCTTTTCGACGACCCCAACACCGGCATTGGCTGCAGCCTTCTCGGAATCCTTCCTGATCCGCTCGATCGCGAGATCTATCTCGGCGGCCTTCCCTGGTAGCTTGGCGCGTCTCGATTCCAGGTACTCCTCAGCTTCCTTGCTCCATTCCATGATCAGCACCGGTCCATCCTTTGTCTAGCTAGGGCTTTCTCGGCAACGATCTAATATATATCTGTTGCGCGGCCACGGGCCATGGGGCATGGGCCATGGGACGCAGCCCGGGCACCTCTTCCCGAACGGGCATCACTCGATCTTATCGAGCCATCGCGCGAAGCTTTGAAACCCGGACACTCTGCAGATGGTTTCGGGAAGGGAACTCCGCTAGACACTCGGAGCGGTCGCCAAGGGATCACTCGCGATCATGAGCTTGTCGACCTCCGCAACGAAGACGGGAGACAGGTCCCTCATATCCTTGACGAAGAAGAGGCTGCCGCCCCCGATCTCAGCTATCTGGGCCGCCAATTCCGGGTTGTACGAATGTCCTCCGTTCGACTCCTCATCGTCGCTGCCGATGCAGACCACGGATATCGAGATCCCGTACCTCGATGCCAGCCTCGCGCATCTGCGAGCATACTCGGAGGCAAACTGCTTCGGCTTGGGATGGGTAGCATCACCATCGGTTAGCAGAATCATCTGCTTCCTCCTATCACCCTCGATCGACCCGTCGATCGGCTCACCTTTCCTGGCACGCTCTTCTCCCACGAGGAGATCGATCGCCCTTCGAATCCCTGCGGCGAGGTTCGTGCCCCCTCTTGGGAGAAGGTTGGCGACCTTCGCGATGGTCAGGTTCCGTTCCGCGCCGAGCTCCGAGACTTCGGTGGAGAGATCCCTGAAGCCGACAACCCCGACCCTGTTTCCGTACCGTTCTGCGATTATGGTCATGACCACGATTGCCTGCTTGGCGTACCAGAGCTTCTCGCCGTAGGCCATGCTTCCCGAAAGATCCAGAACGACCACAACATCAGCATCCCCCCTCATTATGAGTTGCCTCATTTCCGGCTCCCTCTCGTAGACACAGAGGTTGTCCCGGCCAACGCTCAGCCGACCAGTCCTGACGGTGTCTCGAATCGTCTCCCTGACCGCGATATCCTTGTACGAGTCCCCCCTCCGATACTTCCTCACGTCCTTGATGTCGGAGCTCGGCAGCGGCGGCAGCTCCTGGTATTCAACTCCCTGCAGGGCATCGCATACCCTCTTCAATATCCTTTCATCTACATCGGAGACCAGGAACTTGGAGACCCGATGTGTAAAGGAGACTTCCTTCTCCCCCTTGATGAGCCCCTCCCTGAGGAGATGCTTCCTCAGATCCTCGATGAGCTGGTTCTCGGGCCTCAGCCCGCCCGCACGGTCCGGTCCTGAGACGAGTCTGGACAGCTCGGGGTAGCGCTCCGGCTTGCTCTTCACCAGATCCGCGATGTCGGATAGGGAGGCGCGATCCTTCGCTCTTTCGGCATAGAGCTCGTCCCGGGCGGACGAGATCTCTTTGATGGTCTTTCCAAGGGCATCTCCCTCCAGCGTCTGTGAAAGGGGAGAGACCTCCTCTGCGATGTTGCGGTAGAGCCTTGTGAGCGGTTCCCAGGAAATCCCGAGCCTCCTTCTGAGGGAAACCATCAGCCGGGAGTCCCGGATGCTCGCACCCACGCCGAGTCGATCCAACGCGAAGGTGGACAGGACAACCACCAAGATGAAGGACAGAACCAGAAGGAAGGGCTGTATGCCAGCGTGGGGAAGACCCGATCCCTGTCCGCTCGGCTGGCTCTCATCCCCTCCACCGCCGTACAGACGTTCGGTGTAGTTGCTGACAAACCATGTCTGATTGCCGAGCTTGACGTACAGAGTGTCCTTCTCGGAGTCGTACACCGTCCTGACGTCCTCCGCATCATAGGTTGGCCCGAGCGCGTCCTCGATCTCCTGCAGCACGCTGTCGTCGACTTTGGGCAACTCGGTGCCACCTTCGGGCAGATTCGGCGAAGTGTACGGCTGAAGCCCGCCTCCTCCCTCATCGGGCTCCAGGAAAGAGGGAGGGGCAGGGGCACCGGCTTTCATCGCCACAAAAAGAGCGGCGAACACGACGAGCACCAACCCGATCGCTGCAACGATCCGTAGATTGGCCGCCTTCATCAGCCTGCCCCAGCCGCCTCTGCCTTTCTGCGAGATCCTCAGCGACACCACGGCATCTTCGAATATGCTCTTCGCCAACTCCTTGTTGGTCTTCCAGGAGAAGGGGTTCGGCTTTATCGAATGAGCGAATGAGGCATAGCAGGAGTTACGCAAGTCGTCGGCATCGGGCTCTCGATCAGACAGCTCCATGCATGCACACACGTTCTCGACGAACCTGATCCCGGATCTGGTGCTCGCGCCCGACTCCAGGTCGGCGTGGCTGCGGCTCCTCTTCAGGAACCTGGAAGCCAGTCTTGGAACGTACAAGGGTGGAGAATGGCTGACAGAGCAATGGCCTTCGATGAAACGCTGCTCCTCCTCTTCGTTCTGGGGGTAGCTCATGCGAACGACCTGGAAGCGGTCCTGAAGCCTCTCGTCGAGCTCGCATTTCGTCGAGGTCGCAACTACCATCACATCGACCCTTGCCTCGATCTGGCCCACCGAGATGACGCCTTCATCCATGAAGTCGGCCAGCATTCCCGCGAGCTTCGGGGGCAAGTTGTCAAGGTCCTTGAGGAAGAGCACCCCGCCGTTGGCCTTCGCAAGGATTCCGGGAACGTAGGATCTCTCATCGCCGTATCCGAACTTCCTCAGGGCAAGTGGATCCACATCCCCGAAGAAATCCTCTTTCCGGATGTTGGGCGAACAACACACGGTCTGGCAGGGCAGCCCCAGAGCTCTCACAACCGCCGACGCCACAAGATCCTTGAGGCTCCCGCCTGGACCGATGATGAGGATGGGTCTACCGGTCAAGGCCGCGGTGATCAGGTCGGCCCGTTCCTCCGGTGACAACAGGCTCTCCGAGATCTCGGCCTCCAGCCTCTGGACGAGAAGCCCATCCTTCATCTAAGGTACCATCCGTACTGGTGCAGGGTCTCAAGTCCGGATTTCCTGGCATCTGCCTGTGACATCCCGGTTGCAGCGGGCAGCACCGAGCAGAGAGCGTCGTAGAGATCCCTCGGACCTGCCACGCGCGAGGCCCGCATCAAGGCGTAGGCCTGGGTCTTTTCATAGATCTTTATGCTTGCCCTGACGCTGGCCGGCTTGGAGGACGGTTCATCCCCCCGCGTCCTCTGCACCGCTCGACATATGGCTTCTATCATCATGCCATCGACTTCGACGCCGAGCTTGTGCGCTTCGTTCACGATGATCGTGGTCTCCTCGTCGATTGTCGATGGATAGGTCATCTCTATCACGTCGACTCGATCTAGGAGAACGTCGATCAGCGGAACATCCCCCGACTCGGCTGAGAGATTCGATGTGGCGACCATAAGGAACTCAGCCGGGTAGTCAACATCATAACCGGATATTGTGGCCTTCCCTTCGTCCAGAACTTGCAGGAAGGCTCCCTGCAGCCTCTGGGGCATCTTGGCAATCTCGTCGCAGAAGACGATGCCGTTGTTGCCTTTGAGCAGTTTTCCTGGCGTGAAGGCCCTGTAGTCGGTAGGCGAATACTTGAAGGCTGCGACGGGATCTATGTCCCCCAAGAGGTCCTGTACCGTCAGATCGGGGCTTCCCTGAATTCTCACAAATCTCTCCAAGCCCGAGATCATCTTGGTCGGCACGGGTTGCACTTCTCTCTGTTCCGTGGAGTACCTGTGCGAGCAGACTGGGCATGAGATCCGGCCCGGCTGGCAATTGAACTCACAGCCGTCGATCACCTCAATGGGACGCAGCAGTTTGGCCATTTCCTTGGCCATCGTTGTCTTGCCACAACCCCTGGGACCTTTGAGGATGACGTCGTGGCCAGCCACGACCGACGCCAGGAACTGCTTCTTTGCCTCCTTCTGACCGATGATTCGCGAGAGCGGGTCCTCACCTCGCTTGACGCAATCGATTAGTTTGTCCCTCAATTCCTGCTTTATCCCCATCTTCCTCGAACCCGACAAGGGTGTGGAGGGACATCGTATAACTGTATCGTAGGGCCAGATCGCGTGCGCGAATCCTGCTCCTCATCAACCCGCCAGAGATGACAAATCCTGATTTCACTTTACGTAACCAAAGAACCACTTGCGTTATTATTGGTGACACAATCGCTAATAATTGTAAATAAGAGTTATATTTCCGGGACCCGGAGCTTAACCTTACCGGAGACAACGTAAGATTAATAAGCCAAATGAGCGCGCGGCGAAGTGCTCTCTGATGATGACTTCGCTTTTAGGGGGTTTCAATTGGACGATTACATACTCTTCTCCAAGAACGGTGAGGGTTCCTTCGAGGTCAAGATCCCGTTCTCGCCGGACTCGCTGAGCCAGGTATCCGACCTTTTGACCAAGGAAGGTCTACTCGTCCACAAGGGCGAGATCGACAAGCTTCAGGCTCAGCTCGCCGAACTCAAGGCCCTGATCGAAGACATGAGGAAGGAGAGCGAGGGGTTTGGTCGCCTCGTGCGTGACATGCTCAAGGGGCTCAAGGAAGGCGAACCCAAAGTCGAACGCCCGGCGTCGGTTGCAGTTCAACTGCCCACTGCCGGCAAGGAGGAGCCACAGCTTCGGGAAGACAAGATATCCATGCTTCCTTCGGCGAAGACGAAGGCATATGAGTTGATCAGCCGCCTGGCGAAGGAACACATGGACAAGCAGTTCACGACGACGAATCTGACGCTCTATGAGAAGAGGGTCTTCTCGCTTCTCGTCAAGAGATACGACTTCGTTGAGAAAATCAGGAAGGATGGCAGAAGCATAGTCTACAAGTTCTCTGAGCCCGCTCTGGAATCGATATGCAGGGAGGTCGGCGGATCCACCTCGATCTCGGTCACCTCCCGCGTCCGTTCAAGGACTCTGGACGAATTCCTGGAGAGCATGAAGCAGAGGTACCCGTACTTCGCTTTCATTCCGACTTCCACCCAGTCCGCCTACAAGCAGTACAAGCTGCTGTTCTGCGACAGGTCGGTCAAGAAGTCGGTGATGGACAACATCTCCAGAATGTTCGGGCCCAGCGGAGTCAAGTTCTCCTAACCGTTTCTGTGGACATCTCCGCGATCAAGCCCGATGATGACATGGTAGACGACGTCCCCGACGATCTTCAGGCTCCGGGGATCGATCTTGTCCATATCGTCCTTCGCAGTGTGCCAGTACGAATTCCAAGGACCGTAATTGAAGTCTATCAGGACGCACGATGGAACCCCGATCTCGACAAATGGCAGGTGATCATCGATCACCCGCTTCGTCGACTCAGCGAAGTACCTCCTGTAGCCCAGAGCCCTGGCCCTTGACCAGATGTAGTCAGCCAGGAGAGGATCGGAGTTAGCATCCCTGAGTATCTTGAGGTTCCTGTCACCGATCATGTCGACAACGATCATCCAGCTGATGTTGCGCCGCTCGGCTTTCACTCTGGCGGCGAGATGCCTGCTCCCATAGAACATCGTCTCCACGCTGTCCCCCGAGTCCTCCCCGTCGAAGAAGACGAGCCAAACTGTGTGGTTGAGGAATCCCCGGGGAAGGATCCTGGCCATCTCCATCAGAAGCCCGGCACTGGATCCGCCGTCGTTGGCCCCTGGAATGTCCTTCGTGTCATAGTGCCCCCCCAATGCGATGATATCGGTCGTCCGCCCGGGCACGACGGCGATGATGTTCTCCATGGCATACTCCTGTCCGAAATGCTCGACCCTGAACCTGTCCCTGATCACTTCCAAACCCAACCCCTGAAGATGGGCACTTATCTGGTCTCTGGCCCGGCGTACGGACTCGGAACCGATTGTCCTCGGGCCCAGCGCGACCAGATCCCGGATGTGGTCATAGGCCGTGTCACCGCAAAAGGCGGAAAGGTTTGTTTTTTCCAAATAAACGCTTGGCCCATGCCTATACAGCGTGATCAGGCCTAGAAGGCCCGAAATGGTCAAAAGAAGGATCGCCAGAATCTTTTCTTTCATGATAAGATATTAATAACCTGCAGCGGGCTTTAATAAACTTCTTCGAGAGGTCCCAAGTTGCACCCCCCGAGGCTCGGGCCGATCTGTCTGGTCTCAATCCTTCTGTGCGCATCAGTCCTCGCCTTCATCAAGGTTGACAGCACGCCCTACTTCCTTCGGGACAACGAGGGTTACACCGCATACTGGAACCTATCCTATTCCATCAAGGTCGACGACATGGAGCTGCGTCTCGTTGTCGGCCCGGCCGAGACCTCGTGGGGCACGGGGACCAAAGTCATGAACTGGGGGGGCGAGATAGTGTCGGTCATGATCGACGACGACGAGTTGATGAGGAGATCGAGCTTCGGGGACTACTTGTCGAATGACCCCATTGCACGATTGTCCTTCATCGGGATTGGCGGACTCGTATCGCCCTACAACGCCCCCATGGGGATCAACCCTCCAGACGCTCCGAGTGCGACGCTGACCTGGCAGAGCACGGGCGAGGAGGATCGGGCTGCATGGACCTCCACATACCGTTACTCGCCCGGTGATACGATGGCCTGGCTTAACCGGACCTTCGTTCTGAATTCGACCCTGCAGGTGGACTGCGACTACGAGGTTACCTCCGAGTATCAGGCCCTTCAACAGAGAATAACGGTAACCAACGGTGATGCGGAGCAATACCTACCCTTCCCCGTGGAGACCTCGTTCTGCCTCGGGACTAGGCTCAAAGGCAGGGGAATCCGGCTCCCCAACATGACCTTGGCGCAGGATAACTACCTAGCCTACCCGAGACCGTTGCCCCTGGAATGGTACAACGGAACGCTGGGCAGATACGACGTCCCCGCCGTGATGTGGGATCAAAGCGAGTTCCCCGGAATGCTATACGTTGAGTTCGACGCGGCGACAGGGGACTGGTGGGGAGTCTGTACCATTACCACGTACGCCTATGACATGAAGGGTGGCGTTGGCATCAAGCTCATCTCCAGCGACATGCCATCGGGCTTCAGGCCCTACTGCATCTTCGTCTCGGGACCAGAGGACCATGTCACATTCGGCTTCAAACCATTCGATCAGGCGGGTCCGTACGATGATTTCGTCCCTGTGAAGCTTGCACCGCGGCAGAGCGTTTCGGTCGAGCTGCTGTGGTTCTTTCCGGAGCCAAAGGGCGAGACGATGTCCATGACCGACTTCGAGGAGTGGGCGCAGGCCGCCATCTCGATCTCGGAGTTCAGCGACCGTAGAGCCCAAGCCGAGAAGAAGCTGCAGGAGGCGAACGACCTGGCAGCCGCGGGAGAAGTGGATGAGGCGGTGGAGAGGGCCACCTCATCGATGAGGATTCTGCAGGAACTGGGCGTTCTATCCGATGCGGTGTTGGAGGAGGGAAGGAAGGTGAACGCCACGATCCTCGCATGGAAGGCGGCGGCCGCCCGTGCTGCCCCACAACCCGAGAGGGGGAGCCGGGCGTCCCTCCTGTACTCATCGCTGTTGGTCATCTTCCTGATAGTTGGTTTGGCCGGATGGCTCTACTTCGTAAAGCCCCGCAGGTCGGGTTCCGAGGGCTGATTCTCCCCGGCTCACACCTATCCTTGCGACCATCGATATCGCGTCCTCTCCATCCCTGTAATACCGGGCCATGACGCCGGCCTCCCGGTATCCCAGCGAGTGGTAGAGATTGATGGCAGGCTTGTTGCTGGCCCTCACCTCCAGGCGTATCGCTAGGACCCCGAGCCTTTGGAGTTCCGACGAGACGCTGTCCATCAGGGCCCTCGCTATCCCCCTTCTCCTCTCATTCTCCCTAACCGCAAGCGAGATTATGTGGCCCTCGTTCCTGCTCCTGATGTCCCCGATCAGATACCCGACGACTCCCTTGTCGTTCTCGGCCACGATGAAGGTGGTGGGGTTCAGCCTCAACAAGAAACGAAGGTATCCCAATGGATACGGATTGGGGAAGGACCTCTCCTCTATTCTGAGGATCGCGGTCAGATCCGAATCCCTCGCTGGCCTTATGTCGATCCTCACTCCGTTGGGAAGCATGAGGTTCTGCATGAAGGTGACCCATCGCATCTCCAAAGTGCCTAAAATATATGCCGCCGGCAGCCTCAGCCCCAGCACTTCAGCACCCCGGCAGCCAAACGCAAACCGTGCGACGATCGCCAAGGCCCGCTGACGTTCAAGCCCTGTATTCTTAGCCGCGCTGCGTTCAATCTTGTAGGTTTTCTGATTCATCGCAGCGACATATTTCAGCGGCTACAGTCCTCCGGACTCCCGGCGATGTGAACGGCTTGAGCAACAAGAGCCGAGGCTGCAACTACGAACGACAGTTGGTCGACCTTCTTCACAATGTTGGCTACGTAGCCGTTAGAGTCGCTGGAAGCGGGGCCAAACCTCTTCCGTGCCCGGATGTCGTTGCATGCCGGAAGGGCACCATACTCGCCATAGAGTGCAAGACCACGAGGAAGAACCAGGTGTATATCTCGGACGACCAGATGCAGGATCTCGCACTGTATTCCAAAGCCGCCGGTGCTAGGCCCTATGTCGCCGTAAGGTTCACCCAGCAACCATGGATCTTCTTCCCGCCATCCAGGATTCCCAGGACCAACGGGAACGTCTCCGTCGTGTCACGCGAGATGCTGGCGAAGGGATTAACCCTTGCCGACATAGGTGCCCAGGCCACCGACGGTGCATAGGTCTTGCAGATTCTCAAACTCGATCTGAAGAACGATCTGGTGAAGCTCCGGCCAGAAAACCTGGACGACCTCTGGATCATCTACAACACGGCGCAGCCAGGGGACATGGTCCTCGCAAACACGTTCCGAAGGGAGAAGATTGCGCGTGAGGATGCCCGACCGGACAGTGGTGAGCGTAAGCCGATCTTCCTCGGGATCAGGATCACCAAAGTGGAATTCCACAAGTATGTCAACATGGTTCGCCTGATAGGCAGAATCGAGCAAGGCGTGGACATCGGGGAACACCACACGGTCAACGTGATGATCGGGTCCACCTTCTCGCTGGTCAGGAAATGGAAGAATGCCGAGATCGAGTTCCTGAGGGAGGCCGCCAGGGACAGCAACCGACCCATGGTCCTTGCCGTGTGCTTGGATGAAGGGGACGCGACCTTCGCCGTTGTGAGGCAAAGAGGGGTCGACTTCATCGACGAAGTCACCATGAGCATCCCGGGCAAGAGGGAGGACGGGGCCAGGGAGGCTGCCAAGAAGCAGTTCCATGCTGCCGTGGCCCGGGCCATCTGGACCGCCGCGAGCTCAAGAGGCCTGAAGGATGTGCTCATCGTCGGGCCCGAACTCACCAGGATCGGTCTGAAGAAGTTCCTTGAGGATCGAAGCGGGGAAATCCCCAAACATCTGAACATCTCCTACGACACCTGTTACTCCCCGGGGCGCCCGGGCATATACGAGGCCATACGGAGGGGATCCATCGACAGGATCGCGAGATCCAACAGGGTGTCCACGGAGATGTCCGAGGTGGAGAGGTTTCTGGGGGAGATAGCCAAGGACGGCAAGGCGACCTACGGCTTCTCGGAGGTGGTCAACGCCGTGGGTTCGGGGGCTGTGGAAACCCTTCTGATGACCGACAGCTTCTTTCGGGAGAGGAGGGACGAAGCAAACAAGTTGATGGCCGACGTCGAGAGATACTCGGGCCACCACATCATGATCAGCACCGACCATGAGGGCGGGGTGAAGCTGGACTCCCTCGGGGGGCTGGTTGCCATCCTGCGATATCGCCTAGCATTGCCGTGAGGAAGCCGGCTTCCGGAGGCGCCACCATCTGCGGCCCAGCTTTGGGCAGGATCGAGGCCGATTCGGACCGGCAAGCCACTTCATTCCCTCGCTGCCGAGGGGGGTGGTTGAGGTGAGAGGAACCCCATCCTGTGCGGGTTTCCTGGCGCTGTCGGGCAAGGAAACAAACTTAAAGGAATGAAAACCCGGTGCGCTGCACCGGACGACGTCCGGACGGCGAATCAGTAAACGGACAGACAAGACGGAGGTAGCATCATGAAGGAGAACACAGTGTTCATCGGAAGCAAGAAACTGATGAACTATGTGCTGGCGATAGTGACCCAGTTCAACTCGACGGACGCCGACGAAGTCGTCGTGAAGGCGAGAGGCCGAGCCATAAGCACGGCAGTCGATGTCGTCGAGGTCACAAAGAACAGATTCCTGCCAGACATATCCTACAAGGACATCAAACTGGGAACCGAGACAGCCAAGAGGGAGGACGGCAGCGAACTGAAGGTTTCCTCCATGGAGATCGTCCTGAGCCGGCCGAGCAGGAAGAAGGCTGAGGCCGAGAAGCCCAAGGAGTAGAACGGTCTCCAAGAGCCTTGGCACGCCGGACCCAAGGGGACCCGGCTCTGCGTTACCCGAGCCGCTCCATCGGCGACGTTGAGATATAAGAAGGTCGCAGCCCAGCATACCCCGAATGAGGGTTCTGATCACCACATGGGTGTTCCCAACCCATGGCGGCGTCTTCTCGTTTCTCGAGAAGGTGATCCCGGTCCTGAAGCGAGGCGGATATTCTTTCCGCGTCGCCGCCGGTGCTCCGTCGCCCCAGTCGTATCGGGTCTTCCCCCACCTATCAGGCAACGAGATCCACAACGTCCGCCAGATGCATCTCCCAAGGCCCTTCTCGTTCCCCCTCTTGCCGCTGCTTGTCTGCATATTGCGGACTGGGAAGGTCCATAACTGTGACCTGATCTTCTCTCAGGATCCTTTCTACAGCGGCCTGCCCTCCATGGTCGCCTCGAGACTGTTGGGCGTGAAGCTGGTCGTTGCCGACCATGGCATGACCACGAACTTCACGGACCGGGCATACTGGGCCAACTTCGGTTTCAGGGCCGTACGGCTCTGGCAGCTTCTTGCGCTGCTGGTCATGAGAGCCGTCTTCGGATCGGCTTGCGGAATATACTCCCCCGGAGACGACGTGACGGCAAGGCTAACCGATCTATTCGGGGCAAGTACCCGTGGCAAGATCCTGACCCTGCCAATCGCGATCGATTCGGAGGCCTTCCGCCCGAACCCCGATGTGCGGGAGAGCACCCGGGGCATGCTTGGGCTGGGCAACTCCCCCACGGCGGTCTTCGTCGGACGCCTCCATGTGGAGAGCGGACTTGAACATCTTGTGGAAGCCGCAGCACTCATCGAACCCGGCATCAGGCCGATCTTCCTCATCGTCGGCGACGGCGTTCTCAGGGATGCCTATGAGGAGCAGGCCGAGAAGACGGTGCCGGGATATTTCCGATTCCTGGGGTACAGCGATCGGATCGCCGAGTACCTCAACGCCTCCGACATCTTCGCCTTTCCCAAGGTCTTCGCTGGTGGGTACTCCATCTCGCTCAGAGAGGCGATGGCCGTCGGGTTGGCGTGCGTGGCCACCTGTGGTGTCGATTCCCACGACCGCATCATCCAGGACGGGGTCAACGGGATTCTGGTCCCGCCCAGAGACGCTAGGGCCCTCTCCCAAGCCCTCCGCAGACTGCTCGTTGATCACCGGCTCCGGGCCCAGATGGGTGCGCGGGCTCGAGCCTCCGTAGAGAAGGAATTCCCCCTGGAGGGCTTTGCCGACAAGCTCCACGCCTTGCTTGAGCCTCACGAGAGAAGGTCGGAGTAGATCTCCGCGAGGAGGGCGGCCATCCTTGACCAGCTGTATTTCCGTTGGGACCTCTTGGCGGCCGACGCGAGCGCCATGTAGAACTGGGGATCGTCCTTCAGACGACGAATCGCATCCACAATCGCCTCCGGGTCATCCGGGTCAACCGCGACTCCGTTGCCCTCTTCCTTGACCAAACGGCCTTTCTCCCCTATGTCCGAGACGATGATGGGCTTGCCGGCCGCCATGGACTCGAAGAGCTTGTTGGGGATCGTCAATACGTTGTTGGGGTCGGTGGCCTTGTACAGTGCAAAGAGGAGGTCGGCAGCTGCATCGTACCGGGGAACCAGGGAGGGATCGATCTCGCCTCCGAAGATCACTTTCTCTTCCGCACCGAGCTTCTTTGCAGTCGCCTTCAACTCTGCCTCAAGCGGGCCGTAGCCACCCAGGAAGAGCTTGACCCCATCGAGCCGGGATACGGCCTTGATCACCTCCTCCAATCCTCTGCCGGCAAAGAGACCCCCGATGTAGACCAGCAGGAACTCGCCATTCCTCGCCAGCCTGCTGCGAATCTCGAAAGCTTCTTCCTTGAAAGCGGGAAAAGGATCGAAACAGTTCAGTACAGTGACAACTCTGCGGGTCGCTGCCCTTCCTGCCATCTCGCCTATCATGGAGCTGGTGACGATGACAACGTCGGCACACCGGATGAAGACTGGCTCCAAGAACCGGAGAAGAGACACAAGAATCCCGGGAGCGAAGGTCGAGATGAAGTCGGGATAGGACTCGTGCATGTCGTAGACCAGCTTGGCGCCCTTCAGCCTGGACGCGATGATGCCAACAAGGATCGTGTCCATGTCGTGACAGTGGATCGCGTCTGCGGGCATTGACAGGGAATGCAGCAGAAGCTTGATGTAGAAGCGGACGAATCCGGATACTAGCGGGAGGAAGGTGCCGTAGGGGGCCCTCACCGCGATCCTTTTGATCTCGACCCCTTTCAGAGTCTCACGGGCCGGGAAACGACACTCCCGATCCCAAGCCAGGACCCTGACTTGATGTCCGGCCTTCACCAAGGACTCGGCCTCTCTCTGCACCCTCAGGTCGGGCTTGAAGGCATTGGCCAGGAACATGACGATATTTGCCAACGACCGGGAGGCGAGAGGGGTCTCCAAAAAAGCTTTCCTAGCCCCGGGACCCGCCGAGGAACCAGTCCCTGAAACCTCCAGGCCAGAACCTTCGCCTTCTTCGGGCAGGCCGGGCCCATCCTTCATTGTAGAAGAGCAAGCTTTTTTTGCGGGCACTCCACACCCTCGGATCGTCAGGCCCCATAGCGATGCGGGCAGACACGCGATGCCAGCTGTACACACCGTGAGCCGAATGAGAATCCTCATCGTTCCTGCCATCGACTGGTTCACCGCGCTGGAGAACAGGGTGCACCACCTGGCTAGGTGCTGGCGCCCCAACCACGAGATCCACGTTGCCCACCTACCGCTGGGCGGGGACTCCCTTAGAGAAAACGAGGGGAACGTGATCCACCGCTTGCCCACCGCAAGGACCAAGAGCCTGCTGCTGTACTACCTGACGAATTTCCTGCCGCAGATATTCCAGATTCTGCGCATGATCAGGAAGGAGTCCATCGAGATCGTCATCACAACAAACCTGTCTGCCGGGACCGCGGCAATCATGGCAGCCAGGATCTCCCGGATAGTGGCCATATTCGACTACTGTGACTACCTGCCCGCCTTCTCCCGGTACGCGGGAGCATCCAGCATCCTCCAACCCCTCCTGGGCTGGGTTGGCAAGCTCCTCACGATCTTCAACCTGACGGCATCGAATGCCACAGTGGTCATCGGGGAGAGGCTGAGGAGGCACGCCCAGCTGCACTCCAAGTCGGTCTTGATCGTTCCGAACGGAGTCGAGCCATCCGTCTTTGGATCGACCTCCAGGTGGGTTCCGAATCCTCGACCGGTCCTAGGGTACGTGGGCGTACTGGAGTTCTTCGTGGATCTTCCGTCCGCGGTTCTGGCACTGGCAAGCATGGAAGGTTCCAGGCTCATCATAGTCGGGGATGGTCGCGAAAGGCCCTACCTCTCTAGTTACGCCAGGAAGACCGGCATGGAAGGCCGGGTCGAGTTCGTCGGCCGGGTTCCGTATGCCCAGATCCCCGGGTGGATCGAGTCAATGGATATCTGTATCCTTCCATTTGAAAGCAGCGATCTCACGGAGTCTGCCCTCCCGCTCAAGATCCATGAGTACGCGGCCTGCAGGAGACCCATCATCTCCTCCCCTCTTTTTGAGGTAGTGCGTATGTATGGCGACCTCCTGGCCTATGCCAGAGGCCCGGAGGAGATCGCGATGAGGGCTTGTCAGATCACGGCAGACTGGAAGACCACATATCGCAGGATTAGGAGGTCCTACGTGAGGGCCACCGTCACCTACCGGTGGGAACGCTTCGGGGCGAGATACGAAAAGGCTTTTCTAAGGACCCGGGAAACGATCATGAATCGGGACAAAGGCGGGAAAGCCAGGTGAATGCCAGAACGCGGATCGCCCTCATCATCTCGCTGCTGCTGGTTCTCTCGGCAGCAGGCAGGTTGTACCTACTATCTGAGTGGGGCGAGATACCGACCAGCGACCCTTACTTCTTCGTGGCATGGGCGTCGGGGATCACAAGAACATCTCACCTGGAGTTCCCCGGCTCCGAGGACAACGCGTACGGGGATTACCCGGATGGATATCCGATGCTGTTGGTCCTCCTCTCCTCGACAACCGGAGCCTCGCTGCTGGATCTATCCACATTTCTCCCCGTTCTCTTGGGGGCTCTCTGTCTCCTTCCGATATACCTAGTGTTCAGAGGCTTCGTGCGTGATCGCCTCTACTGCATAGGCGGCACCTGCGTGGTCATATTCTCCTTCACTTTCCTGAAGTACACATCGGTCTCCATCCCAAACCTGATCGGGCTCTACTTCTTCGGCCTTTCATTGTTCATCTGCCTCGGATCCAGGTGGAAATCCAAGAGGACCTTGGTCCTGGCACTCGCCATCCCGGCCCTTGCCAAGCTGCACTATCTGTCCCTGGTGTGCGTCGGGGTCGCGATCGGTATCGTGCTGTCGAGAAGGATCATGCTCCGGGCATCCGGGGCAGAATTCGATCCGCGGAGGATAGCCTTCCTTCTGATCGTCATCCTGATCGGCGGTGTCGTGGCATGGACGGCGGCCTACAGGCTCATGAGACAGATCTACGGTATAGACATCACCGCCCAACCGCCACCCCGCCTCAGCCAAGCGACCAAGCTGTATGCATATCCCCTGATCTTCGGACTCGTTCAGACCCTTGCCCTGCCGGTTGGCCTCCTCGCATCGGCATGGACCTACTATGGCGTCAACTTCAGAGCAAGGAGGAGACGCACGATCACCGACCCGGTCCTGCTGGTCTCGATCTGGTTCGCATTCTTCGCCTTCGCGGCAGGCTTCTTCAAGGTCGAGTACTACCCGTTCCGCTTCAACTCCTTCCTGATGCTGCCGTTCGGTATGATCTCGACGATCGGCCTGCTGCACGTCGCGGGATTCCTTTCGGGCAGGGGGCTTGAGAGATGGGAAAGGCTGCTGGTGCCAGTGGTGATAGTGGCCACATTCGCACAGCCACTTGTCCTATCACGAATCCCGATGGGAGAGGGGTCCGTTCTCCTTCCGTGGAGACAGGAGTATGACGAAGGGGAGAAGCTAGCGATGGAATGGTCGCAGGACAGCTTGCTCCCAGTCGTCGACGGCCAAAGCATCAGGCCCCTATCCAAGTACCCAGTCTCCCGCGACCAGATGTTGATGGCGGACTGGGTGAGGTCGAGGGCCTTCAGGGCAAAGGGCTTTGACAACGTCCATCTTCATTGGTGGTTCTTCCAAGGTGTCGACGACCGGACGGGCCAACCCTACCTCTTCAGGAGCATGGATATCTATACGGGAAATATCACGCACGCCCTGCTGCTTCTGGGCAGACTGAACGTCCGCTCGTCGCCTGGGCTTTTCGGGGATCATGCCTACTACTACAAGTACATCTACGCAAGCGACGCCATCGCTGAGCTGATCGAGCGCGAGTTCAAGAGGAAGGCTGATCTGGAGAAGTTCGACCAGTACGACGGCTCCTGTGCTTACTTCGCCTCGTTGGACGATGCACAGGACGACAAGGTCATGGCAAGGGAATATGTTCCCGAGGGCTACCAGAAGGCGGGGGGCAGCAGGAGAGACCTGATCTACAATCTCTATCCAATCCAGTTCGGAATGGCGGATATGGCAGCCCTCCGGTTGAAGCCCTTTGACCGAATCTACAGCGCGGGTGGGGTCCGCATCTATTACAGGGCACCGATCAGGACCTGAGGCTCTTGTCCGTTGGCGCGCCCGGCGCAGACCGGGTGACAAGCGTGGTCATGTCGAGGCCATCTCGCCCAACCGCCTAAGGGGGATCGGGAACACGGATGTGCCGGGGAATGGGAATCAGGTATCGCAAAGTGTTTTATAGCGACCGGCTCAAGCCGCGTGGATCGCCCCATGATGCCGATGGTGAAACACGGAGTCGTGGTGTATCTCGGCATAGTCGTCTCCAGCCTTCTCATGCTCGCGGCAAAGGTCTACATAAACCGGATGCTGGGAACGGAGGCTCTGGGCGAGTACGAGTTCGGCCTGTCGCTGGTACTCCTGATCTCCGTCTTCGCCATGTTCGGCCTTCACACCTCCACCGCTAGGATCGTGGCCAGGGACGGGCCTTCGGCTTATCCACTGGTCAGGAAGGCCTTCGTTTGGGTCGTGGTTGTCTGCCTCCTGATCATCCTAGCGGCCAACCCGCTTGTCAATCGGCTGTACAAAGACAAGGTAGGTTCTAACGTGGTGCTCCACCTCTCACTCCTTCTGCTTGCGGTCTGCTTGCTCAACCTTAACATGGCATTTTTCCAGGGCAGAAGGGAGATGGGAAAGGTCTCCGCCATCATGGCTGTTGACTCGGCCTCCCGGGCAGGTGGCGTTGCCCTCGCCCTGTTCCTCGCCCTCCAGACAAGATCCCTTCTTCTGACGATCGGGCTCTTCGCCCTTGCATTCGAGGTCATTGTAGCGGCCTGGATTTTCCCAAGGCTGGGACGGCCCACCGGGACGGGGAGCCAGTTTGGCGACATGGTCCAGATCTCCTTCTACATCTTCCTGATCGCAGCTTCAGGTGCCGTGTCGACCCGGATTAGCGCGTTCGTGATCGCCTACAGACTGGACTCGCTGAGTCTGGGATGGTTTGCCATGGCCAACCTCTTCATCCTCCCATTGTCGCTCCTGGCAAGAACGATAGAGACCGTTCTGCTACCAAGGGCGTCAGCCAGGGAGGATTTCGCTCTCGGAAAGGTGGCCGCAATGGCCTCAATCGTTGCCGTTGGTAGCGTGGTTCTCTATGTTCTGGCGGCCGACCATCTGATGCTCCTGTTCGGCCCCGGGAATATCCTCGCCGCCCGGGCATTGAGGATACTCTGCATCGGCTACTCGGCAATCCTGGTTTACTCCGTTTTCTCGGCTTTCATCTTTGGAAGAGCGCCCGGCACATTCCTTGGAAAGCTCGTCATGGTGACCTTCGTCCAGTCCCTGCTCATCGCCCCGGCCCTCAATGTCTACCTTGTTGGCAGGGTGGGCCTCACCGGCGCTGCCTGGGCCACCAATGCCTCGCTCCTGATCCAGACCACGCTCTGGACGATCGCAGGGCTGATACTCAACAGAAGGCGAGATACCGAGGGAGTCTAGAAGGAGATCTTCCTGACCTCGGTGATCCCTTTGGCCTTCCTGTACGCCTCGCATTCTCGCTTGTTGCAGTTAACCACGTAACGATTGGTCAGAAGGCAATACGTCAGCTTCTGGTATCCCTTCTGCCTCATGTACTCGCAGGAACGTATCATCGGGATCCTTCCCAGGCGGGAGAGCCAACACCCCTTTGTTTAAAAATGCATTTAGCCTGGTACGGAAGCCCACCCCTGGTGGGAAGGGAGGCCGAATCAGACCTTCTTCAGAACCGGCAGACCGGTCTTCTTGTTGACGACGACCTTCATGCCGGGCGGCAGCTCGTTGACGGGCTGACCACCCTTCTTCTTCGCCGCGGCCTGGTCGCGGGTGAAGTAGAAGATGCGCCCCTTCTTAAACAGGTAATAGATCTTGCCCTTGGAATTATACGAGTAGGCCATCTGTACCCACCGCAAATATCAGAAACTACCTTGCTTATAAATATTCCGCGGTTTTGCATCAATAATCGATAAGCCATTCGGTTTGCTTTCATCGTGCCACGCTGTGAACGGAGTTCGATCGTTTAACCTACGAGGCCTTCGACGCATTGAACGCCTCCACGATCGCCTCCTTGGTTGGCAGTCTCCCGGCCGCCACCAGCCTCTCCCCCACAACGACGGCCGGCGCGGACATGACCTGATGCTGGAGAGCCGTCAGCAGATCGTCCTCCTGGTCAAGGTCAAACTCCTGCAGACTGACCTGGTCTCCGAGCTCCGAAACGACCTCCTCCACGATCCTCTTGGCCTGGGGGCAATTGGGGCAATCCTTCCTGGTAAACAGCATCACCTGAACAGACATACATCCTGCCTCCGCTACAAGAGATATCGCTTTCTGCTTAAGAGTTGGTTCCTTGCACCGGGGTTCCAACCCCCTATCTCATCCCGAATCCCCACGCGACTGACTGCTCCCCCGGCTCTGGAAATCCAGTCGACCTCCTCGGAGCCGCACCTAGTGCATTCTGAAAGAAGACCCCGAAGAACGGCCTGACAAGACATGCACAATGTGAGATCCTGGGTGAAGACAAAAAGCCCCACCTGGGTTCTGGCGATCCTGAGGGCCTCCTTCCAGATCACCCCTGCAGAAGGCGAATCCCCAAGGTGCACGTTAAAGACCGCCCCTCCTTTCAGGAACGGATGGAGATCGGCCTCGATCTCCAACCTCTCCTCGACAGGGATCTCGGCGGAAGCCCGCGTCTGAGCCCCGTCCGTGTAGATGACGGATCCGTCCGATGGGTCTCCTTGTCCGACGAAACGCTTCCCGAAATCCTTCCGGTCGATCCTGGCCAGCCTGTTGGCTGCCTCCGGGGACGGGGACTGGCAGATCACCAACTCCAGAGCGCTGTCGCGCGATAGATCGCCCGCATCTTCCACCATCATCCTCAGTGTCGACCGCGCGAAGTCCCTAGCATCCGCTGATTCGTGTAGCTCCGAACCGGTGGCGTGCTTGGAGGCCTCGTTCAACCCGACAATGCCCAAGTATGCCCTCTGCTGATCCAGTTCTAGGCGCCTGATGCCACCAACGAGCTGCGCCGCGAATCCCAGGGATCCCTCCTCCATCCTCGACCCGATCAGCTCCTTCTTCAATACGATGGCCTGCCTTGCCAGCTCCATCCGGTCATGGAGGAGCTCCCTGAACCTGCCCTCCCTGCCTCGGCTCTCGCAGGCTATCCTGGGAAGGTTGATGGTTATCTCCTGCAGAACCCCGCCCCGCATGCTCGAGTCGCATCCGTGGGCTCCCTCCACGATCAACGAACCCTCCACGGAGCAGTGCCAGGGGAGTATGTCCTGTCTGTACATGTTCAGGAACGCCGGGGACCCGAATCTGGAGGCAAGCTCGCACGCTGCGAGGTAGTCCTCTTCGCACCGGGCTACCTGAGATGGGTCGATCTTCACCTCGATCTGGGGGAACCTGAAGGGCTTTCCTGAGTAGTCACCCTGCAGCAGGACCCTGAGAATACCCCGGAATATCTGGACGGATTCCTCCCAGAAATCCGCATACGTCTCGGGCCCCAGTACCCCCCCGGGCTTGACCGCCCGGGCCTCGGACAAGGCTTGCGGGATTCCCGGATACAGAGACACGGAGCTGAGGACCATCTGCCCGCCCCTGGCGACGTACTGCTGTCCCATCTCGTAGATGAACATCTGGCACAGCTGTGTGATCTCCTTCTCGGTGCGCCCCCGAAAGTAGGGAGCCATGAAGATGTTGAAAAAATTGTACGACTGCCCCCCGGACCAGAACACCTGGGAGGCCGCGAGAGCCTTGGCGGCGTGGAAAACCGCAACCTCGGGTTGTTTGGCCGGCCCCGCAACGGCCGTGTCTCTTCCTGACCCGTCCACTCTCAAGCCGTTCAGAAACACGTCCCTGAGATCGTGGACGAAGCTGTAGGGACGGGTCACGAAGTACTCCAGATCGTGTATGTGGATCATGCCACGCCTGTGGGCATCGGCAATCTGGGGCGGGATGACGCTTGAGAGAGCGTAGTCCCTGGCGATTATGTCGCCCATGTACTTGTGGATGGATTCGGGGTTGAACTGGGTGCTGGAATCCATTCTGTGACCCTTGGTGAGGATCTTGTTGACATCGTAGATGGGCAGTCCCAACCTTTGGTGCCGGGCGGCGATGTCGTCAAAGCCGTACTCAACGAGCTTCGCATTCACCATCTCGCGGATCATGGTTGTGGTGGGGAAGACCTCTATCCTGCTCAGGTAGCTTTCAACCTCGGCAGCGATCTTCTCGGCGATCCTCGGCGGAGCGCTCGCCTCGGCTACCAGGGCGCGAACGATCTTGTTGCGGTCGAAGTCTTCTATGGTGTCGTGGGATGTCCGGACCTTCAAGGGGATCCCGCTTACGAGAATTTCGATGTATGCCGAGAGAAGAGTAAGTAGGAATATATATAAAACTGCCCTTTTAAAGAGACCTGCCGGGGATGAAGGCTGCTTGATGCTGTCAAGAGCCGAGATCAACCTTCTCCTGTCCCTAAGGGACTCCTTCAAGACCAGAGGCGAACTGGACTCCGAGGACCTCTGCCACAGGGATACCCTCTCAAAGTGCCTTAAGCGAATGGAGGAGATGGGGTTTATTCTGAGGACGCCCCGGGACGTCGACGGCCGCTACACGGCCGAGTTCAACCTGACACGATCCGGAAGGGATATGGCCTCGCTCTTGGAAGGATTGGATTTTTCCGATATGCCCGAAACTGGATTGACCGAGCAGAGGTGGAGGATCCTTCTTTCTTGCGTGAATCCGAGGAGGTTCGGCGAGCTCCAGAAGGAGCTGGAGATCGCGGAGCCCAATGTAGACCGGCAGTTGAAGATACTGGTGTCCGCTGGCATCATCCGCAAGGAAGACGACGTCTACATGCTGACTGCGCCGGGGAGGGCTTTGGTGGAGGTGCTGAGAGCCAAGGGTGAATAGGTGTCGGGAAATGGAAGGAAGCATCAGGTCGTTCATTGCGGTGGAGATCCCCGAAGGGATCATGGTCAAGATCGACTCCGTGCTATCCGATCTGTCCAGGCTCGGAGCCGATCTACGGGTCGTCAGAAAGGAGAACCTTCACTTCACGCTGAAGTTCTTAGGCAACATCGGACCCGAGATGATCCAGCCGATCGGGGAATGCATGGGCTCGGTGAGCCATCTGCTCGGCTTCCAGACGAGGATCTGCGGCTTCGGAGCCTTCCCCAACAGCCGGAAACCGCGGGTACTATGGATCGGCGCGGAGGCGGAAGGAGACAGGCTCGTCCAGCTGGCCAAGCAGCTCGACGAGAGCCTCCACAGACTGGGCTTTGCCAGAGAGAGAAGCTATGTCCCACACCTGACCCTGGCGAGAAGCCGCACGGGAAGGGGAAAGCCTTCCCTTATGCAGTACATGGAAAGGATGCGGGAAGTGGATATGGGCACGATGCAGGTCGACACACTCGTGCTGAAGAAGTCGGTTCTTGCGCCGGGTGGCCCCATCTATTCGGACATTCTGGAAGTCAGGCCCCCGGGGGGATGAAGCTGGCCCGTCAGGAGAGAATCCTCACCGAAGTCCTCGAAAAGATTAGGCCGTCGAGCAAGACCGCGAGGGCGGTGAACTCCCTTTCTGGAAGCCTCGTCACGGAGATCGCGACGATTCTCGGGCAAATGATTCCGGGCGGTCTGGTCGAGGTGGAGGGCTCGGTGGCGAAGGGAACGTATCTGGAGAACCAGCACGACATCGACGTCTTTGCCTTCTTTCCGCCTGAGACCCCAAGGGAGAAGCTGGAGGAGATCGTCCTCGAACTCGGGAGGCGTTGGGCCGAACGCCGCAAGGCACCCTACCAGATCGCATACGCCGAGCATCCCTACGTCACGGTATCCATATCGCACGATGGCCTCCCGTTTGACGTCGATGTGGTGGGCGGTTACCTGATCGGATCCACATCCAAGCTGCAGTCGGCCGTGGACAGGACCAGGTTTCATACCGACTGGGTGCGTAGCAGGGTCAACCCGGAGCTGAGGGACCAGATACTGCTTGCCAAACAGTTCATGAAGGGGACGGGGGTCTACGGCTCCGAGGTGAGGACGGGCGGTTTCTCGGGCCTGCTGTGTGAGGTCTTGGTCCTGAACTACGGCTCATTCCTGGACCTGCTCAAGGCGGCGAGTGAGTGGCAGCCCGGCCAGGTGATCGACATCGAGCATCTGAGCGCCAACCCCGCAAAGTTCAGCGCTCCTCTGGTGGTTATCGACCCAACCGACGGCCGCCGAAACGCGGGGGCCGCGGTCTCCCTTGGAAAGATGGCCATGTTCATCCATGCCTCGCGGAGCTTCCTTGAGGATCCGAAAGAGAGCTACTTCTTTCCCCCGGCTCGCAGACCACTTTCCCGGTCCGCGCTGCTGGGAATCCTTAGGGAGAGGGGAACCAGGATCTACCTGCTGGAGTTCTGCAGGCCCCCCGTGATAGATGACATACTCTACCCCCAACTGGATAGGATGATCGGCTCCTTGAGACGGCAGCTCGCCGAGGCGGGCTTCACGACCGCCGGGCCGGAGGCCGGGTCGATCTGCGAAGAAGGAGACACCTTGTACGTCCTCTTCGAAGCGGGCATAGCGAGCCTGCCCAAGATCGAGAAGAGGGCTGGGCCGAGGATAGATCGGCCTGACCATGTGAGAAGCTTCTTGCTGAAGCACTCACGCAACCATCCGTACCTTGAGGGTGACCGGTGGTGCGTAGATGCGCCTAGGCGGTTCAGCGACGCCGAGCAGCTTCTCTCGCACATCCTTTCGAGCAACCCACAGGGCATGCTGCCGAGCCATCTGGCCGCGGCCATGGCGAAGGGCTTCGGGATCCGGGTGGGCAGGGATGCCATTCTCTCGTCCTCCCGGAAGGTCCTCACCATGTTGACCGAGCACTTCGCTCCACTTCTGCCTTGGGAGAGCGGTTGATGTTCAACAGCCCTTCCTTATGAGAATTTCGACAAGTACCCGAAAGTTTTATAAGTCCCGGATGTTTCGGTTCGGCTCACCCTATTTCCCCTCAAGCGGGGTGACGATCATGGCCTGGACAAGCAAAATGCCTGATGTTAGAAAAAGCATCGGCGTCATACGACCGTGGAACAGGAAGGAGATCTACGACTCCCTCATCAAGGAGGCGGGCATATCCCCCACCTTGGCAAATAAGATCACAGACCTCGTGGAGCTGGAGCTACGGCGGCTCAAGATCGAGAAGAACGTCGAGTGGCTCTCAGGCGAGATGATCCGGGTCCTGGTGGAAAGGGAGCTGGTCAACCAGGGCCTTGAGAACGAAAGGAAGCTCTACAGCCGAACAGGCATGCCGCTGTACGACCTGGAGCATCTCTACTTCCACTACGACTGGGAAAACAGCAACCAGCACCCGGCACCCGAGTTCATCCACAAGAGCATGGCCGACCAGATGAGCAGGCAGTACGCCCTGATGAAGCTCTTCAACGTTGATATCACCACGTCTACAGGATCGACCTACAACCTTTCCGATGCCCACATGGGCGGCGTCATACACATACACGACCTGGACTACCTGGACCGGCCCTTCTGCAACCAGATAGCCGGGCGCTACGTGTTCCGCAATGGCCTCTACATCGACGGAACCGGGCACTTCTCCAACGTCTCCTCGCCGCCCAAGCACCTGGACACGGCCATCAAGCTGGCCTGCGAGTTCCTTGCGGCCTGCAGCCGTAACTGGAACGGGGGACAGGCCTGGAGGAACATCGCCTGGGAGCTGGGCCCCTTCATCGAGAAGGCGGCAAGGACCAGCTCCGTCACAAAGCGGGTCAACGGAATGGAGATCCCGGCAAACATAGTGCAGGGAGCCCAGACCCTCCGATACGAGCCCAACCACATCCTGGTCTCCAGGGGAAGCCAGGCGGCCTTCTCCACATCGTATTTCCAGGTCAAACCGCCAAAGTACCTCAGAGAGGCCGACGTGGTCCTGCCGGGAGGGGAGGTCGAGCGTGAGTCCAGCTACGAGCAGTACGCCGAGTATGTCTACATGTTCATGCACGCCTACCTCACTGAGTCCATCAAGGGTGACTACTCGGGCAAGATGTTCGACTGGATGAAGGACGACATAAGCGTGGATCCCAAGCTCAGGTCAGACCAGGAGATAAACGACTACATCTACGAGCCCACCATGAGGTATATCGCAAAGTTCGGGGGGCCCTATCTCCTGAACGGCCGCAACGTGGCGGACGATGAGGTGGAGTGTTCGTCCTGCTGTTCGCTGGTCATAAGGTCCAAGGATCCCGAGGACTTCGATCTGGCGGCCAAGGGCGTCCTCCAGCAGGGAGGCTTCTCGTGTACAACCCTGAACCTCCCCAGGATCGCCTACGACGCCAAGGGCGATGACGACCTTTTCTTTGAGCTTCTGAGGGAGCGAATGGAGGTCATGAGGGAGGTTCACCTGATCCGTCGGGAGTTCTTCCGCAAGGTCATGCAGAGCGGGGCGACGCCCTTCCTCCTGCAGCCGAGGATCCGGAGCGGCCCGGAGAGGGACTTGGCACCCTTCTTCGACCTGGACAAGCAGAGCCTTCTGATCGGGATGGTGGGGCTCAACGAGGCCGTCCAGAAACATCTGGGCCAGGAGGTTCACGAGGGACCCGAGGCACACCGCTTCGGCCTCCGGGTCATCAAGAAGATGGTCGACGCGGCGGACGAGTTCAGCGACCAGACGGGCGCGCCCTTCGCGGTCTGGAGAACGCCGGCCGAAACCACTGCCAGCCGGCTGGCCGGGATAGACTACGAACTCTACGGTCGGGATGCCGTGGTACAAGGTGACCCTAGGTCCGGCGCGGTCTACTACACCAACTCGACACACGTCCGGGTCTCCGCAGATGTACCTCTTTTCAAGAGGATACTCCTGGAGTCGTCATTCCACGCCTTGCTGGGAAGCAACCTTCTTCACGTCTGGCTCGGAGAAGGGAACCCCGATCCCGGAGCGATCTGGTCGCTGACCGAGAAGATCATAAACCAGACGGCGGCCGAGTACTTCACCTACACAAAGGAGATCAGCACATGCTACAACTGCTTCAGCTCCTTCTCGGGCATCGTCGAGCGCTGCCCCAACTGCGGCCAGGACGGCAGCAACATCTACGTCCAGTCCCGCATCACGGGCTACATGTCGACCATAGGAACGGCAAAGGACATAATCGCCCTGAGGAACAGGGACATGTCCGCCCTGGGCAATCTCCACTGGAACAGGGGCAAGAGCATGGAGATGATCGCCAGGCACAGGACCCCCAACCTTGCCTGATCTTGTCCTAACGAGATAACCCAGGACGCAAAAGCACGTATTTAAGAGCCAGTCCCGATCAGGCCATCCGTTGACCGGTCGAAACGCTGCATGGCTCCTCGCAGTCATCGCATTGGTTTGCGTGGTCATTGCATATGGTCTTTGGGGCTCAGACCTGATCCGTGCAGATGGGCCCGGGGGCAATGAACTGGAGCCGGACAACAAGTCCGCTGCTAGCTCCAAGCCCACCTACTACTACTTCTACACCTCTGCCTGCCCTTCCTGCAAGTGGATGGAGGAGAACACCTTGCAGAACGAGACGGTTTTGAGGATTCTGGAAGCCAATTTCACCTTCAGGAGAGTCAACGCCGGCGTGGAGAGGAGCCTGGCCGACAAGTACGGCATATACGGCGTACCTACCAATGTCTTCACCTACCCCAACGGCACGGCCTTCGGCAAGTTCGCCCAGCCCATCGGCCCGGATGACTTCCTAAACCTACTGGAACAAGCGCTGGAATTCTACGCCGCGTATTCCCCGCGCTGACGGGTTCATCGAGGCAGATCCCAGTAGGGCAGGAGGATCTCCCTCAGCTTGGACGCCGCATCCTCGGTCCGTTCCACACGCTGGGCGTCGTCCACGACGTCCGGTAGCTCCTCCCTCTCCACCTCCAATGGGATGCCCAGGCTTCCCGTCAGCAGGGATAGCCAGCAATCCGGGATTGCGGACAGATCGTACCCGCTTCCCATGATGTCAAGGTGGCCCAACCCAAGCTCGTCCCTCAGCCCACCGACCCAACGTCCCAGCGTGTGGAAGTCGGCCTTCCTCAGGCCCAGATAGGTAGCATGGCCCAGGTGGGGAATGTCCGAGAAGTAGGGGTCCGACCCGCCGTTCCTGATGATGAGATCGGGCCGGAACTGCCGGGCGATCGGGAACAGGATGCGGTCCTTGAAGATCTCGTAGCACTTGATGCCGGCATATGGGGGAAGGGGGAAATTGACGCAGAACCCCTTGCCCTCCTCCTCGCCGATCTCGTTGACGAACCCCCTCAAGGGATAGAAATTGCTCGGATCGTGGTGGACCGAGATGGTCAGCACGGTGGGGTCGCGGTAGAAGATGTCCATGGTTCCGTCGCCAGCATGGGCGTCGGTGTCCAGGACCATGACCTTCTCCGCGCCCAGGTCGCGCGCATGCCGTGCCGCCGCTGCCACGTCGTTGAGGACGCAGAAACCACCTCCGCGCGATCTGGCTGCGTGGTGGAGGCCGCCGAAGGTATAAACTGGCTTCCGTCTTTCGAGGGCCAGCTCGGCACCGGCCATGGCCGCTCCCACTATGAGCTTGTTCGCCTCGAGCATGTCCCTGTCAACCTGGGTATCCAGGGTCAGGTATGTCAAAAACGACCCTGGGATCTGGTTGGCAAGATCCTCCACATAGTCCAGATACTCCTCGCTGTGAATCGTTAGGAGATCCTGACGCGAGGCTTTCCTTGGTCTTATGACCTCGTAGAGGTCCGGGGAGATCCGGGAAACCAGGTAGTTGTAGAAATCCCGGAATCGTTGCCCCGAGAAAGAGTAGCTTGGGGGAACATCGTACTTGGTGAACCCATCGTCGTAGACGAGAAGGAATGTTTTGTCCGTCAGATGGTCCAGCCCCTTAAGACGATGAAAATTAGCACGCAGAGGGCCAGGACGGCGATGAGCAGGACCGCCGTGAAGCCCTTCCCCATCGAGATCATGGAATTAAGAGTCGTCACGATCTCGGATACTTTCCCGGGGCCGAAGACGTTTATGTTCGGTATCATACGAATGTCCAACCTGGCTGTGACCTCACACAGGTCGGAGAAGGCATCCCGCGTAGCCGCTACCACGTCACCCACGAGCCCCTCCACCGAGATGCCAACGGGGTTGAATCCCCCCCTGACCAGGTTGACGGAGTGGTTGTCGCTGGTCATAACCTCGCAACCATCCACCATGGGCAACAGCCCCTCCATGATCCTTTCCCTGAGGCCCTGCTCCAAGTTGTTCCCATCGAGAACGACGTAGGCCACCCTTTGGGACCCGATCTGCAATGCGCAGACCCTTATCCCGAGAGGTCCGATGCTGTCGTCCTCCCTCTCCCTTCGCCCGAATCCGGCCCTAATCTGGTAGGTCTCGGCCGCGCACAGCTCCGAGGCAAGCTTGGACACGCCGCCTATCAAGTCGTATCCCCGCGGATCGCCGGCGTGCGTCGACTTGGCATCCTCCGTGAAACAGTTGTGGGCATCCACAAGCGCGACCTGTCGCGCTCCGGCCTTCTTCCCGGCCTCCATGGCAGCCAACCCCAGACCAAGCTCCACGTCCTCCGTCGCGCCGGGGGAGAAGGTGTTGATCGCCAAGAGGCATGAGCCAACCATCTGCCCGCAGACCTCGGCCGAACCCACCGTCACCCTCCGGAATGGTGTGCTCTCCGACAGACCACGGTCATCTTCAGCCAAGAAGTCCCGGGCCGCCTTGGCGAGTTTCTCGGTCTCCTCCGCCGAGGTCGGATTGAGGTCATGGGTGCTCGGTCCGTGCACAACCAGCAGACACCCGACCTCCGGGGAGAGACGCTGGTCAAGTATCCGCGTCACGTTGGATGCGCCCAGATTCCCCAAAGGCCCCGGGTGGACATAGGGAACGAGGATCATCCCCTTGGGCCTACCGGTGGCCTTGTCCCGGAACAGGAGGTGGGCGGTCGGAACTGACACCGACTGGCCTATCGTCTGGAAGAACTTCTCCATGGACAGCGAGTCGCTAGTTATGTGTTCGAAGAAAGAGCTGATCAGATCGAAGACGCTGAAGCCGAAGGCCTGCCTTATCGGGGCCTCTATGACCTTCACGTAGATGAAAACGCCTGCCGTTATCGTGGCGAAGACGGCAAGCGCCGCAAGAGGGTTGAAGGTCTCGGGAAGGAAATAGAGGCCGGGCGCCAGCTTCTCCAAGCCCAGAAGAACCGCCACCTGAATCAGGGGCTGGGCACTGGCCGGAAGCACGCAGGAGATCCTGTTGATGTTTGTAACGGAGAGTATGGCGAAGTAGCTGAGGGCGAAGGCCATTGCCTGTCCGAAGATGAGCGCATCAAGGAGAAGGGAGGGATGGTCCTTGGCAAACAGATAGGGGATGAAGAAGAAGACGGCGATGATGAGCATTGAAGTCAGGGAAAGGAACATGGATCGCCGGAGGAGGAGACTCCTCGACCAGGGGCGGGTCACCGTCGTCGAGACCAGGGCGGAAGCCAGGGCCGGTAAGCAGAAGACGACAAGGGAGGAGAGGTATTGACCTTGAATGAGCAGCCCGAAGAACAGGGAGAAGAGAACTATGGCTATGGCGCTTGCGTAGTAGCGCGGGACGCTGAACACGTACCTCGTCAACGACCTGAGCCTGCTCACATCCACGCCGGGTCCTCCCTTGGGAGGCGACCCCTCTGAAATAGATATAAATGACACCGAAGGAGCCGGACCGCGTGCAGGACGCAGGCGGCCCCTCCCTCTACGTCTGCGATGTCAGACAGTGCGATCCCAGAAAATGCACTGCTCACAAGCTGAAACGGCATGGGATGCTGAAGTTCGTTCATCGCATGCCAAGAGGGGCGCTACTTCTGGATCCGTTCGCCGGGGATACCCTCAGCAGAACCGACCGCGAGGTCTCCCTGACAAATGGCCTGGTCGCCTTGGACTGCTCCTGGAAGAACGCCGAAGTAATATTTAAGAAACGCTTCCCGGTCTCAGTTCCAAGGCGGATACCCTATCTGGTGGCCGCGAATCCCGTCAACTACGGGAGGCCTTTCGAGCTGAGCACAGTCGAGGCCTTGGCGGCTGCCCTGTACATCCTAGGGTTCAAAAGAAGATCATCCGAGCTTCTGAACAAGTTCAAGTGGGGCCCCCATTTCGTCGATCTCAACGGGGAGCTTCTTGATCTATATGAGGAAGCAGGAACATCCAACGAGGTAGAGGAAGCTGAGAGAAGGGCACTGGGGCGAGAATGATGCCAAAGTTCGAGGAAGCCGAGGCCAGACTGTTCAACAAGAGGATCTGCATGAAGTGCAATGCAAGGAACCCCCTAAGGGCCAAGAAATGCAGGAAGTGTGGCTACAGAGGGTTGAGGCTGAAGAACAAGGAAGTCAAGGGTTAGCCCCGCCTCACGCTCGGGTCGTGCAAGGGCGTCCTACGCATCGCTCGTCTGCGGGCATCCCTCTCCGGTGCAACCCGATGGACGGTCAATACACCGGCGTCAGCCAGTCCCTGTGGCGTTCGTTCCTGCCCATTACGACGTCGAAGTAGACCCTCTGCGCCTCCCTGGTCACGGGGCCACATGAACCATCGCCGATCTTTATGTGGTCGATCTCGGTGATTGGTGTCACCTCTCCAGCCGTGCCGACCATGAAGACCTCGTCCATTCCAAGAAGCTGGGACCGTGTGATGTCGATCTGGAAGACGCAAGTCCCGGCCTCCTCGAGGAGCTGTATGACCGTGTTTCTGGTTATCCCGGGCAGGATCGAAGCCGTAAGCGGCGGGGTATAGACGGAGCCGTTTCTCACGCCGAAGACGTTCTCCCCGCTGCCCTCGCTGACGAATCCTCTGTGATCAAGAAGGATGGCCTCATCGTAGCCGTTCTCAACGGCCTCCATCTTGGCCAGAACCGAGTTTATGTACTGGCCGCAAGCCTTGACCTCGGGGGGCAGTGCTCTGGGGGATATGCGCTCCCACGACGAGAAGGTGACCCTGACGCCCTTCTCCAAGGCATCCTTTCCCAGATACCTCCCAAACGGAAGGACGTATGCGAATACCCGGACTGGGTTCTTGAAGGGGTTTAGCCCGAAGGGCCCTTCACCTCGATAGACCACCGGGCGAAGGTAGCAGGTCTCCCGGATCTCGTTCTTGGCGACGATCTTGGCGCATAGATCGACCATCTCCCCCGATGAAAGGGGGATGTCCATGCGGTATACCTTGGCCGAGTAGAAGAGCCTGGAAACATGGTCGGCCACCCTGAACAGGAATACGTTCTTCTCCTCTTCATTCCAGTACCCCCGCACGCCTTCGAAAACACCGGTCCCATAATGGAGGGCGTGGGTGGTGACGTGCAGGTTGGCCTGATCCCAGGGAACATACCTGCCGTCCATCCAGACGTATTGAGGCTCCTTCTCCAAGGGAACATCTCCCAACGCATGACACATTTTTCAGACTCCTTTTCTATCTTACCTCGATTGCTCCAGTAGTGTAGCGGCCAATCCCGGTGGGGCTAGGCATCTGGGACTCTCGATCCCAGGTCCCGGGTTCAAATCCCGGCTGGAGCACCATTCCCCCTGGTTGACCGACCTGCGCGGTCCGGGTGGACCCCTGAGGAATCGCGTTCCGGATGCCCGGGATCAAGGAGAACTTCAGAAAACGGATGCCTTTGCTCCGGCCTCGCGCTTAAAGAGGAGGTAGTGGTTCACCATCGTCGGCGTCCCCACGGCCTCATAGGCATGCAGCACCCATCCTTCCCTCTGGTGCTCCTCGATCACCTTCCCAATTCTCTTGTGGTGGTCAA
>CAYVLA010000022.1:0-36391 GCA_964452145.1 Hadarchaeota archaeon (SeqCode)
GCGACCCCCCCGGTGCGTGAAGCGCGAAAGATATCTGTTTCTTTCGGGGTCGGACACATGTCGTGTCGACTAGAGCCAATCTTTTTCTGTCCGCACGGCCCCGGATTGGCTCGGGCACGAAGATGGAGAAGCTCCCATGCATCCTTGCCTTGGTCGGGGTCTTGGTCCTCCCCGGCGCTCTCGGCGAGCTGCAGCCGAAGGTCGACCCCGGCACGGGTAGGATCAGGATCATTCATTTCGGGGCGGGCGGCTTTCCCTCCCGCGTGTACCCCTTCGATCCGATGCTGAAGTTCTCCTGGGTGCCGGCATACATGTTCGGGATGGGAAGGCCGGAGGTCCAGAGAAGCCTGAGGATCTACATGCCCAGATCCTACTCCGTTCTGGCGTCCAATGACCTGATGGTCTTCGATGATACCTGCTCGTCCAACTACCGGGACGTCTGGTTGTTCTGGTTCAGGGACGGGGTGCTCAAGGACAGCCTGGGCCTGATCATGACAGCCGGGGGAGAGAGCTTCGGGGGCGTGGAGGGCTACGGAATGGGGTGGATCGGGACTCCCCTCGAGGACTTGATCCCAGTCGAGATGCACCATCAGATGACCTGGGCGCTGACCCACCTTCCCAATTACAGCCTCCTCTGGGAGATCTCCGACGGCGATCACGTTCTCACAAAGGCTCTTCCGTATGGGCGAGCCCCCGTGCTGGGACCACAGAACTTCGTCACCGAGAAGCTGGGGACCCATGTGCTGGCGCTCGCCAGGGACGTGCCTGGACGATCGGAACGGTGGCCGGTCTGGGCCCACGCCGATGTAGAGAATTCTAGAACGATGGCCTTCACCGCCTACATGTGGGAGAAACGTCACGGACTCCAGAGCTTCGACCTCTGGGAATATTTCCTGGACCATGTCTGCAACATGGCCTACTACACCTGTCGTCTGAGCATACCCGACGATGTTGAGCTGGTGCACAGGATCCGGGACGCGTTCAGGGAGTATGGAACCCGGAAGATCTTCGCCTACTCCCTCATCGAGTTCATTCAGAGGTTTGGGGCCAACACCCGGGGTCTGGAGAGCAGGATCGAAGAGGCCGATCAGGTCCACATGGAGGCGAGCGACCTCTACCTCACACAGGAGTACCAGGCCTCACACGAATCCATTCAGCTGGCCATCTCACAGCTCAAGGGAATAGCGCAGGATTCCACGCAGCTGAAGAATAGGGCTCTGCTGTGGGTCTACGTGATCGAGTACCTGGTCGTTTCGGGAACCTCGATGCTCACCGGCTTTGCTCTCTGGATGCTGATGATTCGCAGGAGGCTCTACCGGGACGTAGCGGTCACCCGATCCAGCAGGCAGGCATAGACCATGCCGATACGGGAAATCCTTGGCATCGTCGGGATCTCCCTGACGTTGGGGATGCTGGCCGTTGGTCTGATCGGCGTTGGCACGAACAGGGAAGACGTCAAGCTGGTCTCCGCAACGGTGCCGGACCTCATCCTCCGATCGGTCGGTGCAAGGCCGGTTTTGTCGGTGGGTTTGCTCTGCGGACGCGGGATGGAGGAGTTGAGGTTGCGCTTCGCGACGCTATCCGAGGCCGATCCTGCCACTTGGTATGAGGCACAGACCCGCCGGGTCCGAGAGGAGGACCTGGCTACGATGCCCACCGGTCTGACTCCGCTGGATGTCTGGCTGAGACATGCGGAGGGCTTAGGCCATACCATCGCTGCAGAGAGGGCTGAGGCGTTGATAAACGACACTGTCTACCACATATACCTGTACGACTTCAGGGATCTGTCCGGCAGCGCTCCCTGCATGAACGTTTTCGCCCTCGCCTTCAACAATGGGAACCTGACCAAGGCCTATTGGGGATATGGTGACTTCTTCATCGGCCGCGAAGCCACCGTGATATCTCTGATGCTGGAGTGCGGCAGGGGCGGCGAGGTCTACTCCACCAATCCGAAGGGCGAGGAGAGATTTGTGGGTGAACTGCCGGCGAAGGGCCAGTTCGCGCTCAAACACCTGCTGCGGGATGATCAGGTCTTCGTCACAATGGCTCTGGAGGGATATCAGGTGCCCCTACGCAAGAGCTGGCTATGGGCCTGCGAGGCCAACGTTGACGGTTCGACGACAACGCTGTGGGTCTTCTCCATTCTATGAGTCAACGTCCCCATGTCAACGAGGCATTGAGATGGAAGGAGATTTATCTTGAAGGCGGCATACCTTTCTTGGCAGGGTTGGGATTGCCGAGCGAAGACGAGGGAGCACCCGGTCGCTGCCCCTATTGCGGGCGCCAGATCAAGGAGGATGACATGTTCTGCTCGGATGAGTGTGAGCGCAACTGGATCGGCAGGGAGGTGGCCAAGGCCGAGAGGGAGGGCATCCTTTTCTGTCCGAACTGTGGCTCGACCAGGATGGGCCTGGCCCTCCCCGGATTGATAAGCGCCTGGGAATGCAAGGACTGCGGATACCATGGCGGCCTTGCAGTGAAGGACGGCAGGATGAGGACCGCTGTTCGCAAGGGGTACGAGGGCACCCGTTCGGACAAGGACTAAGACCCTGGGTCGACAGCGTCTATCTCCAGCGGACATGCAAGAGCCGCAGCAAGGCATCCGGAGGGACCTTCCCCGTCGATGCCCAGGACATGCCGTCTCAACCTGTGGGAAACGTGACGGTGAGGCAACCCATCGGCACTCCCACCTTGGGATCTTCGGAAAGGCTCAGAAGCGGGCTGATCGGGTGCCACAGCCAGGGTGGGCTACTCGATTCTGATATCCCTGTATCTGGCCTTGATCCTCTCCTCATCCAACCACATGATGACGAAGATTAGTAGAATGCCGAGGCCAGCGAACACGGGAAGCAGGTATACCAGGACACCGGGCCAGACGAGATAGACCAGAAGGGCCGCGATGGCGGATCCGATGGCGAATACTGTGAAGGCCTTGGCCGCGTCCCTCATGCTCGCATCCGAACGCGCTCGGTCTCGGGCCTTTTCCTCCTGAGAGCGCGCGGGCAGGGTCAGACCCCGCTGCCGAGCCTCGAACTCGGTCATCGCCGGCTTCCTTCCAACCACGATCCCCAGTGCAGTGAGAACCACTATGAACAGGAAAAGCCCAACCAGAATCAGCACCTCGATGTCCAGCAACAACATCCCCGCAGCGCAAAGAGGTAGCAGATATGACATATAGCTCTTGCCCCGGATGCCCGGATGGCCTACGCTATGATGGTCTGTGGTCCACGACCCCAATCGCGGCGCGGCTCTCATCCAGGAACGGGACCGGTTCGGTCGCCTCAGGCGCGTTGGATCCATATGGGGCTTGACCACGCCGTTATGCCGGCATAGAGGCTTGGGTAACGAACCCTGACGTAGTAGTAGAAGAAGGGGGCACGATTCATCGGGGCGTCTTTGATCCAGAGATCATTTGCGTTCGTCTCATCGACATAGGTGCTGATCGTGTGGGCTTCGTCGACCGAGAGATTGGCGATGACCTGGTTATTGCGGATCAGCTCCATGGTGGCGGGAAAGATGCTGGTGCACAGCTCGATCACGATCCTTCGAGGAGGCACCTCATCTGCTTGGGCGATCAGAGTCTGGCCCATGCCGGCCGAGTCCACGGACAGGTCAAGGATGGGCCTTGTGGATGTTGTGGCATAGCACCGTCGTGCCGTCAGGGAGTCGAAGAGGGCCTGTCTCGAAAGCTCCGGGGCGTAGACGGCCGCCAGGCCCTGATTCACCATCTTGTTGGCAGGGTGGTGATACGGGCGGGGCAGGATCGAGCAGGGAGTCCCCGGCATCGTGAAGTGGTTATCGCTGGAACCGATGACCCCATATCTGTAGCCCATTCTGAGCGCGTCTTGGAGGTATGCTCTTCTGGAGGTCTTGCCGCCCTTCAGGCAGAAGCCATCGTTTTCCGCCTCGGAGCATCCCCACATGGAGAACACCTCAAACACCGGCTCCCTGTCCAAGCCATAGTATGGCAGTTCGAAATCTCTGTACTTCGCGGCCCTTCCGGTGTGGTGGGGAATGGTCGTGTAGGGCTTGCCCCGTTCATCCAGCCAGCGCCAGAGTACATCGAGACCCACCTTTGGCGAGATGCCCTTCATGTCCTCTCTGTCCAGCCAGAAGTACTCAGCTTCGTCTCCTAGGTAGTAGACGTTGATGTCCCCTCCGTGGTCCTTTGAATGCGAGGATTCGAAGCCCAGAAAGGAGACGAATTCTCCGGGCCGGTTGTATGCCCGGGCTAGATCGACGGTCCTCGACCACCTCCCCGCATCGAGGCCCCGTAGATGATCGGTTACCGCCGCGAAGTCGAGATGGGCAACTTCGCTGGCATACCAGTAGCCGAACTCGGGGTCCTTGGCGCAGTCCGCGTTACAGTTGCCTAGGACCGAGTGGAAATGGATGTCGCCCCAGAAAAGCCCATCTTTCGGATTTGGGACGGCCTTGACCGGATTGCTCCTGGGCGGTTTGCTCGGCGAGCCCTCAACATCTCCTTCAATGTAGTACACGCCAGCCTGCTTGCAGGCAAGGTCTGGGACGACGACCCGACCGTGATCATCGGGCCGGAAGATGACCTCAGATGGGGCATCGAGTCCGGTTCCGGAGGGTCGCAGGGCGACCTTGCCGACGAAGCTCTCATCAGGCATGCCCGATACGTTCATCATGCAGACCTTGAGTCGGAATCTATCGTTGACTCGGACTATCGAGGGCAGCGTCATGAGGAGGATCCGGGACTGGCCCGCGATCTTCTCCCTCTCCCGGGGGAATATCTCAAGATAGGAACGCAACATGCTCACCGCGCGGACTCCTAGATCGACGGAATGCGTATCTTCCTTGCCTTGATCTTTCTGTTTGGTATCATGACGGATAGGTCCCTGTCGGTGGTCGTGTAGAGGACGAGACCGTCGATCGATAGGGCGTATGCCGTCTTCCTCTTTATGGTCCCGACCTCTCCGTGAACGCAGATCCGGTGTCTCTGCTCGGATGCAATGGTGAGGAATGCGTCCTCCTCCATCTCGACCAGTAGGCCTCCGATCAGAGCCTTCCTTGCCTCTTGAGCGGCCGCTGCAGGGGCAGCTGCTCCGCCAGCATATGCCATTTGACAAAACCTCGCAGGCTCGTTGTGGGATGGGGTTGAATAATGGGATCGCTGAGCCCAACCCGAGATGAGGTCAGTCCGGTCCGTTGAAATGAGGTCGGATGAGGTCCCCGACAAATGCAGCCCTGAGACTCGTTAACGCCGAAAGGCGAGGATCCGTCGCTAGTGCGTCCCCAGGTAGCGATGAAGGGCGTCCCGGAGATCCCGGCACGTGTTCGGCTCCGCGCTCGAAAGGTTCACCAGCTCCTGTGGATCCTGGGCTAGATCGTATAGCTCGGGTCGATCGTCGTCGTTCTCGATGAACTTGAACCGACCGTCGTAGATCATTCGGGATCGGGTCAGCTCGCTGACTTGGAACTTGCGGTGCACGTCGGAGCCTCCACTCAGCATTGGGAGAAGTGAGCGGCTCTGCATGCCGGGCTGCACATCGACCCCGGCGATCTCCAACATCGTGGGTGCAAGGTCGGAGAGCTGGACGAGGGCCTTGGTCTCTCCTCTTGTCCTCACAACGGGGCCGGCGATGATCAAGGGGATCCGAAGCGACTGTTCATAGTAGAGGGACTTCTGAAACATGCCGTGGTCACCCATCATCTCGCCGTGGTCGGAGGTGTATATGATGACGGTGTCTTCCAGCGATCCCCGTGCGCGAAGAATCTCGACGAACCTTCCGACGAAGTCGTCGATAAGGGTGATCATTCCCGCATAGTGGGCCATGGCGCTTGACAGCCTCTCCTCAGTTAGGCCAGAGCTATGATTCTCGCGTCTCCGAATCTGGTTGGCGGGTTTGTCGAGGGAGGTGTCCTGGATCACGTCCGAGGCAGGCATATCCTCGGGGATGTACCTCCGGGAATACTCAGCAGGAGCATCCCAGGGGTCATGAGGCCCCACGAAGCTAACAAAGTAGTGCCAAGGACTCTCTTGCTCCACGGTTTGAAGGAACTGGCAAGCCGACTGACCGATGTAATGGTCGTGGTAGCAATCCAGAGGCAGCACAGAGTCTCCACTGTGCCACGCAGGGCTTCTTCTGGCGTAGTCATCGCGGAAGATGCGGGCCAGATCCCTCTCGACCAGCAGACGGGTATAGGGGCAGACGGCCTGCGTAGCATAGCGGGCGGCGCTACACTTGCCCTCGGTCTCTTTGGGATCCGTGAAGCCGAGGTGGTACATCAGTGGTCGGTCGCCATGTATCCCCTCCCAGTGGTCCCGCTTGTGGAGATCGGTCTTCCCAATGCAGCCGACGCGGTAGCCAGCGGCCCTCAACGCCTGATAGTACGTGGGGACATCGAGGGGGTAGAGATCCCGATTGGACAGCACGCCCACTTCGCTACAAGGCAGCCCGCTTGCGAGGGCTGATCGGCTCGGTGCGCATACGGGGGAATCGCAGGATGCGTTGGCGAAGCGAACTCCCTCCCTTGCCAGCCGATCGATATTGGGGGTCCTGATCCAGTGTGCACCAGCGCAGCCCAGCCAATCCGCCCTGTGCTGGTCGGACATTACCAGAAGGATGTTGGGGCCGTCGGCCCGTACGATGTCCTGCATGCCCAAGGATGCTCACCCATATGCGGGGACCCGGTATCGGTCACGATATAAATCGTCCATCGGACAAACACAGATACCTGGACAAACACAGATACCTACCCCGGAAAGCTTTTTCTCGGTGCGGCCGCCACGGCCCGGCGGGATGAAGATGAACGTCATAGTGATCGGCGGTACACGGTTTCTGGGAAGGTCGATCGTGAACGGGCTTCTGAGGCGGGGGCATCTGGTTACGGTGGTCCACAGGGGCAGGACGGCCTTCGAGGAAGAGAGAATGAAAGAGGTCCTGCTGGACAAGAACGATCACAGGGCCTTGGGTGCCTTTCTTGCCGGGGCCAAGTGCGACGCCGTTATCGACACCATCCTGAGCGCCGATGATCTCAAGTCCATCATCCCAATCCTGAAAGGGAAGATCGAACACTTCGTCCACTGTGGCTCGACCGGGGTGTACGCTCCGATGAAGAGAATCCCTGCGTGGGAGGACGACCCGTGCAACCCGCCGCCCGAGCTGGGTGGTTACGGATACAAACTCGACCAGGACGTCGTGTTGATGACTGCATACGCGGAGTTCGGCTTTCCGGCTACGGTGCTCCGCCCCACAAACATCTATGGTCCGGGAGACGTCCCCCTTGACATATGGGGGGCTCGCGACCCCGGGTTCTTCAGACGCTTGGCTCGCGGAGGTGACATCACCGTTCCTAACGACGGGAGGGCCCTGCTCCAACCTGGCTATGTGGAGGAACTGGGCGACGCTTTCTCTCTGCCCTTGCGCAACGAAGGGGTGATTGGACAGATCTACAATATCTCAAGTCGAAGATGTGTGACGCTGAACGAGTATCTCTCCATCATGATGGACATACTCGGGTCCGGGTCAAAGGTGTCGCACATGCCTATGGACGAGCTGATGGCCACCTATCCAGGCAAATTCAGGCATCCGGCCGGTCTGAAGTTTGTCTGCGAGCATATGTGCGTGGATATCCACAAGGCAATGAGCCAGCTGGGCTTTGCGCCCGAGATCTCCCTAGAGGAGGGTCTGCGCCGCAATCTTGAGTGGATGAAACGGGAAGGCATGCTGTCTGTCTGATCTACGTTGCCATTTCTTGGGGGCGTGGGCATGACCAGCCCTGTGTCCGCGGGCCTGATCCCCGACGTTTTCGCCGGGAGGAACGTGCATCGCCAGTGGGTCGACCTGTGTGGGGCTTGGGAGTTCGAGAGAGATCCCGAAAACAATGGCAGAGTGAAAGGATGGCATCGGGGCAAGGGGACTCTGCTCGGTCGAATCAACATCCCCGGTGCTCCCCAGGCGCAAGGGTATGGGGAGCCTCATCTGAGGCAGAGGAATTACTTCACAGGGCCGTTCTGGATCCGGCGTACGTTTAGCTGTCCCCGACTACCGAGGGGCAGGGTTGCCTGGCTCCGGATCGGCGGAGTACAGCCCGCGGTGGAGATCTACCTGAACGGGTCCTGCATCGGGTATTCAAAGAGCTCGAGAACGCCGCAGAGAGTTGATGTCACGGCGTTCCTGAGGCCGGGGGCCGAAAACCTGATCTCGCTTAAGATCTGCGACCTGCCAGAGGTCCGTCTCGACGGCTTGTGGGAGATGGAGGGCTTGGCCACGATGTGGACTGGGGTGTACAGACCCGTGGACCTGGAAATCACCGGAAGCCCGTGTCTGTTGGATGCCTACATAGTGCCGAACCTGGGCGCGAACTGCGCTCGGGTCGAGGTCGATCTGTCCAGCGCTTCGCCCAAAACGCTCCAGCTATCCCTCCGGGTAACCGATCACGAAAGAGTCTTGGGAGGGGCAGAGACCGTTTTAGATCCGGGAACGAGCAGTGCAGTCATCGAGGTCAAACTGGACAGCTACAGGACGTGGTCGCCCGATCATCCCAAGCTCTACACTATGCATATTCTCCTCTGCGATGGTTCCACGATCTCGGATCAGGTCGAGGTGCGCTTCGGGATGAGGGAGATTGCAGGGCAGGGTGCAAAGTTCCGCCTCAACGGCAAGCCGGTGCTCTTGCGGTTCTTTGGAGACGATCATCTATACCCAGACACGCTGTGCCCCCCCGCAGATAGGGACTGGTATCTTCCCCGCCTAAAGCTGGCGCGATCCTACGGGATGAACGGTGTCAAGAGCTGTGTCGACATACTGCCGGAGGAATACCTACAGGCCGCGGATGAGGCGGGCATGATGGTCATCCAGGAGATGCCCTTCGGACTATCCGGCCTCAGGGAGAACAGACACACCATCGACCAGAGCTTCCGGGATTATTACAAAGCCGAGCTGGAGGGCATAGTGAAGGTGACCAGAAACCATGCCTCGGTGATCTCCTACAGCATGTCGAGCGAGTTGAGCTTCGAACGACAGACCCAGGAGTCCTTTGAGTTCTTCAGTCGGGATCTGGTGCTTATGGCCAAGCGAATGGCGCCCCACGCACTAGTCGTTGACTGCACGGGGTACTCGATCGGTGATCTGGACGAGACCCCCAAGGGCAGGCGCCATACGGACTATCACTGCTTCTTCCTTCGGGGCTGGAAGGACGTCTTGGACGAGCCCGTCACGGCCTCGGACGGCGTCCGGCCCAGGATCCTTCATGAGTACTACTGGTGGGGTTGCTATCCGGACCCCAGGGACAGATCCAAGTACGCCACAAGCCAGGTGAAGCCTTTCTGGCTGGATGAACTCGAAAGAACCGCGGAGCAGAATGGACAGAAAGAGCTCATCCCGACCTACCGCAGGAACTCCCTTTGGTTGCAGGCCCTGTGCCGAAAGGACGGCGTCGAGTACGTCAGACGCAACCCGAACCTGGAGGGCTACATCCTCTGGCTTCTAATCGACCTAGGGCAGTGGTCGGAGGGCCTGCTCGACGACTTCTGGAATACCAAGAACGTATCGGCCGAGGAGTTCCTGAGATCCAACGGGGACACAGTCGTGGTCCTCGCCAAGGAAGGGGATCGATGTCTGAGGATGGGCGAAAGGCACCGGATACCCTTGGCGGTGGATCATTACGGCGAGGAGGTGCTCCGCGGATGCTCCCTGCGGTGGAAGATCTTGGAAGGGGTCACAGGCAAGATTCAGCTACCTGATCTTGTGCCTGGCGGCTTGACCCAGGCCGGGTCGGCTGAGTTCGATCTGGCGGACGAAAAGCAGGCCTGCAAGCTCACCCTTCAGGTCGAACTGCGCCGTGGGCAGGAGGTGGTCAACACCAATGAGTGGAGCTTCTGGGCCTTTCCCGAGGTCCCCGAATGGGTGCTCGCCGCCGCAGTCGATGGAAAGGCTGGCGATCTTGGGGGTGGAAGATTCCTTCGCGTCGGGCCGTCCGCGTCGGTGCCCGTGCCCAGGGGAGTCACGCTCGTCGTCGCCGATCATCTCGATGAAGGGCTCACAGACTACGTTGAGAAGGGCGGGAGGTGCGTGCTGTTCACCCGGGCAGCCGTGATAGAGAACTCTGTTGCCCCACGGGGCCCGGGTAACAAGTATGGGCTGTTCCGGACGATCCCTTGGAATGCGGGCGACCATGGGAATCTGGGCACGGTGATCGGCTGCCATGCAGCCTTGGATGGATTTCCTCATGAGAACGCGTGTGACCTACAGTTCATCTCAATGTTGAAGGGCAGGTTGCCGATGGAGTTCTCGGAGCTCATCGCCGACGGCGTTCAACCGATCATTCGCGGAATAGATCACTACCGGGCGAACAGGAATAACGCCTACATGATGGAGTTCAAAGTCGGCAGGGGCAGTGTCCTGGTAAGCTCCCTCGGTGTGCTAGATGAGTTGCCCAAGCACATAGAGGCAAGGCATCTGCTTCTCTGCATGTTGGACTATGCAGGCAGTGATAGATTCTGTCCAAGAGGTGCCGTGTCGAGGGACAAGTTCGTCAGGCTCTTCAGCCCTCGGCCTGGGTGAGGAGGCGGCCGATCAGGCGACGTCTAGGACGTCGTTCAGCGTCTCCACGTTGAATCCGGTGCTTGCACAGCCGTTTCGGAGCAGCGGGACGGCTTGGTACGGCAGCACCTTGCCCACCTCCCGTATGCCCATCTGGATCTCGTTGGGGCACGCGACCCCCACCGCTCCTTCGTAGCTCTTCTTGGCCAGGATCTTGGGTATGCAGGAGCCGCCGGGAAGGACATATACGTCGTATCCCTTCCTCTCCCCCGATCTAACCGCCATGTTCACCAGGCAGTCTTCCGAGCAATGCTGGCATTTGTAGGTAGAGAACTCCGGGTCGAACTGGGCCTTGCACCTGCCATCCATGTGCTTCCGAGAGCAATGCGGAAGAAGAAGGGCGCGTCTCCGGGTTTTCCTGAAGGAGTCCTCTTGGGAGAGGTTCCTTGAGTAGATGTCGACCATGTCGGTTATGAGCGTGACGGCATCGCTCAGGGGAAGGCCGGTGATCTCCTGTATCTTGAAGGTTCCTATCGTGTGTTCGACCATCTTGCCCACGCGGCGGGGCAGGTTCCTGCTATCCGAGATCTTGGCAATCTCCCTGAAGAAGGAGCGCGACAACCCGGTTAGGTCGAAGGAGAACTTGTAGGCCAATCTGACCAACCGCTCCTAATAGCCTTCCGATATAAGTTTCTCTGTTTCCGGGGCAACTCGACTTGCGAGGCATGATCGCGGCGATCCCCTGTCGCAGCCTGCCGCGCGGCTGGCTCATCCCGAGCCCCTTCACCAATGTCGTGGAGAGAGTTTTCAGCCGGCCTTGGCCATAAGCCAGGAGTTGTCTGGATGGTCCTCTACAAAAGTGTCAAACCGCATCGCTTCACTTCCGGGAATCCGGTGGAGAAGCATTTCCATGACCATGATGAGACCTGGTTCATCATGGGGGGAAAGGCTCGCGCCTTCATGGTGGATCGTTCTGGTGAGCGGTCTGAGTTCGTATTGGAACAGGGGGACATATGGATGGTCGAGGCAGGAGTCGAGCATGGCTGCGTCCCGATCGGCGAGGTGCTGATCTTCCCCGTAACTGGGACGATTCCAGAGGGTTCCCACAAACCCGGGCATTACTACATGGAGAAGGAGAGGTACATGCCCACCCTGAGGGTGGAGAAGAAGCCATTGAACCGTTATCCGGAAGCTGAGTAGATGCGCAAGATGGGGATAGAGTATCCATCGCAGGGCGAGATGCGTTTCGTGGATCTGGGGGATCCCCCGATCCCCGGCCCCACCGAGATCTTGATCGAGACCCGTTTCTCGGGGGTAACAAACGGTACCGAGCGCCACGCCCTTCTGGGCGAGCATGGCTGGAAGGATCATTTCCCCAGCCGCCATGGTTATCAGCATGTTGGAACGGTTGTCGAAGTCGGCAAGTCGGTTCGGGATCTCACGGAGGGGGATTGGGTGTTCTACGGACGTTACGTCGGGCATCGAGGATGGAACCTTCAGGATCTATCCTGGGCCGATCCAACCTCCAACGCCTCACACCTGGTCATTCCGATCCCAAGCCAGCTCGACAAGGAACCCTGCGTACTATTCGGCGTGGCCGGGGTGGCGATGCGGGCAGTCAGGCGTTTGCGGGTGGATGGATCCCAGAAGGTGTGGGTCGTCGGCGCCGGGCCCATCGGGCTCTTCGCCGCGCAGGCAGCTCGAGCTTATGGGGCACACGTAACGTTGACGGACCTGATACCGAGCAGGCTCTCCGTCGCCGAGCGCATCGGTGCTGACGTGACCATAGACGCTTCTGGTAAGGACAGCATGGACGCTCTGAGAGATGGGGGCCCCTATGACCGCATAATAGATGCGAGCGGCGCCAAGGGGCTGCTTGCGGACATTCAGAGGCACCGGCTACTCTCCCACGCGGGGGCCATCGGGTTGATTGCGGTCAGATCCCAGACGTGCTTCGAGTGGGGGATGCTCCACGGAACCGAGGCGTCCATCGAGGTCTCATGCCACTTCAGCCTTCAGGACCTCGCTGTCCTGATCGGCTTCGTCAAGCGCCGGGTGATCAGGATAGATCCGGTCATCACCCACAGGGCCGGAATCGAGGATGCGCCCGTGATCTACAAGACCCTCAGGGACAGTCCCTGGGAACTTCTGGGGGTCATCTTCGACTGGCGTTGAGAGTTGGAGAGGGCCAAGATTCTTGCCCGAGTGCCGAACGGAACCAGCGATATGCAGACTCGGTCAGAGACTCACCAACCGTCCCTCGACGGTCGTGTCGGCGTCCTGTTCATCCCCGCGAGGGCATGGTCAATTGTCATGGTTGCGCACAGAGCCATGGAGATAGCCACGCTTATATATGCGGCAATGCATCTCCTTTCTCGGGGGTTGATATGGTGTGCAGATCACTGATGATCGCAGCCACTACCGCATTGCTGCTTGTCATTCCCATTTCCGGGGCCCAGTGGGCAGATCCGAGAAGGGTCGTGGTACTCTACACCGGGGATCCTTACCCCGGTGTGACGCCCTATCTCTCGATGAAAGAGGATGCGTTCATCGTCGTGCAACCCGTGCAGGCCTCTTCAATGCACTATGCAGGGATAACGTGGGACGACATACGCCGATCCATGAGGGTCTACATGGCCCGGACTTACGAGGAATACGTTGACAAGTATGATGTCACGATCCTGAGCGATTCCAACAGGATGGCCTTCACGTCCGCTCAGATCTCATGGTTCAAGAATTCGGTGCTTGACCATGGTATGGGACTTCTCATGGTGGGGGGATACGAGAGCTTTGCGGGAGGCTTCGGCCACCCGAGCTGGAAGGCCTCGCCGGTTGAGGATGTCCTTCCCGTTGAGATCCCCACGGGCGCGATTACCTGGGTGAGCGGCAACGTCCCAATCGCGGTTGGAGACTATGATAACGAGTTCATCGCGAGCCTGCCGTACCGGCCGCTTCCCGAGTATACGAGGATCGGTACCGATGGCAACTATGTGATCCGGAAGCAGGGCTCGGATCTTCTGGCTTACTGGGTCTCCGCCAAGTATGATGATCCACCATGCTACGTGACCTGGAAGATCGGGAAGGGCAGAACCTACGCAATGTGCCATGACTGGACGCCCGGTGGCGGGTGGTTGATGTCTCAATGGGACTACTACCGCGACTACTCGGTCAACCTGATGCTGTACTTATCGGGCAGGCCACTTCCAACCGACCACCTGGTGGTCCATCAGTACAGGCGGCTGATCCACCATATTGCCATCGGCAAGAACACCCTGCTTTCGCTGATGGGCTTCGTCGAGAGCTTTGGAGGAAATCCTCGCCCCATCGACGAGCAGCTCATCTATCTCGACTCGATGGTGGGCGATGCCAGAGAGGACTACCTGGATCACAACTTCGATCTAGCCCTTTCGAAGGTCCAAGGAGCATTTGAGAAGCTCAAGTCCATTGAGGAACTCTCGGTCAGAATAAAGGACGAAGCCCTGTTCTGGGTTTACATGGTCCAATGGTTGAGCGTGATGGGTGTAAGCATGTTCTGTGGGGTGTTGCTCTGGACGCTGATGGTCAGAAGGAGACTCTTCCACGAGGTGAAGGTCACGAGGCTGCAGAGTCGCTTTGCATGATCGAGCCTTGGTCAGCTGCCCGGCCCTCGTTTGAGTTCCTTCTCAGCTTCGAAAGACTTATGAGAAGGATGAGCTGTGTAAGCCTGGCAATGTCTTGGGTCAGGACCGTGCATTTTCTCTTGATCGGGGCCGTCCTCCTGTCGTTCCGCCTCTGCGTAGCAGAGCAGAGGCCCTTGATCTTGATCTTCTCACCCGCAGCGCCTGCATACGGGCATGAGCTGCAGCGGATCCTTGAGGAGGACGGCAGATTCGACGCAGAGGTTACTGTCCTGACCAGTTCAGAAGCTTTTAACCTGATGATGCACTACCCAACGGTGAAGGTTGGTATAGTTGCATTGGGCGGGGATGCCAACCGCAACATCTCATCCACGCTGCGCTGGTTCTTCCGTCAAGGCGGGGGGCTTGTCGGCCTCGGGTTCGCGGGTTCCGAAGCATCGGTCGACATAGCCTCGAAGGAAGTGTTCCCCATTTTCGGAAACTCCTACAAGATGGGTGCATTCGATATGACCACCAGGAGCTATGCGACCCGCCAGATCAGGGATGAGGAGGACGACATCTCCCGAGGCCTTGCTGATTTCACCTTGTCGGACCAGAAGTTGGTGCTGAGTGTCGATCCCGCAACCAAAGCGTATGTCGCCAGAGCGCCGGAGGAGGGAGAGTACAAGGTTCTGTACAGGGAGAGCACTACCGGCGCGCCCTCCGTGGTGAAGTACCAGAACGGCGGTTACTCGGTCACCTTCGCCAGTTTCGCCGGTACTGACGACCCAGGGTCATCGTATTTCGGACACTTCGCGGGAAGCGATGAATTCAGGGCTCTCTTCACCAACGCTGTGGACTGGGTCTGGAATGCCGAAAGCAAGTATTCCAGGTCAATGGCCGAGGCATTGACCTACGAGGACAGAATGGAGCAGAAACGACTCATACGACAGCAGGCGGATGAACGGGACAGGAATGCGGAGAGGGTATGGATGATGCGGGCCATCGTGGTCGCCGTTCTCTGCGTGGGTGCAATTGGATGCGTGTACCGGCTCTTCTTCACCGTTCCTCCGGCGGGCCGCTCCTCCCGGGCGACGCATGACATCGGATGATCGGTCTACTTCTCAAGGAAGCTTCTGTATCTCGTGCAGTAGTGCTTGGATCCTTTCACCGCGTAGTCTCGACATCGGAAGCAGAGATCAGGGTCAAAGATCTTCCTGCACTCCGCGGGTTTCGTCCTTCTGGCCCTCGTTTGCCTCGGCCCACTCCGTCGGGTCGCAACACACCTGTAACCTATGAGAGATGTCGCTGCGCCCATGCCAAGTACGATCGCACCGGCGATCGCCAGGGTCGATCCTCCCGAAAGGGCCTTGATGTCCGCCGGGGTGAGCCTCTCGAGTATGATGGGGCTCTCGCTCAGATCCAATCTCAGGCGATGACTCGCGCTGCGAACGGGCAGAGGTTGCCCGAATATGTCTGTGACCGCGATGTTCTCCACCTTCGACTTCAGAGAGATGCCCACCTCACGGGTTCCATAAGGTACCCAGATGAACAGGATTCTCTCCTCGCCTCTTCGGAACGCGTGGCACTGGATATCCTTGATGGGAACCTTGGCATCATAGTCGGCATCCCCAAGTAGCCTTGCCAGGTTCTGATGGGCTGTGAAGGCTGGCCGAGGGGTGAAATCGTATTCCAGAAGGGCCGAGCCCTCCTCCTGCGGAGGGCCTCTGAAGTTGAACCAGAGGAGCCTGCTGACGCCCTCGGCGAAGGAAAGAACGTACGCCCTGACGAGGAAGTTCGCTTGATCGCGTCTGGTGAAGTTCGGCCCCAGTCCCCACGCGATCTCGGTGAACCAGATCTCTTTACCATCATCACCGTGTCTCGCCATGATGGCGCGAAGCCACTTCATCGCATCGGAGAAGTTGAACTGATCAAAGCAGGGATCGGGGCTGCCCGGATAGGGATGTGTGGCCATGACATCGAAGTACTTCCCCCCGCCGTAGGAGTATACCTTCTCCAAGAATTCGAAGTTGAACCCGATCACGCCCCCGATGAGGATGGTGCACTCTGGGTCGGCCCTCTTCGCTGCAAGGTATGCGGTTCTCAGGAGGTTCGTGTAGCCGAGGGGGTCGGCCTTTGGCAACCAGAAGAATCTGGTGTTCGGCTCATTCCACACCTCCCAATGGCTAACCCGTCCCTTGAAGTGATCGACGGTCCTGTAGACGTACTCGTCCCAGTCGCTCAGGTACTTGGGCGGGGCCCGGTCGCGTCCGTCGGTCCACGATGTTGGGGCAGAGGACGCCCATTCAGCCGAGTAATCGAGTATGCCAAGGATGCGGATGCCGGCATCCGTTGTTTGCCTCACGACTTCGTCGTACTGATCGAAGATGAAAGTTCCATTCTCAGGTTCGATGGAGTTCCAGGTGAAATCCTGCCTATGCCAGAGAAGGCCTCCCTCGGCCATGATGGAGAAGTTGTGGCCGTGGTTCACGCCGAAGGGCCAATCGTCCGCTCTGGTCAGCGAGGCACCCGAGACGGTCACCTCTCCAGACTGCCAGGTTATCATGATAATGAGCGCAACGATCAGAGCAGGTGCAAATCGATTCGCTCCGTAACAAGGCCGTGATGGATCGAGCAAGAGTCGCATCACGAGTCGGCCCGGTCTATCCGAGGTTCTTGATGAGTATGGTGGGTATCCCGACTTCGACGATTCGACCATCAGCCTCGACCTCGATCCTCTCAATGAATCTCGCGCCAGAGAGATTGCTTCTCATCTCCTTGGTCGCCCCTTTGATGTTGGGTCTCCATCTCAGTGTTACGGAAACGGTATCTCCCGGGGCAAGGTCTGTCAACCTGATCACTCCTGACCGGGGTCTATCCGTCATCGGCCTCTCATCGGTCCGCTTCTCCCGCGAGTACTCGGTGAGATTGTCTCTTGCTTCGACACAGATGTAATCGAGCGTATCATCCGCCATGATGAAGAAATCCTCCATCCCTCTGAAGCATCCGACCAGGTGGTTGCTCGAGTTGAAGAGGAATTCATAGACCAGGAACGCACCGCTGCCCACGATGCCGCCTGAAGAGGCATCGAAGTCGTAAGTGCAGAGGACGTGCTTGACGCCCTGAAGGTAGATCACCTCGTTCAGGATTCTCGGCCCAGCACCGTACTGGGCAAGGATTGCCGAGAGGTTGCTGAGCGGTGGATCCGACAGAAGATCGTTCGGATCGTCCATTGCCTGGCCCATCCTCTCACCAAACCCAGCGTACTCGACGGTGGAGATGAATCGTATGTCAAGGATGGCAATGTCACGCTGGCAGACCAAGGACAAAGTCAGCGAGGGCGAGTCTTCCCTCATCCCGAACAGATCTTGGGGATACTTGAAGAGCGTCAACTCAACGGGCTGCTGGCTTGAAGGTCTCGTTGAGCGGAGGTGGACGTAGGCGGTGCCCACTATCAAGGCGATGATGGCTATTCCAACGTATTGTTTCGCTATGATCGCCAGAGAGCTACGCTCCTCGAGTGAGTTGTACCTCCCGGAATCTGCTCCTTCGTATCATCAGGCTGTAGAGGATCGATCCACTGATCAGGAGAGTGCCGGTGACGGATAGCCATTCGACGAGGTAGACGTAGAAGAGCGCTTGGTCTTTGAGTCTCATGGCCTCGATTCTGGCGGCGGAGTTCATCTCATCGGTGTGTCTCATGAGGTCAAGGGCAGCATCGAAGTTCTGTGCTAGGTACTGCATTTCCGCCTGGTCCTTGACCTCGTCGAGGTCTTCCATCAGTTTTTCGACCTTCCCAACTCGTCCGCCGAATTTCTCTACGAACTCAAGAATGGAGACCAAAACGTAGCGTCTTTCCTGGAAGTTGCTGAATTCCTCTCTGATCTTGTGGACGACTTGGATGTCGGCCGGTAAGGCCCTGTCTCTGGCGCTGAGTATTATGTTGACTAGAATATCAAATGCATACGGGTTGTTTGAGCGATGGTGTAGATACCACCACCATCCGTGGTCTATGTCATCAGCCACTGCCCAGAAGTTGCCTCGACCGACGTCCATGCTGACCAACCAGGGAGTATCGGACTTCGAGAACGATACCGGTTTGATGACGGCCCATGTCTGGCTTCCCTCTTTCTCGATCAGGGTGGTGAAGTGGTACCCCACAACCCTTTCTATGCCAAGGGGTATGAACATGGACAGGACCGGTGGATCGGTCTTGGTAACCCTGATCGAGAAGTCGCTGTTGGGGCGCTTCATGGATGGATCCATCTTGACGGGAAGGATGTCCGCAAGGGTCGTTCCGAGCCATACGTACCACAGATTGCCCTCCGGGCTGTTCAGGCCTCCTCCCATGGTCACGAAACCCGACGCCCCATCCTCAACCACCACGTTTGCCAGGTGGGATATCTGGACGGTGGTCAGAGGCTGCAGGTTGCCGTCGGGGTACATGAAGAACTCGTATTGGCGCAGTTCGGATCTGGTTCGTGGGAAGTACTGCCTGACGTATCTCTTCGCTTCATTCGGAGTAAAACCCGAGATGGTGTCGACGTCCGTCGGTATCAGGGTGAGTTCGAAGAGAGGATCGATCGGAAACCAGTGAGGAAGAGGGCATTCAGCCGGAAAGACCTGGCCCATAGCCAGAACCCTGATCTTGTCTTGGGCAAGGACCGGGGTCGCTGCAACGAGCAGCACCACACCGATGGAGCCCAAGGCAATCCTCAAGGGACCACCCACAGATAGACGATGCCTCCGCAAGATATGGCTGAGTTCGGGGAAGGCTCGATGTCGATAAATATCTTTGGATTGGTCGATCGGATCGTTCCTGCAGCAACTCCGCCGTTGTACTCCGAGCGTTAATGCTCGTCAGGAACTGAAAGCATCGAGCGTCAAATCATCAGAGTGGTCGGCATCGCGCATCACGTCGTCGCGCGGAGGATCACAGGACAGCACACAACAATGAGAGAGAATGAGGTGAAGGAAAAAAAGAGAATCGTTTTAGCAAAAGGGATGAACCGCATGACATGCGGATGATCATCACTTCTTCTTCTTTGCTACAGCTTTCTTTTTTGCAGGTGCTTTCTTCTTGGGGGGAGCCTTCTTTGCCGCCAACATCAATCACCTCCGCTCGTGCACGTGAATTCGAGATGCAGAGTGATGTATTAAATATTTTGGCTTGATTCTGCGACGTGTGAAGAGATCCTCACCAGAACGCTTCGACTCATCACAGGCTGTGAGGATTATCACATCACGATCTCAGCGACTCAGGATGAATCTCATGATGGATGCGAGATCGATCTGATGATGGTGTCGGTGTCAAAACCGAAACGCGTTTCGGTCGTGCACACGTTTGATTCTCGACCGAGATCAAATCGTTGTCTTCAAGTCGTAGCTCGTGCGATGAGTACGATCACCGCAAATATTTCAGTCCAGGATGACAGCCGCAGATCGTGGATGATGAGATTCATCGCAAGGTCAGAGACTTGATCACGTCGTCCGTGAGCGACGGCCTGTTTCCCGGAGCGGTGTGGCACGCAGAGGAGCGTGGCGTGATTCTCACCGAGGGCCACACAGGTTGCGCAGAACTGGGCCCTCAGGGAAGGGAGATCAGTTCGGATTCGGTGTTCGATCTCGCCTCTTTGACCAAGCCCGTCTGCTGCGGAACGCTGTGCCTACTCATGAGTGAGGAGGGGCGACTGGATCTTGGCGAACCGGTGGGATCCTATGTTCCGGAGTTCTCCGGGGGCTGTCGCGACGATGTCCGGGTGGTCCAGCTGCTTTGCCACAGTTCCGGGCTTCCCTCCGGAATCCCTCTGTCACGGATCTGCAGGGAACCAGGCGAGGTTCTGGACGCAGTTTGCAGATCCGAGATGGCGTACGCTCCCGGGACTCGGAGTCTTTACAGCGATGTTGGCTTCATCCTTCTGGGCAAGATGCTGGAACGTCTGACGGGATCCCCTCTTGACCGGCTCGCGCAGATCGAGGTATTCGGCCCTCTCGGGATGGACAGCAGCATGTTCGTTCCAGGCCCGCATCTGAGCGATCGACTAGTGGCAACCCAGCAGCTCGCGTCAGGGCAGGTCTTGGTCGGACAGGTGCACGATGGCAATGCCCGCTTCATGGGAGGAATCAGCGGGAATGCGGGGTTGTTCTCATCCGTCGCGGATCTATGCAAGTTCTGCAGGATGATGCTGGGGCGGGAGGGGAGCCTTCTGTCGGCATCGACGATCTCGGAGGCCACGCGGATCTGGATCGATGACGGGGCAAATGCTTACGGATTATCGTGGTTCAAGCGCAGATCTCCCGAGAACCCTGCAAGCATTCATTTCTCCCCGGAGGCGTACGGGCACACCGGCTACACAGGTACCTCGATCTGGATTGACCCAGCCAGAGACTTCTTCGCAATCCTCCTAACGAACAGGGTCCATCCCTTGGACCGAACCGAACGCATTCCCGAGATGAACCGTGTTCGCCGCAGGTTCCACAACATGTGTCTCGGTTTCTGATTTCCTGCCATGTCCGGAAGATCGGAGAAATACCATCATGCCCTCTTGGCCACTAGCACTAGGTTGCGGCTTCGACTCGTGTGGGGTGCACCGTCGAAGTCACCGTACATGTTCACCACAACGAAGCCGGCCTTTCCCAGCAACCGGCCTAGATAGCGTCTGTCGAATATCCTCGCCATCCCCCGAGCATCAAGCACTTCCTCTATCACATCGTCTCGACGCACCTCCCATGTAAGCCTAACCGAGACCCGGCCGGCTCCACGGGCAGGCTTGGTCACCACTCTCCTTATGACATGGCGGTGATCGTCCAGAGATCTTCGCTCCGCGAAGCGACACTCCGTCCGTGCTCTCGTCCCTGGCTGAGACACATCGAGCGCCAGCGTACCGTCCGCATCAAGGACTCTCCCAATGCACTCAAGACATCTATTCTGGTCCCTGTGCGTCGTCATGTGTTCAAATGTCGCCGAAGGCATGTATACGAGGGGAAACCGATGCTTCAGATGGAAAGCCCGGATATCACCCAATATCAGCCTGACTCTATCACGCACGGAGGGGGTCTCCACGCCGAGCTTCTTCACGGCCTCCTTGAGCATGTGCTTCGAACCATCTATGCCCCAGGTCAGCACCCCTGCTCGGGCAATCTGTATGGCCACTCGTCCAGTCCCCACACCAAGCTCTAGAGCAGTGTCACCACAGCGCAGTGCAAGGTTCCTGTAGAAGTCGACGTCCCGGTGGGAAGCGAAAAGGTCATAGAATTTTGAGGCGGGTCCGTAGCTAACCGAACCAATCACGGGCGCCATCGCATCGTGCCGTCGCACCGATCCTCAAATGTCTCTCTTACGATGCTTGTCCTGACCGCGCGAGAGTTCGGCTCTCAGTTGACGAGGCAATCTAGAGATGCATCTTTAAAGGTCGTCCAGTGTCACATGAGATGGATCTCCTTGAAGATGAGGATTGCCCTTGCGGGTTTGATCGTGGCGTGTGGTCTGCTTGCATGTGTCACCGCTCTGCAACCTGTGCACCTGGACACCGAGATCATCTATGGATTCCTGGATGGAGGAGATGTATGGCTCGGAACGGCTAGGAGTGGCATATTCGTCGTCGATCTGACATCGGGTGCCACGCACCAAATGGTGGAAGGAAGAGACATTCCGCTGAACTCGACGACATGCGGGGCTTCGGCCTTCGGAAGGATCTGGCTCGGTTCCGACAAAGGCCTCTGGGTCAGGCGAGTGTCCGACGCGCACTGGACCTTGATCGAGAGCGCTCTGCTACCCTCGACATCTGTGAAGTGCCTGGAGGTTCAAGGCAGTTTTCTGTGGGTGGGAACCAACAAGGGGGTGGCCAGGTACAGTTCGGAAGCGGATTCTTGGCGGACATACACCACCGCTGACGGACTGTCTGACAACTGGGTGCTTTCGATGGACTACGACGGGGAGTCGATGTGGTTCGGCACGATTCGAGGCGGCGTCTCTCGGCTCAGGCTCGAGGCGGATGACTGGAAGGCATGGGGCAAGAAGGATGGCCTACCATCCGACACCGTGTTTTCCGTTTCCGCATCCAGTGACTACGTGCTCATCGGAACCACGACGGGTGCAGCGATTCTGCACCGCTCCAACGGTTCATGGATGGCATACACCGAGGAGTCACTGGGGAGCCCCACCGTTTTCTCGAGCCTCTTGGAGCCTCAGCAGGGCCTGGCATGGATCGGCACCGGAAAGGGCCTCTGCATTCTAAACCCTCTGAGCGGCGAGGCGAAACTGATAGGCAAGGTCGGCGAGATCGATCTGGGCAGGATCAACGGCCTTGCCGACATCGGCGGGGCTGTGTGGGTGATGAGGGGGCCGACCTACTGGTTCGCCCACAAGACGACGGGCTTCCTGGGCTATGAAAAGGCGACCTCGAAATGGGTTCGGCCGGTTGTTGTGGATGTTCTGGTTGATCAGTCAGGCTATGGTCCTGGCGATGGGAAGCGCTTCATCGTGCAGTGTAATGAGCCGCTCGAGGGAGAGACCACCTTCGTTGTGGAGAGTCTGGCGGGCAGGGTGGTCCATTCCGGTGTTCTTGGCCCTCGTGTGGATAGGGTGGATTGGGATGCGTACTACTGGGTCGGCGATTTCTCGGAGCTGAAGGTGCGCGGCAACTTCACCGTCAAGGTTAGGATCGGCGATGTGGTCGCAACCTCCTTCGCTACCACGATCGATAACGAGATCCTGTTGAAGGAATGTGGTGAGTTGATATATGAGTTTTTGAGGTATATGCGCTGTGGCGTGGCCCATGAGTTCAGGGGGGTGGCCTGTCATCTTGATGATGGTGTTTGGCCTAACGGTAGTCATGTGGATGTGACTGGTGGGTGGCATTGCGCCGGCATCTGGGGTGGCAAGTGGTCGGAGTATCATACCTATGTGTTGTTCAATCTGCTTTTGGCTTTCGGTGTTCGTTCTGATTTCTTCGGGGGCATCGATCGGGATGGGGATGGTCTCCCGGATATCTTGGGTGAGGCCATGTGGGGTTGTGACTTCCTGTTGAAGATGCAGGAGGTTGACGGGTCGATCTATCATGAGGTCGAGAAGGTCGAGGTGACCGATAACATCATCGGTACGGCCGACGATCGAAAGGTGTTGGGGGAGATGTCGACGTACAATGGTCTGCTCGCGGTTGCGGGTCTGGCCGGGACATCTGCATTGGTGCGGGATCGATATCCGGATGATGCCGCCAGATATCTTGAGGGAGCCCTGAAAAGCTTCGACTACTATCGGAGGCAAGCCGGACCGACGTTGGGAGGTTCGCTGAATGGCGCGACCATGGCCCTTGCATGTGCCCAGCTCGGCAAAGCGACGGGAAACCAGAGCTACACGGAGATCGCCGAATGGTCGGTCAACCAGACATTGAGGCTCCCATTTCAAGGCTATTACGGTCCGTTCGTTCCGTGCGCCCTTGGTTTCTACCTTGAGCTGAACCCTTCGACCGTCTGGCGGCAGGGAATTGTGGATTACATCGTTGACATGGCTCGATCGAGGGTTTCGGCCGATCTGTCCGCATCCAACCCTCATCTGCCATTCGAGATCCCCACTTGGGCGCTGTACATAATGGATCCGTGGGCTGCGGAGGTTCTGTTTGCATACCGCCTTACTGGGAACCGAACGTATCTGGACCATGCCTTGGGATTGATCGACTGTCATCTTGGCGTGAATCCCTACGGCATCTGCATGCTCGAGGGCACGGGGACGTTCAACCCGCCGGGCTACACATCCAGCTTCATCTCGCCCTCCAACCCCCGGGGAGCGGTTCCCGGATCGATACCGCAGGGCATATACACATTCCAGGGAAGGCCGTACTACCAGATGAGCTTGAATCCGCACTACGAGACGGGGGAGACTTGGCTGATCAACACAAACTTTCTGCAGAGCATCAGCCTGCTGCCGCCCGATACGGCGGAGTATCCCATCGAAGTCCCCGAGTTGTCCATTGATGCCTCGTGGGCAGCGATGCTGATGGTTGCAGTTGGCTTGGACTTCGGGAGCTCGCTCGTGGCTGCTCTGCGGAAGAGGCGGGGGAGTCAGGTGGCGGTTCCGGAATCACATTGACTCGTCCATCTGAGGCGGTCTGTGTGAAGCTGGTCGGTTTCTGATCCGTACGATGCTTTGCCTCTTCTCTGCAATCGTGCGGCCATTGGATTTTGTGCGAACCGGCCGACCTCATCTACAGTCTGCGAACTGGGAGAAGCAGTCGGCCGGGACGCTGGTGGACGGGGTGCTGGCTCTGGATCGGCCCACCGGAAGGGTCGATCGGCTCGAAAAGAGGAGAGGGTTCCGGGGAACAGGACCTTTGGCGGTGGCTTTGCCCGCAATGACCGAGCCCAAGCGGCCTATGATCGAGCCTCGCATCCGTGTATGGCACAGGCTTCCCAGGGATCGTCTCCCGGGACGCGGAGAGTGGCCAGCAACCAGAAGCGTCCCTCCTCGCGGGGGCCTTCGAGAGCGGCCTTCACGCTCACGGACGCGCCGGGTACGAGTCCCCGGAGTCTGCGCTCGAACAGAGGTGATTCGCGGTGAATCGTGCCCCGCCCCAAGATGGTGAGCACGGATGGGGGGATGCGTCTATTCCACGTGTTTGCTAGGGAGATCTCGGCTGTGAGCCCGTCACCGAGGCGCACTTTCCTTGGATAACGGATCTTGATTGATAGTCTCTCGTTGAAGATCACGAAATCCATGGGAGGAATGCACGCTCCGCTCCAGCGGTAGGGAAGGCTCGCGAAGTTGGCGATGACCACCGTCCCATCCGAGAAACGGGTCATCTGGACGTCGTCGCAGTGGAAGGCATCGTCGGGCCCCACCACCACCCTTGGCCCCGTTACGAACTTGTGGCTCAGCATCTCGGCCCGGGCGGTGCCTCTGAGCTGGTAGGCGATGCGGCGCCCCTTCTCATCCATGGTGTCGGCAAGCCAGCCGAAAAGCGCGGCGTGAGGGGGATCCGACTGGTAGAAATTAGTGCCCGTGCCGGTCTGGTTCAGGATTGAACCATGCCAGACGAGGGGATGCAGGGGGACTGGTATCATGGGCGGCATCACTCGGAAGCTGCTGTTGCCGTAACCGCTGTAGGGAAACACCGAGAAGTACGATCCAACCTCTGCAGAGCCGGCAAGGAAATCCTGCGGCAGCGCCTCGGTTGTGACGACGCCGAATCTCTTCTTCACCTCCGACAGTATCTGCCGCCGGAACTCGGCATCCATCTCCTTGGTGACGGCGTGGCGTGGGTCATGGCAATCCATGAGGGGCACAGCGCCCTCCACGTCGATGTATATGGAGCCGCGCCCCAGCACTTTGAGCATCTCGTCCATCTGGGGAAGCGCGACCTGAAGCCTTCGTGCGGGACACACCGTGTAGGTCCAGATGTCCGGTTGGCCCTTCCTTCTCACCCTCCAGTTCCGGCGCATGGAGCCGTCGCGTTCCCTGCATATCAGGGACTCGTCCCAGTCAGGGTAGCGCTTGGTTCCTTCGCTCAACACCTGCTCGCCCGGGCGAAAGATGTCCAAGTAGTTCTCGTAGACCGAAAGCCGAAAGCCCGGAGACAGGCTGCGGGCGAATTCGGCCGCCTTGCTCATCATCGATGGTTCTCCGCGCAACACGTTGTGGGCGATGACCCTGTCGAAGCCCTCGCGCCTGGCAGCCCGGAAGAAGCCGTACGCGTTTGATCGGTCGCAAGGATCGGCCCCCGGAGGTTCGACCCAGGCAAGGTGCCGATGCCCAAGGAGAGAGCCTATCGTCAGGTCGACCTCTGGGTTCCCAGCGGCCTTCTGTCCGAGCGCAACCAGCCTCCCAGATTCCATCAGCTCGGATCTGTAACGCTTCGCGATCGCGACGTATCCGCCTCTGCCCATAGGGAAATAGCGGGCTCTCCGGGTGGTGTTGGTCCTGGCGTCGATCACCCAGACGGGGGTTTGGCAGTAGACCTTCCCCTTGCCGAGGTTGATCTCGGTTCGCACCCTGCAATCATAGGGGGTTTGGACGATGCAGCCGAGCGCCTGATGATCGCCGAAGGTCCCGAAGAGGGGCATCGTCAGGCCGGTCTGTCCGCCGGAGTAGATGGCCAGCTCCACAACCAAAGGCTTCCGCGAGGGTGAGAAGTCGCAGATCGCTCCCATGCCGACGGGCAGCACGATGCATCCCTCCTGCCCGGCCCGGGTCCAGCCGAGCCCTCTGGGGAACTCGAGCTCGATCCGTTCCTCCTTCAGTCCCTCGGCAGGTCCGGCGGTGACCTCGATGCAGTCCTCTCCCGCGGTGATCTCAAAGGGCACTCCCAACCTGGCTCCGGGGCGGCGCCAAACAAGTTCGCCCTCTACGGCACCGTCCCTTGCATTGAGAGTGAGTCTGGTCGGGACCAATCGTCCGGGTTTTCGATCGTCTCCTCCGGATCGGAGACGTGCGATCGGGGAAAGGGATTTCCATGAGCTGGGAAGGCTCTTCTCAGTGAGCACAACGGTGTTCTTCTCGATTCTGAGGCCGATTCTGGGTTCTTCCTGCATTTCGACACCCGATGGGTACGTTCTAGCCCACGGGGAAAGCCTGATAAGTATACCGTTCCAGAGCACAGGCGAGCAGCAGGTCGGTTGCGTCATGCGTTTCGGTGATCGTCGAATCAGCATGTGGACTGCGATCGTGCTGGTCGGCCTCTCGCTTCCGTTCACCGCGAACCCCGTCCGCGGGCAGAGGACAGATCCCGACACGGGGCGGGTAAGGATTCTCTACATAGGGGATGGCTGGGGTCCGTCTCCTGTGCCATATTTCGTATCCGACCCTGCCTTCATGGTTGTCTCGGTCCCCACGAGCGAGTTTCACGTCGGCCAGGGCACCGAGAACTATGACATAGCCGACATGAAGAAGTTTGTAAGGCTTTACATGCCCAGGACCTTCCAGCAGCTCTTGGACAGCGCAGACGTCATCATCGTCAGCGACGCGAACGCCAAGCTGATGGATCGGCATCACTTCGATTGGATGGTGCGATCGGTAACAGGGCACGGCCTTGGATTCATTATGGTGGGAGGTCTGGAGAGCTTCGGTGCGCCCCGGGGGGAGCCCTGGACCGGCGTGGAGGACATACTTCCCGTGATTCTGTGGATCAGTGATTGGATCTACAGGCCGTTCAAAGCCAAGCCGGCCATGGACCATCCCTTCACCCGGTCGCTGCCATGGGCCACCATGCCCTACTTCTCCGGAACCAACAAGGTCACGCTGAAACAGGAGGCGACATTGCTCTTGAAGGCCGACGAGATTCCCTACCCCCCACTTTCATTTGTGGATGTCGGAGAAGGCAGGAGCGTTTCCCATTCCTCGGACTGGACGCCGGGGGCAGGGGAACTTGTCATGAGGTGGGAATACTACCCGGATTACACGGCGAACATCGCGTACCTAGCAGCTCGATGCCAGATACCCGATGATCCCCAGTTGATGCATTTCCTCAGGACAAGCTTCTGGGCAACTAGGTCCCGGCTCATCAACGTTATGGACACCATGAGTTTCGTGGAGAAGTTCGGTGCGAACACCCACGGCATCGGGCTCGGCCTTGAGGATGTCAGGGCCATGATAAAGGAAGCCCAGGAGCTCTACGTTAGGCATGAGTACGACCAATCCAGGAGCAGGATAGTTGAGATCGATGAGCGGATCACCGAGCTGCACGAGGATGCCATCAAGCTGAAGGACCGTGCCCTTTTCTGGGTGTACATCATTGAATGGGCGGCTACCACTGCGACGGGGCTTGTGGCCGGATTTCTCTTGTGGTCCTTGATGGTGAGGAAGAGGCTCTACCGTGAGGTCCGGGCAACGAGGTTGACGTGACCGGGCCGTGGCATCGGATCAGACTAGATCGGACGAGGCGGATCTCGGGCCGCTCGGGAGAGAGGCTTTTTATGGATCCTCCTTGATCCCAGGGGAGGACTGGTGGGCTGCTGTGGGTTACCCGGTGAAGTGGTATCAGTTCACGGAGCACCCCGATTCCGACTCGTGCTGGTCGCTTTCGACAGGGCCTGATGGCAGGATCTACGCAGCGGCCTGTGCGGAGGGAGTCCCGGGAGGGGTGGTCAAACTTGTGTGCTACGACGAGGCGAGTGATCGACTCGAGTACATCTTCGATCTGGACACGGTGGTGGACGATCCGCGGGACTCCGGCCGGGCGACTCAGTGCAAGATCCATTACAGCTTCGCCCCGTCCGTCTCCGAGGGGATCCTGTACATGGCGACCCATCTCTCAGGGCCTCCCATAGATCTGCCGGCCTATTCTCCCTGGGGGTTCTGGCATGATTCCGAGCGCTGTTTCAGGGGAAGCGCCTTGGTGGCGTTCGACACCAAGAAGGACCGTGTCCTGTGGTGGGATACTCTCATCCCCAAGGAGGGCTGCAGATGCTTGGCTCTGGATGAGGAGTACGGGTTGCTCTATGCCGTAAGCTATCCGCGGGACCATTTCATCGTCTACGACATCGAGAAACGCAGGAGGCGGGACATAGGCAGGATAGGGTCCATCAACTCCCAGGCCATCTTCACCGACGACGACCACCGCGCCTGGACGTCCAGCGATTATGGGCATCTGGTGAGATACGACCCGTCAAGGGACAGACTGGAGATGTCGCCTTACCGCCTGCCACACAATGACGCATATCAGACGGGTTGGCACAGCGTGTTCTACGATGTCGTGCGGCAGCCGGATGAGAAGTGTGTCTGGGCGATAACATGGATCGCCCATCCCCGTCTGTTGAGGATATGGTTCGAGGATGGTGACTGGGGTCGCGTTGAGGATTTGGGCTCGGTGACACAGGAAAGGGATCTGACCGACCCCATGAACACCTTTAGGGATCATGCGGGCGGGCTCGTATTCGCTGGGGATGGAAAGCTGTACTACGTGGCGTCCAGGTGGAGGGATGATGGGTACAACCCCATGGGCAAGGAGCGCAAGGAGATGGAGGGAGTCGTCTGGCGCGTGGATCCAAAGACGCTGGTCAGAGAGGAGGTCGGACTGTTGGAGCGTCCCGAGCACTGTGCCCAGTACGTGTCCAGGGGAGCGGTTGACCACAACGGCGACGTTTTCTTCGGGCATGTCGGTCCCCGTCCCGTTGGGATCTTCAGGATGCAGATGCCTCGGGACAGGAAGCGTAAAGATGCCCACCTGCCCCTGAGGACGTGGGGGTGAGGGAGATGGAGAAGAGGAAGCGATGGGATAAGTCCAGGCCCGATACCAAGTGCGTCGTAGACCAGATCGTTCATGGCAACTTCGTGAAAGAGGGCACGATGATCGCCTTTCCCACATGCTTCCCGGGTGTTACCGTGCCGATCCCGGCCGATGAGAGCCACATCACCGCATTGAGCGTGGCCGATAGCGGCATGATATACGGGGGCACCAGCGGGAGGCGGTCTCACCTGTTCGTCGCGATGTTCCATGGGGTGACGGGATTGGTTCTGGATCTGGGGATCGTCGAGGGCGCTGACAGTTGTCAGGCGGTAGGTCTTGGAAGGAAGGAGTTCGTCGCCTGTGTGAATGGTCCCCTGGGGGGCCGCCTCGTGGCTGGAAAATACCAGCCTCTGCCATTCGACCTGATCCAGGAGTGGGGGTTCACCAGACCTCCTTTAGAGGTGCTGGGCGAACCGGTGAAGGGCGAGAAGATACTTCATGCCGTGGTCGACTCGACGGGGACGCGCGTTATTGGAGCGAGCGAGAAGCATCTCTTCTCGGTCGACCTAGACAGTCGAACGATCGAGGTGGTGGCAGAGCTATCCGCACAGGGGCACCTGGCTCTGAGCTCTTCAGGCATCGTTGTCGGGGCGCAGAACGGAAGCCTTTGGTGCTATGACCCAAGGATAGACCGCTTGGAGGCGAGATGGCAGTCCCTGCCCGCAGGACGATGGGACGGGTCTTCGCCGATATGGGCACAGGATCCATCCACCGAGGCTCTGTACGTTGTTGACTCAGAGGGAACGATTCTATCATTCGATGAGCGTGAGGGATTCAGTGAACAGCTTGGCAAGACACCCTTGGCACCCGTTGACTCGATGGCGGCAACGTTGGATGGCCGTCTCTTCATGGCTTGCGGAGAGGGGATATCCAAATTCTTCTGTTACGATCCCTCCGATCGATCCATTCGGGATATCGGGGTCGCCGTCTCGGTTATTGAGCGCCGCAGATACGGTTACAGGTTCGGCGCGGCCGCCATGGGTCGGGATGGACAGTTGATATTCGGGGAGGACGACGATCTGGGCCATCTCTGGCTCTACTTCCCCCGCGTCATGCGGATAGCCCGTACCACGGCCCGATCCTAGCCCAGCGGCCGTCCCAGGCGCAGCGGGCCCCCATTTGCCTTGGGGAATTCGGTGCATTCACCGAGGCCCTTGCTCTTCCAAGCGGACACCGTGCCTTCGTAGGAAGGAATGACGAACTCGTTGAGGCCATCGCCGTCGATGTCGCAGGATATGGGATCGCCCGCCCAGTCCGGGAATCCCTGACTCCACACCAGGCTGCCGGAAGGAGAGAAGAGGTAGGCTTGTCCCCAGGGTTCCTCGCCGGGTATCCTGCCGTAGCCGCTGGGCATGCCCGTCGTGACCAGGGTTTCAAGCCCCTCGGATTCCGACAGGTTGGCGATGACAGGGTCCCCGGACAGGTATACCCTTGGGACGGGCGATCTCCATCTCAAGGCTGCCCGCTCCAAGTCGAAGCACATCATCTCGGATCGGTTGTGTCTACCGCCATCTCTGATCGTGGTCAGGCCCAGCCCCTCAAGGATGCCATCACCATCGATGTCGGCAACTGCCATGCTTGATCCGCCGAACTTCAGCGAATACCGACGATTGCCCCAGGCATCGAAGCAGAGGACCGTGCTGATGTGGCCGTCCCTGCCGCAGAGATCGATTTCGACCTTCAGGATCTCTAGGGAGCCGTCCCCGTCGATGTCCACCAACATGGTGGGCGTGGAGCCAGCGTCGCCATGGATTGAATCGTAGCGCCATTTCAAGTTGCCGTCGGAGGAGAGGACGATCAGGGAGGAGGAGCCGTCGGGGTTGCCGTACTCGGTTCCGAAGACGATCTCCTCATCCCCGTCCCGGTCGATGTCAGCGACCGCCGCGCGGCCCCAGCAGATGGTCACACGGTCATCGTATCTCCAGATCTCCTCCCCCGTCCTACCGTCCGCACAGGATATCCAGTGTTGCGGGCCGCCGACGGAGTAGATCACCTCCTCACGGCCATCCCCGTTGAGATCCCTTTCGACGAAGTCTCCGTTGCCCGTCCAGGGAAATCCGGACCGTCTCCAGAGCGGCTGGCCGTCCGAGGCGCTCACCAACTGTAGAGCGGGATTCGGGTCGCGCCCCGACCAGTAGGCCAGATGGGGCTCATCCGCGATCCTGAGAAAGGCCGGGAAGGGTGAGACTTTCGCCGCGTCGCGGGTGCGACGCACGAGCATGCCTTGGCAGTTCAGCAGAAACATGCCGGCCGTGGCCTCGCTCCTCAGGGGCTGAGCAGGGACGGCGATCAGGACATCACGCCTGACTCGAGCACAGGCCAGTGCGTAGCAGGTCCCCAACCCGGCGGGGAGGCGGTGGATCCACATGGGTCGCGGGAGATCGTCGGCCACGGGGAATGGTGGCTGGCTGGGCAGAAAAATCCGACCGAAGCCTTTATCGGCAGGGGCGGGCGTGGCTGGAAGCCATGAAGCTGAGATATGCCGTGCACGCCTATTCCTGGACCGATTCCTGGGGAGAGGACTCCCTGTGGATCATCGACCATGTCAAGGATCTGGGCTTCGACCTCATCGAGGTCCCGCTCATGGAGTTGGAGAAGGTGAACCCGGATGCCTGTAGGGAGCGCCTCGAATCGGCCGATATCGATGCGTGCTGTTCGGTCGTGTTGTCTGATCGGACCGACATCACCAGCGCCCGGGCCTCGGTCAGGAAGGCGGGGACCCGCTTCCTGAAGGGCTGCGTCGACGCCGCGCATGGGATGGGTTCGAAGGTTCTATCCGGGGTCGTCTACTCGGCCCTGGGCTTCTTCCCCGAGGAGACGCCGTCTGAACAACACTGGATCCGATCATCCACAGCTTTGCGCGAGGTGGCTACATACGCCCTGGACCGTGGCATGACCTTGGGCTTGGAGCCCGTCAACCGGTACGAGACATTCCTTGTTAATACCTGCGAGCAGGCGCTGAGGCTCAGGGAGATGATAGGGTGCGACAACGTCGGGATCCATCTGGATGCCTACCACATGAACATTGAGGAGGATGAGTTCTACACCCCCACCGTGAAGGCAGGCCCCTTCCTCTGCCACTACCATATGAGCGAGAGCCACAGGGGGATACCGGGAAGAGGGGTTGTGGACTGGGATGGGATCTATCGGGGGCTGGCGGATTCGGGTTACTCTGGTTTGGTCGGACTGGAATCCTTCGTTCAGGCCTCGGATGCCATGCGGGGTGCGACAAGGGTCTGGAGGAGGCTTGCGCCCGACTCGGATACGCTCGTCAGCGAGGGCATCCGTTTTCTCAAAAGAGTCGAGGCCAAGTACTTCGGGTAGGCCGGTGGAGCGTGCCCCGGCATTTCTTTATATTTTCGAGGGATCTATATAACATTTTTCATCTCCGTTCCTTCTCCCGGAATGAGCGTCAACCATGAGCCGGCAGATATACCCCAGATGGCTGCGGATGTTCGCGCCCTACGAGATCCGTCGCTATCTCAGGTCAGCGCTGGAGATGATGGAGCGGCAGCCGGCCAACTTCCGTTTCTGGGTCGTTGTGTACATATTCTCGGGGATATACTCCGGTCTCTTCGGCCCCTACATCGGCATGTTCCCCAGGGCTCTCGGCGCCACGGCCGCGCAGATAGGCCTCATAACGGCGGTCGCCTCGGCCGCGGCCTGGATACCCCAGCTGCTGGGGGGCTTTCTGAGCGACAGATACGGCAGACGCTGGCTTCTTGCGGGAGGGTGGATCTTCGAGGCCGGCATGTGCCTGGTATCGTACTTCGCGAGGGACTGGACGTGGCTTCTGGTCTCGGGAATAATAGCCTCCCTGGGTGCCTTCGGGGGAAGCGCCAGTGCGGCCTTCTTCGCGGAATCGCTCAACGACAAGGACCGTGCCAAGGGGACGAGCATGCTCGCCACCATTGCCGCCATCCCCGTGATCGCCCTGCCCCCCGTTGGCGCGGCCCTGATCACCAAGCTTGGAGGCGTCCAGAACGCGGATGCCCTTAGGATCTACTTCCTGCTGAGCCTGGTCAGAATCGTCGTTATCTTCGCATACTTCGCCACAAAGACGACCGAGACGCTTGAGGTGAGGCGGGAGGTATCCAGGGGCAGCAACATCCTGGCCCAACTGGCCGGGGATCTGAGGGAGCTGATCGCCATCAAGAGGGTGAGGATGTATTTGGGCTACACTCTGATAGCATCATTCTCGGGCCAACTGGTCGGTCCGTTCCAGGCAATAATGGTCTACGAGATCATCGGGGCGACCCCCGTCTTCATAGGCTTTTTGACCTCCATGTCGTCGATCATAGCGTACATAGCCATGAACATCGGCGCCGTCTGGTCTGACAGGATAGGGAGGAAGAAGCCCATCATCCTGGCGTCCGCCTTCAGCGGTGCGGGCTGGATCTTCTTCCTCATCGCCCGGGACCAGAGCATGCTTGTACCCTTCTATGTTCTGACCTCGGTTGCGGCCCTGTCAGGTGGCGCTGGCAGTGCCCTGGCCATGGAGTACGTGCCCTCGAGAATGAGGGGCAGGTGGTACGGAACGCTGAGTTTCGTCAGCCTCATACCGGGCCTGTTCGCGCCCATCCTCGGCGGGTGGCTTTTCGACACCTTCTCCCCGAGGACTCCTTACTACATCTTCTACTTCCTCTCCTTCGCCGTTATCGTTCCCTACTTCCTCAAGTACATCCCCGAAACGATGGATGCAAACAACAACCACGCTGGCCAAGATGTGCAGGCAAAGCAGGCCTAGGCGAGCCCTTGTCTCATGCGGGATCCGCTCGGAGGAAGCGGGAGTGAGGCAAAACCTTTAACCCCAAAGGCCGTCCGCATACGGAGGGAGACGGCCTATGGCGGATGTGTATGTTCTCTGCGGTCAATCGGGCGTCGGGAAATCCACGGTCGCGTCCAGGGTTGCCGAGAGCAATCCTCATCTAACCGTTGTGAGCTTCGGGGAGAAGATCTTCGAACTTGCAAGAGGGGAGGGCCTCGTCGATGCCATAACCCAGCTTGAGCTTCTGACGCCCGAGGATGTCTCCAGGCTACAGATAAAGGCCACGCAGCAGGTCTCCAGGCTCCCTGGAAAGGTCCTCGTCGAGATGCATCTCACGGTCAAAACGCCGGCAGGTTTCATTGCCGGGATACCCAAGCGGATAATGAACCTCCTTAAACCGAGGCGAATCGTGCTGCTCGAGGCCGATCCGTACGAGGTGTTGCGTAGGAGGATAACGGGCAAGGAGGGTAAGAGCGAGGCGGAGTCGCTCAAGGACATCCAGGAACACGCCTACTTCGACCGGGCGGCTGCCATATCCATCGCAATCGACATAGGGACCCCGATCAAGATCCTGAAGAACACCGATGTGGAGCAGACGGTCCAGCAGATCTTGACCCTTCTGGAACAGGACAAGGCGATTGGGCGGCGAACCTAGATCAACCGCCCGACCTCGGTGACAGGGGACGCACTCAACGGAGATGGTCAAGAAGGATCTTTACACCTATGGCTATGAGAACCACGCCCCCGGCGGTCTCGACGATGCTCTCAAAGACTCGGCCGATCCTGTGGCCAAGATAGACTCCGATGAAGGAGAGAACGAAGGTCACCGTCCCGATTGTGACCAGGGCCATGATGAGCGGTATGTCGGCGAAGACAAAGGTGACCCCGGCTCCTAGGGCATCGATGCTCGTGGCGACGGATAGCCCAAGCAGGGATGTGATGCTTGGAGGATCAGGCCGCTTGCCTTCCCGTCTCGTTGACTCGTAGATCATCTTGCATCCGATGAAGGCTAGGAGGCAGAAGGCGATCCAGTGGTCGATGCCCGTGATGATGTAACTAAGGGCAAAGCCCGCCGACCAGCCGATGATCGGCATGCCAACCTGGAAGGATCCGAAAAATGCGGCGACCCTGAGCGCTTGGCTTCTGTCCGGTCGACCGATCGTCATTCCCGTTGCGATCGATACGGCCAAGGCATCCATGGCCAGACCAAATGCTATGAACCAGATGGTTACGATATGCAAGGACGGGAGCATTCCTGGTGGTCGGTTGAAGATGGCTCTCCGCCGGGCGGGATAAATGTCTGTTCCAAGGGAGCTGCCCCGCCAGCCCCATTTTGAGCCCCCCTTGTGAGTCCGTCGATGCCAGGAGGGTCCGTAGCGATTCCGGTAGCCACTTCAGCAAGGTTTGGCACGGGCCTCGACCGGAGCGGTTCGTCGATGAACCGGCCGCCGCAATATATATATCAGAGGCAACAGCCCGCCTGGGGCGGAATGCGCAGGATTCAATGGGGCCTGTTGATGGTGGCTCTATGCTGCCTTCAGGGCCTGACCGGGGTCCAGGGCTATGAGGAGGATTTGAGCGAACATGATAGGGCTTCCCTGGCCCAGCGATTCGCTCCGGTGCTGCGTCTGGCCCCTGGGGAGATCTATCTACCCGTCGGCGTGGAGTACGCGCTGGAGAACTCCAATCTGAAGCTAGAAGAAGATGGCGGCATCGTGGTGATCCAGGACCGGCCGACGGCAGAATCGATCTCCCGTTTTCAGGATGAGGACTCCAACTACTTTCTTGACAACATCCACGGCGGCATCGACGACAACGGCATCGCGAAACACTTCAGGCTGGTGCGAGACGACTACACGCCGACGGTGTATGCCAGGGTGATTGGCAGCGGCGAGGATGCCGTGGTGCAGTACTGGCTGTACTACCCCTTCAATGACGGGGCTCTCAACACCCATGAGGGCGATTGGGAGATGGTGCAGGTCATCGTGGAGGGCGGCGAGCCCGTCATGGCCGCCTATTCTCAGCACTTTTCGGGGCAGTGGGCGAGGTGGGAGGACGTCCTGCTGCGGAGAGACCACCCGATAGTCTATGTGGCTCGGGGCTCCCATGCCAACTACTTCCGCTCCTATCAGGGCGTTCTTGGGCTGCAGAACGACGTTGTGTCCGGATTAGGGCCCACCCTTGGTCCGGACGACTACCAGCTCGTGCTTCTGGGTGAGATGCACAGCCTCCCGCCCGAGCAGGCATGGCTGGGCTTTGTAGGCAGGTGGGGGTAGTGGGGAGAACCCGGGGACC
>CAYVLA010000023.1:0-35610 GCA_964452145.1 Hadarchaeota archaeon (SeqCode)
ATAGGCCTTCAGGAGGTCGGTCTCAACCAACGGCATGCCATCACCGTTTCGTCTCCCTGTCCAGCAGCCGGTCGGCCCTGCCCTCCAGTTTGGCCCATTGCGGCAATCTGCCTGCCACCATCTTCCTCACGGCATCGATGTCGTCAGCCTTGCGCAGGAGGATCTCGCCTTTGCCCAAGGCAACGATCTCAAGAACATCGCCGCTGCCTATGCCTGCCCTCTCCCTTACCCCCTTCGGGATCACCAGTTCGGCTTTCTTCCCTAGTATCGTGATCGACATTGTTCTCCCTGGGTGGATGTTCGGGCAAGACTATTAATTCTTACTTACGGTTTTTCCGGAATAATGCATTATTCAGAATCGACCTGATCGGTGGAATGGATCTCCCCAACCGATGGATTTTCAAGGAACGGGATACCCGCAACGAACGGTGTCATAAGATGCCCGAATTCCTGAATCCTTTCGTCGGTGTGCTTCCAGGGCGAAAACTTGACCCAAGGGAGCTCTCCCGTGCCCTTCGACTAACGCTGGCCGCTGAAGAGGAGGCCGTACATCTGTACGAAGCGCTGGCCGACGCCTTGTCCTTGTAATGGAAGGACCAATTGATGTAGGAGATCCACCCAACGTTCTTGCCGTCGAGCTTCAGAGTCAGGCCCTCCTCCTTGAAGTACCAGATGTCCAGCTCAACCCCGTCTAGGGCCTCGATTGGGCCGTATCCGTAGATGCCGCCCTGCCACGGGTTCCCGGCCGAGGTAGCGTCATAGGAGATGCCAACGGCGAGGGAGTCGCCAACCCGCCGCACCCCTGTGATCCCGAACGAGGCAAGTCCGAGTCTGGTCTCAGCACAGACCAAGGGCGCAAAGGCGATGGATGCCAGCAGCAAACCTGCCATAAAACGGCTGAGATCTGACATGCCACTGCAGCCCGCTGTAGCAAAGGGGGATTTGATCACTTCCTTGCCAGCCATGCGAGTCTCCATGGCCCGTCGCCGCCGAGCGCGAGCATATGAATGAACCCGGAATAACAGAAACCAGAGATTCAAGGTCTAGGGCACGTTATCTGAGCATACTGACGTATGACGACAGTGCCCCCTACCACCATGCTGCTGCAAGCGGGCGCAGACAGACCCCACCGCATCGATGAACTGATGTCGCGGGACGCTATTGAGTGTTCCGATAGGGGCAGGTTTCGGGACTTCCGCGACCATCCCATGAGGATCAACGCTTGTTGCGGAATCCTTTGAGGTCGAAAACCTGAAGACCCGATCCCATCCTTCTGAGAAAGGCTGGTATGTCTTTTGCCTCGGTCATCAACGAGTCGGCATGCACGAGCGCAGACGCGACGATTGGCACATCGGGTATGTCTCTCATTCCACGGCACATTAGATCCAAGGCCACGGGTAGGGTCTCTTCGTCGATCACCGAGAGGATTGTCAAGCGGTCGGAGTTCATGATCGCTTTCAGCCCAGTCTCAACCCTCTTCCTGGACTCTTCGTCTTCAGCCACCACAGGGCAGACTTTGCCGAGTATCTCGAACAGACTCACTTCATTGAGCATCAAGCTGTGTCCCGACGCGAGCACGGAACGCATGTCCTCAATGTTCATCCCGACCAACTCTACCCCGACAATCGGGAGTAGGTAGGTCGTGTCAAGTACTATTCTCATCTTCTCGTCATCGCCTTTGACAGTTCCGAACGGAATCTATCGAATTCGTCCAGAGTTATTGTGGCGATCGGCTTCATCTTGATTAGTTCCTCCAGGGAGGGAACCGCCTCGACTTCGAGTCTAGTTCCTGCCAACCTGAATATGATCCTCGAACCGGGACGAATGCCGATGGCCTCTCTCATGTCTTTCGGCGGGTAGAGCTCGCCCCTCTTACCGGCACGGCTGACTACCTCGGTTGCCACATTTTCACCCGAATAGACATGTATCATCAGATGAATATTAATGTTCCGATCATATCCCTTCAACCGATAATCATGTCGTTTCAGTAAGCACGGTGCCAAAGGCTCTCGGCGGCATACTGCAGGCGCTGGGGGCTGGCCGTGCAGGAAACCTGCGACGTGGCTGGTTGACCGTCACCCATGCATTTAAGTTCGCTGGCTATCCTCCGTCCGCGAATGACCCCCAGGGAAAGGTACCATGCCATAACACATTTTCAGAAAACCGACCGGCCTTGGATCTCAGGTGAGGGAACGTGGCCCGAGACCGAAGCCAGATGGCGCAAAGAAGGGTGGGACGGGCGCCCGATACGCGAGATATTCCCCCATGACCCGATGCTGGGCGTGCCGGTTTCGGCCGGCCCCTGGCCCCCGTTCGAGAAAACGATCATCGAGGAGACCCCTCAAACCATCCTGTACGTCGACCACGAGGGAATCCTGAAGCGGGAGTTCAGGGACCACAGGGGCTGGTCTAGCATGCCCCAGTTTGTGAAGTTCCCGGTGGAGACGGAGGAGGACTTCGATCGACTGGTCGGTGAAAGGCTTGCACCCAAATTGGACGAGAGGTTCCCGAAGAATTGGGCGGAGAAAGTCAGGGAGTGGAAGAACAGGACCGCGCCGCTGATGTACTTCCCCGATAGGTGGGGCGGCTTCTTCGGGCCGCTGCGAAACCTGCTGGGCCTGACGAACCTCTGCAGGGCCTTCTACGAGAAGCCGGAATTCGTCGAGAGGATGATGGATCAGCGGGTGGAGGTCATCCTCGCCATCCTGGGCAAGCTGCTCGATGATGCCGAAATCGACATATTCGGCTTCTGGGAGGACATGGGCTACAGAACTGGACCCCTGCTGGCCCCCGAGATGTTCAAGGAGTTCATGGTCCCGAGGTACAGCATAATCTGCAAGTACCTGCGGTCGAGAGGCGTGGACCTGATCGGGGTGGACAGCGACGGCGATGTGCGCACCCTGATCCCCCTATGGCTCAAGGCTGGGCTTAACGCTATATGGCCGCTTGAGGTCCGGTCCAACATGGATCCCCGGGAGCTTCGGAAGGAGTACGGACGGAGGCTGGTCATGTTCGGCGGCATCGACAAGCAGGCCCTAACCAGGGGAAAGGCCGAGATAGAAGCCGAGGTGGACAGGGTCTGGCCGGTCGTCGCCACAGGCGGATACATCGCCCACGTCGACCACTCCATGCCCCCCGACATCTCCTGGCAGAACTTCTGCCACTACCAAAGGTATAGAGCCATGAAGGCCGGCTTCGACCTCGGAGAGGCGGCGAAACAAGTCTAGTCCTGAGCCATGGATGAGGGTTGGCACCAGCAGCCGTTGCATCACTCGTTCACCCAGTCTTCTGTGAATGTGCAGTGCCTGATTCTCTTCCTTTGGTAGGTGTACGTGGCATGGATCAGCCCATCCAATATCTGTATCACCCCCGGATACGAGTACTCCCCCGGCCCATCCTCCAGGACCTTGGGCGGGCTCCAGGTCTCACCGTCGTCGTGTGAGATCGCCACGTTCAGCGGCGTCCGTGCAGAATCAGTGTGGTTGTAGACCATGACCAGTGCACCGCTTTCAAGGCGCACAGCGTCGATTCCTGAGTTTGGATTCGGAAGAACCGTTCGCCGCGCTTGGGACCAAGTCCGTCCACCGTCATCGGAGTTCGCAACGCAGACGCACCCGATCAGCCTAGTGGACCTGAGGAAGGCCCTGACCCTGCCTGGACGAACCTCGATAATCGTCGGCTGGATCAGGCCGTGGTTCGTGCCGGGGTAGACGATGGGTCCGAATCTCTGCCAGTCGGTGCCGTCGGGGTTGAAGCTCTCCACCCAGCCCGTCCATGCCCTGTAGGACTCGACCGAGCTTGGACACAAGATCCTACCATCCGAGAGAAGTATGGGCTTGTTCTTGATGGGTCCCAGAAGCCCGGCAGGCAAGATCACCGGCTGTGACCAGGTCTTGCCCCCATCCTTGGATTTCAGATAAGCCCCAGACCAAGACCGGGGATTCGCGCCGACCTTGTAGAAGAGCCACATCGTGCCCTCAGGCCCCAGGAAGAGAACGGGATTCCAGCAAGGCGTATCCTGCTCCTTCGCCACCTCGACTGGTTTGGTCCAGCGCCCTTTCCTTCTACGGCTGAGCCAGATCCCCACATCCGGGGCTCCCTCCTTCGTCCCGGCGAACCAGGCTGCGAGGAGGCTGCCCGTCGAACTCTCGGCTATCGTTGATGCGTGGCACTCCCTGAAGGGGGCCGAGCTGAAGATGAACCGCTTCTCAAGAGGCATGCTCCTGGCAAGGTCGGGTCTTCGTCTTATATGTTCGGGACTGCCTCTGACGCCCCTGCATTGCGGCTGGTAGCTGATGATTCAAGCGAGGCCTTAGAGGGTTTTTCAGCATCCCGAGACTCTCTGTATAGAGATTCCGGAAAGACAGAAGAGATATTAACACAATTGAACACACCGTGGTAGGGTATCTTCTTGGGCTCGGGGATCGAACACATGACGGCAAGGGTTCTCGGGAGGCAGATAAGGGCACTGGAGAAGGTGGCCGCGGAAGAGAAGATAGACCGGTCAGCCGCGCTGAGGAAGGTCCTTGACATCGGCCTCAGGGAATATTCGAAGAAGAAAGCGGTGGAGGAATACCGCGTTGGGAGGATATCCGTTGGCAGGGCGGCGGAGGAAGCAGGCATGTCGATTGCTGAGTTCTATCGCACTCTGTCAATAGAAGGCATCCCCATCAAGATTGACTTGGCGGCTTTCAGGGCTGCGCTCCGGAAGGATTTCGAGAAATGAAGGCGGTTTCGGATGCATCGAGTCTGATCCTCGCCGCAAAGGTGCCGTGCTTGTGGGCAGCGCTGGGGGGCATCTTTGAGCAGATCTTGATTCCGGAAGCTGTTCATGCTGAGATTGTTGCGGGAGAAGAGATCCAAAGCCCGGACGTCCCAGTCATTCTTGCTGCAATTGAGAAGGGATGGGTCAAGGTCGTCCACGGCATTGAGGCTTCAGGCATCCCTAGGAATCTTGGTGCAGGGGAGAGGGAGGCTATCTCGCTGATGACCCGTGTTCGAGCCGACTGGCTCTTGATGGATGACCAGATCGCCTCCACGACTGCAAGACTGCTTGGGCTCCCCGTTCGGCCCTTGTCCTACGTTATCTTATATCTGGTTGCCAAGGATGTGATCAAGGCCGGCGAAGGGACCGTGCTGCTCGACGATCTCGTGGATTCGGGGTACTTTCTAGGCCCGAGCGACTACTTAGGGGTTAAGAAGCTGCTGAAGGAAACTTCTGGAAGGAAGTGAGATCCCCGCCCTCTGGTTCCCTCAGAAGTCTGGACCCGTTCCCCCGGAATTACTAAGCGAAGTCTGACCCTAACGTGATCCGATATGGCAGACCGGCCCGGACTGGGCCAAACATTATTTTGGGCCGACTGCAAACGGGGCCGAGGCGATTTGCAGTGAACGAGGAGGAGATCATAAAGGGGCTGAGGCAGCTCAAGATCGAGACCCCATCCTGGGGCTACGGTGACAGCGGGACGCGCTTCAAGACCTTTCCGTACCCGGGCGCAGCCATGACAATATGGGAGAAGATCGATGACGCGGCCTTCGTCAACAAGCTGACCGGCGCCGCCCCACGGATAGCGCTCCACATCCCCTGGGACAAGGTGGATGACTATGGCGAGCTGAAGAACTACGCGGAGGAGAGGGGCCTAAAGATCGGCGCGATCAACCCGAACCTCTTCCAGGACGACGAATACCGGCTTGGAAGCGTCTGCAACCCCGATCCCCGCGTGAGGCGGAGGGCCCTGGAGCACATGCTCGACTGCATCGAGATCTGCGAGAAGACCGGGGCCGACATCCTGAGCCTCTGGTTTGCGGATGGAACCAACTACTCCGGGCAGGATGGCATCGTTGACAGAAAGCACCGCATGGAGGAGGCGCTGCACAAGGTGTACGACGCGCTGCCCGCCAGGGTGCGCATGCTGATAGAGTACAAGCTTTACGAGCCCGCGTTCTACCACACCGACATCCCGGACTGGGGAACGTCGTACATCCTCGCTCGCAAGCTGGGGCCCAAGGCACAGGTCCTCATCGACACCGGCCATCACCCCCTTGCCACGAACGTGGAGCAGATCGTGGCCAGCCTGATGGACGAGGGGATCCTGGGCGGATTCCACTTCAACAGCCGCAACTATGGTGACGATGACCTGATCGTCGGCGCATCGGATCCCTTCCAGCTCTTCAGGATATTTCACGAGATCGTCAGCGCCGAACTCTCAAGGGATGCCAAGAGGTCAGGCTGCGCCAGGAGGATCGCCTACATGATCGACCAGAGCCACTGCATCGAGGGAAAGATCGAGGCCATGATCCTGTCCGTGGCCAACTGTCAGATCGCCCGGGCCAAGGCCCTGTTGGTCGACCGCGGAGAGCTGCGAAGGCTGCAGCGCGTCGGTGATGTGCTGGGCGCCCACGAGGCGGTGCAGAGGGCCTTCAGGACCGATGTCTCCGGCATTCTGGGCAGGATGAGGAGGGAAATGGGTCTGCCCGAAGATCCCGTCAAGGCCTTCAAGGAGAGCGGCTACGCCGAGAGGATCTCAAAGGAAGGGCGCGCAGCCCCCTCTTCCGGCAGCGGCTATCCAGGGTGAGGATTGTGGTTCAGCGCAGGTGGAAACGCAAGCAGAGAGAAGTGAAGCATGGCCTGCGCCGTACCTCTTTGATGTCTGCGGGTCTGTTGAGAGCGACTTCGAGGACCGAGGGCCTCAAGACATCTCCAGATCAGAACCGAACCAGCTACATCCCAAAAATAACCTGATACCTGATGGAAACACCAGAGTTAGGGTGCCACAGCGGATATGTTGACTGCATTGCCAACCGTCACGGTCAAGAAGGAAACGCACGATGCGCCCGAGGTCGGGGATTACGCCAGATGGCCCATTGACCATGGGTGGGAATGGGTCTTCGCCAATGGAACTAAGGCTCGAATGCGCGAACGCCTCTGGACGCTGGCGCAAGTCATGAACATGCTGATCGACGCCGGGTTTGAGATTGAACGCGTCGTAGAGCAGGCATTCGAAGACATGAAAGCTCGCGGGGCCGCTGGCCGGTTGCCTTATGTCCACAGGGTTGACACGGTTCAAAGGAGTACATGATCGGGCGCAAGCTTCCATACACATTGATCACAAAGGCAAGAAAGGCGCCCTTATTCAATCTGGTAAGGATTCTGGTGTCTGAGAGAGTTCAGCAGCGATTGTGCTAACTGGGGTCAAGACCCTTCTGGATCTCGGTTGCTGGATCGTCGTTCACACTTTTGAAGGAGGACACATTCCGGCTTCAAGGCGGTATTCTTGGCCAGACATAACGTCGTCGTGATACTCTCCGACACGCTGCGCTGGGACGTTCTCGGCGTCAACGGAGGGCCCAGCTGGCTGGGTGTTAAGACTCCCGAACTCGATGCGTTCGCCCGAGAGGCCGTGTGCTTCGACGGCGCCCGCGTGTCCAGCTTCCCCACTATCCCCATGAGGACGGATTGTTTCTCCGGCAAATTCAGCCACCCCAGGTGCGGATGGCAGCCGCTTGACCCCTCCCTTCAAACCCTTCCCCAGATATTCCAGGCTGCGGGCTACACGACCCAGCTCATCGCAGATACCACGCATTTGCTCAGGGCCGGCTTCTGGAAGCCCTTCCGTCACTTCGACTTCCTTCGCGGGCACGAGGGCGATGCCCCAACCAGCAGGCTGAACCAACCCCCGCCCAAGCTGGTGAGGGACAGAAGGAAGACCAGGGTTGACCTCAACCGCCAGCCGGGCCAGCCCACGGGTGCCGAGATACACGCACAGCAGAACGACTGGTGGCGATACGAATCCGACCGGCTGAACAGCCGCATCTGCGAGAAGGCCTGCAACTGGCTGGAGGACAACTGGCGGGGAGGCCCCTTCTTCCTCTGGCTGGACTGCTTTGATGTCCACGAACCATGGGACCCCCCCGAGTACCTGTGGAGGATGTACCAGCCGGAATACGAGGGGGAACCGATGACACAGCCGAACTACGGCCCTGCGGACGCATACTCCCGGGAGGAGCTCGCAAACCTCAGGGCCCGCTATGGAGGGGAGGTTACCCTCGTCAGCAAGAACATCGGAAGGGTCCTGAGGATGATGGAGGAAATGGGGCTGATGGAGACAACGGTGGTCACCCTGCTTTCGGACCACGGCATCTTCCTTGGGGAACACGGCCGCACGGGAAAGAGCCTCATCGCTCCGGATCGGTTCGATGCCTTCCCTCAGTACTCCGAGCTGGCTAGGCTGGTGTGGATGATCAGGGCACCGGGCTTTGAGCATCGAAGATGCGAAGGGATAGTGCAGCCGCCGGACCTCATGCCCACACTGCTGGAGATCTGCGGTCTCCAGATCCCGGAGGCAGTTGAGGGCAGAAGCCTCCTTCCCATGATGGAGGGAGAGACGGGCGGGCCAGAACCCCGCCTCGCGGTCTCGACCTGGACCATGCCAACGCATTTCTCGAAGGAACTCGTATTCTGTCGGAGGCCAGCGGTGACCAATGGCGAGTGGACCCTTATACTGCAAGAACCCCCGGAACCCGAGCCCCCAGAGCTCTACCGCACCAAGGCCGACCCAAAGGAGAAGACCAACCTGATCGGCGAGAATCTCGATCGGGCCAGACGGCTCCACCGGGAGATGCTGGCCTGGCTTGGCAAGATGGGCACCCCTGCCGAGGCGATCGACCGCCTCGGACGGATCGACTGGCCGTCCTAGCTACAGGCACCTCCTGCTTCCTATGTGCGTCATCCTGCGTGACTCAGGTAAGAAGTACGAGCCCACCAGCAAGGCCTGGGTTCCTCACGAGACCCATCAGGAATGCTGTCCCCTCAGGCGGTCCTCGGGGAGGGCTCTGAGGATCAAGCACTCCTGACGCGGGCCATGAGACTGGCAAGCCTTGACTCGATCTGGTGAAGCGGCCAAGGAATGGATTGTCGGGATGCCCACGAGTCCACCCACCGAATTGCCTTCCCCTCACCGGCCACTGAGGCGTTCAGCTGATACGAGAAGAACTCGGCAACGTTGCTCCTCGGCTGAAACTCCTCGGGTGATATCGTCATCAGCCCCTGTTGCTCAAGGAATATGTGTAGATCCCAATGCTCGGCGGGCGTTAGGATGATGGACGCGGCTTTGGCTGTCTTCAGATCTGTGTAGGTGGCATTTCCTTCACTGTCAAGCACCAGCTTCTCGTCGAAGCCGGCGATGCCTCCGGTTCTGGCAAACAACAGCCCCAGGTCGGGCCGACTGGAGTTCAGCCATATCTCGGCTCCGTCCGTCTGCAGAGGCTTGGCCCTCCAGACCAAGCTGATGAAGCACCTGCCGCTCGCCGGGTATCCGGGTGCTCCGGTTTTAGGATCGATCAATGAGAGGTCCCAGGTCAGGGACTCCCTTCTAGCCTCCCCCGGGCCAAGCCTGATCTGCTCGACATACTCTGCAAATGCCCGGCCCCAGCTCCATGCCCCCTTCTCTCTGCCAGAGGCATCGTGCAGAACGAGGTCAAAGAATGGGGGGCCAGCCTCCGCATGATAATCCTTGTGTCCCTGATTCTCCAACGAGAACCTGAAGGTGAGTGCACGGCCGGCCATGAGATGATCCCCGGGCAGAAGCAAGGTGAGCCTCAGATCGTCATGGACAACGGATGCCAGCTCGGGGCCGACAACGGTCTTCCCCGTAGCCTTGCCTTCCCGGTCGGCGTTGAAGGCAACGACCATCAGCTCCACGGGCTCTATGTACCATTCCAGGGGACCCTCGTAGCAGGCCCGGTGGGCAAAGACGACCAGTAGGTCATCGTTCCGACATGTCGCGGTGACCGCGGTGCCAACCGAGTTGTATGCCTTTGGATCCAGAACTCCCAACGCGAGTCTGAGCTTGGTCTCTAGCAACTTCCGATCCTGATCGAAGGTTGTGGCAAGATCGGTGAGAAGGCTCGGCCAGCCCAGATCCTGCACGCGTTCGACCGATGATATGACCACATTGCCAGCAACGGGGTATGGACCGTCACCCACGGGGTCGATCCAGGGCTCGACAACGAGGTCTGCGAGCACGAAGGGCTCATCTTGCGATAGCCGTATGCCGAGTTCACTGAGATCGTCCATGGAGAGGAAATGCTGCGAATCCTTTGACCTCAGGTGGAAGTAGTGTTCACCAACGTACATCCGAGGCACGATGCCTTGTCCCCGGACCTTTCCCGCAATCAGAGAGGTCTCGATGGCGATTACCGCGGTCACCCTACCCTGGAGGAGGATCTCTTCCCCGAGCGAGAAGGTGTACCGGCCGTATCGATGCTCGGGGACCGGTCTCTCCCGGGCCGACCCCAGGTAGACAAACAGCACCAGTCCCACGCAGGTCATTGCGAAGGTCAGAATGGCCGCTATCGAACCGGCCTTGGGCGACATCTCATCAACTTCCTAGTCTTCACTTACCCGAAACAACAGAAAAGCCTTGCCTGAAACGATTCCTCCATGGATGGAACCCGAGAAGGGCACAATCCACGTGGGCACATCCACATAGGCATGGTGAGAGATTTATGCAATCGGTCGAACCCGGTTGGGTTGCGTCCCCTCAGAGTCCTGCTCATAGCCGTGTTGGCACTCGTCCTGATAGTTCGGCCCGTGCTGAGCCGGGAGCCCCGCCGGGACCCGTCCTCCAAGAGGATAAGGATCCTGTACTACGGGGACGCCTTCGGCATGAGCCCCTTTCCGACTTTCTCGGCCGATCCTCTGACGACAGCCGTGGCGCTCACCGGCATGACGGGAACCCAGCTGGAGATAGACAAGAAGATGAGGATCTTCATGCCCCGGACCTACAAGGACCTGTTGGACCGATACGACCTCATCATCATGAGCGATGCCGTGGTCCAGAATTTTAGGCCCGAGTTCATCCAGTGGTTCAGGGACTCCGTGATCGACGAGGGCCTCGGCCTCCTCATGATCGGCGGGTACGGAAGCTTCGGCGGCACGCCGTTCCTCGAATCCCCCTGGGGGGACACCGTCCTGCAGGACGCACTGCCGGTCATCTGCACGCCCCGGGGATGGGACATGGGCGATCAGTCGGCCTCGGAGGCGGGCAGACTCGTTATCGTGGCATGGGATGATCCACTGATTCGATCACTCCCCTTCGACTCCATCGGCCCATACGGCGTCTTCCACGGGGTAAACATCGTCGAACTCAAGCAGACCTCCCGGCTTCTGGCCAACTACCGGAAGAGCTGGGGGAAGATCTACCCTCTGCTGGTTTACGAGGAGATCGGGAAAGGCGGATCCTTCGCCATGACCTCCGACTGGACTCCCTATGGCGGGATCGATTTCATCAAGTGGCCCTACTACGGGGACTTCGCCCTCAACGTGGTCTCCTACACCACCGGCAATAGCGTTCCCCAAGACGTCGAGCTTGCCCACAGGGCCAGGATTCTCATGCGGGACTACAGAAGCGTCTTGGAGACGCTGCAGAGCGTGATGGAGTTCGTCTCCAAGTTCGGCGCCAACACTAGAGAAGCCGAGATGATGATAGCCGGCATAGACAAGGCCCAAAAAGCCGGAAAGGATGCATACATCGAGGCCGACCTGGAGGCGGCCAACACATATCTGCAACAGGCCATGGACGACCTGGCCCGTGCGTCGGAGCGCATCTGGAGGCTGAAGGATGAGGCCCTCTTCTGGGTCTATGTAACCGAATGGCTCGTGGTATCCGCGACGGGAATGATCTGTGGTTTCACCCTCTGGACCGTGATGGTGAGACGAAGGCTTTACCGGGAGATAGGCGTCACCAGGCTCCAACAGACCGAGAATCGGTGACTGGACGGGTAGTCAAGCCACGAGATTTAAGAGATACCGGCGCATCCGCCCGCCTGAGGGAAAGGAATGGTGGACATTGCGATCGCAACAGGCCTGATCACCGTCTTCATTGGGCTGGGCCTTGCCTTCCTGGGAAGAAAGGTTGTGAAGATCCTGATCTTCCTAGGGGCCGGCCTTGCCGGGGCAAACATCGCCCTGCATTTCCTCCAGCCCCGCTTTGATCAGCCAATTCCGCTGATTGGAGCGTTCGTGGGCTTCCTGGTTCTGGGCTTCCTGAGCCTCATGATCCTGAAATTCATGTTCGGACTCATGCTTGGAATAGCAGGATTCATGATAGCCGCCATGATCACTGGGAACCAGATCCTCGCCATCCTGGTGGGGATCATCGTTTTCGTCATAGGGCTGTTCCTGTTCAAGTACTATCTCTCCTTGGCCACCGCGTTCGCTGGCGGAGTCCTAGTGCTCATGGGTCTTGAGCGCATAGGGCTGGCGAGGCCGATCTCGCTTCTCATCGCCCTTGTCATCGGACTGTTGGGAGCATATGTGCAGTTCAAGCAACTTCACTAATGGTTTGGGCAACGCGGTACTGCCTGGATTGGGGTGGGCGAGGGGAAGACGGAGACTCAATGGCGGGCTCTCCCGCAGGAGGCCATTGGTTGAGGGAAGGTGGATCTTTCAAGTTAGGCATGGGCCAGATGCTCGTCGAGGGAGGCAAGCTAGATGCCAACCTTGAGCGAGCGGTCGCAATGGTCAAGAACGCCTCAAGCAAAGGCTGCTCGGTCGTCGTTCTTCCGGAATGCCTCGATCTGGGGTGGACCCACCCGAGCGCCCGTACCGCGGCCCAGCCCATCCCGGGTCCGACTTCGGATGTGATCGTTCAGGCAGCCAGGGATCACTCCGTGTACGTCGCCGCCGGGTTGACCGAGAAGTGGAGGAACCGGATCTACAACTCGGCCATACTCGCCTCCCCCCGCGGCCAGATCCTGGCCAAGCACCGCAAGATCAACATTCTGAGCATAGCCCAGGATCTGTACTCCATAGGCGATCGCCTGGGCGTTGTGGAAACGCCGTTGGCCACGATTGGGATCGACATCTGCGCCGACAACTTCCCGAACTCCCTTGTCTTCGCCCACTCCCTGGCCAGGATGGGATGCAACCTCCTTCTATCACCGTCGGCCTGGGCCGTCGACGCGGACTACGACAATGCGAAGAACCCCTATGGAGGGACGTGGAAGCAGGGCTACTGCCTATTGGGCAGGCTCTACGACCTGACGACGGTGGGCGTGAGCAACGTGGGATGGATGACGGCCGGACCATGGGAGGGCAGGAAATGCATAGGGTGCTCGCTGGCCATAGGGCCGGGCGGCGAGATCCTCGCCCAGGGCCCCTACGGGGAGGATGCAGAGGAGCTGGTGGTCGTGGAGGTCAAGCCGGCAAGGCCACCGGTCAAGGGGACCAACATCGCCGGTATGCTCAGGGAGAGGGGATACGATATAGACGGCATCCTCACAGACAAGGGCTACTACCGCCTAGATTCGGCGCCTTCCCGGTGATCGACGCGACGCAGCGAAGACAACACCCCGGTCACTCATATCTTTGGTGGGACTGGGACCTTGGCGAATTTGAAGACGCTGTGGATAGGTTCGAAGCCCCGTTGGCTATCGACAACCCTGCATGTGGGGGTCCCAGGGAAGGGCGCAGCCCGTCCTATCCGGCAGCTTGGCGGTTTTTCCTCCTTAGCCGCTCCTGGGGATACTGAGAGGTGTCCCTTGCATCCGTACACATCCCGAGTTCGTCCACCGTGATCTCGGGCTTGCCACATCGGCCGTCACTGTTGTACCGGCAGCGCAGTTTGAAGCACTTAACCTTCAACAATCTCCCTTGAACCATAGGTGGGCGGATCAGTTAAGTCTTTCCCACTGCCCCCGCCATGCGATTAGCCTGCCCACAATGCAATCTGGCGCCCGTTCAGCTTGAGGTCAGGTCGGCAAGATCTCAGACCAGCCACGCCACGCTTGAAGCTGCCCTTCCCAAGATTGCAGGTTCCGTTCGCCTGCCCAGCTCTGGCACAACGATCAGTTATCAAGGTCAGACAATGATGATCGAGCGTAGGGGCAACTCCGCCCATGCTATCGTCTAACGAGAGAACGATCCGGACCATCTGCCACGAGGAGCCCGATGCAGTTCCCGTATTCGAGCCCTACGGCGTCCTTCCACCAACCGCCGATATTGTTCTCGGCAGGCCCTGCATCGCAACCAGCGAATTCAGATGCGTAAGGCTCTTTGTGAAGAAGGGGGAGGAGAGATGTAGGGCGAGCGTAAGAAGGGATTGGATCGATCTGGTGCGGAGGCTGGGCTTCGACGCAGCACCCCTCATGCCCGGCACCCCGACATCCACAAGCCCGCCCAGATTGTTGGGCGACCACGCATGGTCGGTGGGCGATGCCGTATACAAGCATGATCCGACCACCGGCACAACCATCGAGGTCGAGTCCAAGATCAAGAGCGAAGGCATCCCGGCCCTCAAGGAGCACGTCGAAAACCTGGAGAATGAAACGGACGACGAGATAGAGCAGGCCGTGAACGATCAGACAGATGAGGCCCTGATCAAAGCCTGGAGAAGGCTCGGAGTTCTGGTCTACGCAGGCTGCGGAACCGTGCCGGTGCGGGCAAGCTGGCTTCCCCTGTTCGTGGCATGCTTTGCTGGCCGTCAGGACCTCATCAGACGCTACCTGAAGCAGAGAACGAGGCGAACCGTCATCGCGGGGAGAATCGCGGCGGATCTGGGGGCCGAACTGATGTTCATCGGGGGTGACATTGCCTTCAACGAGGGACCGATGGTATCGCCCAAGCAGTACCATGATCTGATCCTCCCCGAGATGAGGGCCCAGGCCGCCGCCATGCACAGGGAAGGCATCTTCTGCTTCATCTCCTCCGACGGGAACCTCTGGCCCATCATCGACGATTACCTCATGAACTCCGGGGTTGACGGAATGATGGAGATCCAGGTTACCGCCGGGATGGACCCTGCCAGACTGAAGGAACGCTATGGCGACAGGATCTGCTTCATCGGCAGCGTGGATTGCCAGTTCACCATGGTCAGCGGTAAGCCCGCACAGGTGGCCCAAGAGACCGCGAAAGCGCTGGAAACCCTCTCGCCGGGGGGAGGACACATACTGAGCTCAAGCAACAGCATTCACAGTGGAGTGAAGCCGGAAAACTTCTTCGCGATGCTGGGGACCGCGAGAAAGACGGGGCAATACGGCAGATCTGGAAAGATCGGGTGACTGGCCCACGTCGTCTGCGTCTACCCGCGCCCCGTCAAACTGCAGGTACGAACGGAAGCATAGATTACCTCACGGCCTTCCACTTCCACGTGGGCGGCTCGGAGTAGGTAAAACCAATCCTCTCGCCAGGCTCCAGGATGAAGGCCTGGCCAGCGGAAAGATCTGCGGAGAATTGCTCAACAACTCCGTCTGCGTCCGTTTCAATCCACCCGTCGACCCTGCCTGGATGCAGAATGCGGGCCAGTACCGTGTATGGGAGACGGTTCACCACCTCCTCGCCGGAGGCAGGAACACCAGGGGTCTCCACCGAAAAACCGATCGGACCGGAGGGAATGATCCGGTTGGTGGGATGGATGGCATTGTTGGTGAACCCATCGGCAAGCTTCACGCCGATGATCAGATTATCCCTGGCGGTTTCCTCGAAGATGACGTTTTGTCCACAAGCGTGGCCGTGGGCGCAGATCGTCAGAAGGTTGCTATGCCCGAAGACCTGCACACCCCTTGCCCCTGGCAGATCGCCCGAGACGCTTGCCTTGATCGTGTTCCCCCAGACATCGGGGGACCTAGAATCGCCGATTTCGACGCCCAGATTGGTCAGGTGAATCCAGGTCGCTTCAATGTCGTTCCCACTGCACCCCGTCGACAGATGGACGCCCACGTCGCAAGCATTGATTTCGCCAATCCGGACCACGTTCCCCGCGATGGCTCCGGCCGATCCGTCCATCATGAGACCTGTGCTCTTCTGCACGGCGCCGCGTTTCCCCCACACATCACCGGCCCCGACGAGTCCGTTGAGTTGAAACGTGCTTGCCACCGCGCAGCACAGATCGTCCGGGCCCTTGGAGGAAGGGTATATGCGGACGACCGCCCCGGGCGACCGGGCGTTTACGACCAACCCGAGTTTTATCCTGCAGTTCATCTGGCTGTCGATTACCACGCCATCTCCCGCCTTCGGAACATAGGTCAACCAGTACTCTCCCCCGTCGATCCGCCAGTTCTGGTTCCACGGGATCCTCAGCGTCTCCTCCAGTTGGTAGCCGACGCCTCCTTTGAACGGTTCGGTCAGACCACCGCCCGAGATGTAGAGATCCCTCCTGTTGGCCTTGGCATAGTCCAGCGCCTCCTGGATGCCGCCGGTCTTGGTGCCTTCGGTCTTAGGCCCGAAGTCTCCACCATCCTCGGGGCCACCGGGCGTTACCAAGACGTATCCCCTTCTCATCGTTGCCTCCGGTTCCGACAACACACTCCTCTCCTGCTGCTGGCCGAGCGTCTTGGGACAACCCAACCGGGATCGATACGTCCGACGATCCGCGAGTGCCCTGCGTCGCCTAGAGCGCCATCCCTCGCAAGGCCCGCTTCATTTACCGCTTGAGCCTCCACCTGTCCTGCTAGCCCTGGCGCTTTCCCAAGACGTAGTCGAACTCATCGCCGGCCATCTCGACTATCCTCAAAGTCTTCTCAAGCACGTCGGCCTGTCTGTACCTCCTACATTCGGTTGCGTACTTGTTGAGATCAATCTTCCCGCTGTTGAGCAAGGACAGGATGTCGCATCTATCCTTGAGCCCTTTGAGGCCGCCTGACCGCCCCTCCGCCGCTCGAACTTTGAGCAACTCTTGGAGTCGCTTCCCGCAGGATCCCAAGGCCGGATCGGGCTTCGCCAACCCGCGTCAGCATCCGCCCGGCCTTCTTGGCCGCACGGAGACATCGCTGTTGGTCTGAGACTCGACGAAGCCGCGGATCCTCGAACGCGACTTCCAACTCCAAGAAGTGCTCCATGGCTTCAACCAGAGGCCGACTCGGTTTTCGGGGCAGCAGCTCTTTGAGTCGAGCAAGGCATCCAATGTCGCGCTGGCGTTCCCCGGCTACGTGAGCGATCCGGAACTGATGAAGGGATTGGTGCTGGGACCCAAGTCATATGGTCATACACGTATCACAACGGCACCTGCGTCCTTGACCCACTCAGGCTTCTCGCCTATGCGCCAACCCTCCCCTGTGGTCTCGCAGTAGGCGTAGAGTTTGCCTTCGCTTACGTAGTATGTCAGGGCGTAGTCCCTGTTCCACCCCGCCACTACATCCTGGGAGATCCTGACCCCGGCAGCCATGTGGTGAGCCTGGTCGAACCGAAGCAGCACCACGCCGTAGCCCATCTCCCTCACTATGGAGACGAACAGGATCGCTGTATCCTCGCAGTCGCCCCCCTCGTCGACCAGAGTCTCGATCGGGTAGCGCGGGTACTCATCGAAGCCGATCGCCTTATCGTCGGCGTACTTGAGGCTTTGCACGAAGGAAAGGACGAAGTCGATGCTGCCGCTCCAGTCGGTCTTGGCCGGGGTTTCTGATAGCTTCTTGCACAACAGTCCTAGGTATTCGTCGTCCAATCGGTCCTTGACGTACTGGCCGTAGTCAGACGTTCGAGGAAGGCTCTTGTAGCGCTGGTACAGATCCTCGGGTATCGGTATCTTCCAGGTGTAGGTCCTGCCCTTGTACTTCCACTCGAATTCCCTGACCATGCCCTCTTCCCCATCCGGGACACTGTTCATGTCCATGCTGGGGAGGATCGTACAGCCGCAGATCGCTATCGCAGCGAGGATCGTCATCGATGCTATGACGCAGCGCCTCCCCTCCATGGGTCTGCACTGGGAAGAGAACTAGAAAAATGCCGAGGTTGAGGCCTTCTGGAGGCCAGAGACGACGCAACGGCAGAGTGGTTTTCGCAAAGTCGGTTAGCCAGGGTTGGACGATCCCCTTCTTCAGAACGGCCTTGCCCGCCGGTACATGTCGCGGAAGCATCTCCACATCGATGATGCGGAGATAGAGGACATGCGGGAACTGGCTCGGTTGGTCATCAGCCAGCCAAGCACGGAGATAGCCCCTGACCTAGTACGCCTGGGATATTTGGCATTCAGACCTACGGCACGGTCATCCACGTTCTTCCGAGCACTCGCTCAAGATCCGGTACGTGCTGCCAGGCTTTTCTGCCAGGCAGTATGCGTTGTTAGGGTCCCGCGGCCAACGAGCATGACGCTCCTGGCGTATGCGACATCAAGAGACGAGATCCGGTGTACCAAACCCACCCTCGAGCAGATGGACTCTTAGGGATCTGGATCGTACAGCCTCCTTGACATCGGCCGCCTGCTCAACACGGAGGGTGCCTCGATCCTCTGGGAACCCGAGGATCCGGATCCGTCCGAGCGCTGGAAGGCCTTCTACTGGAAACACGATTCCTGTCAGGCGATAAGGCGAGGAGGACGACTCTCCGCTAGGTTACGCTTCTCCATCCGTAACCTCAATGAGCAGTTGCCCGCGTCGTGACCACTTCTCAGTACAGCTTTCTCCTGACCAGAGGGGATGGCGGCGGCGCAGCCGAAGCAGAGAGGAGGCGAGGCCGATTACCCACCGGATATCTCCCTGACGGCCCGGGCCATGTACTGTATGTTCTGCTTACTCAGCCTTGGGTGCGTAGGAAGGGTGAAGTTGGATCGGCCGATCCGCTCAGCGACCGGACAATCCCCCTCCTTGCATCCTCTGTCCCTGTATATCTTGGCCAGGTGTATCGGTGCATAGTGCGTGCCCGCCCCTATTCCGTATTCGACGCCAAGCCTCTCGGCGAAACCGTCCCGGCTAAGGCCTATGACCTGCTGATTCACAACGATGCTATACAGATGGAACACGTGCTTGACGTTGATATCGACATATGGGACTGTGATCCCCTTCACATCCCTGAGGAGCTTGGTCAGAAGCCGGGCGTTGCCGATTCTCCTGTCATTGAAGTGATCCAGCTTGCCGAGCTGGATCAGGCCGATCGCGCCCTGGATGTCGGTCATGCGGTAGTTGTGCCCGATCATGGTGAACTCGTGGGAGTGACCCTCCCTCCCATGGTTCTGGTACATCCTGGCTATCCGGTACATCCTCTCGTCGTCGGTGGTAATCATGCCTCCTTCGCCAAGGGTGGAGATGTTCTTCTGCTGGTGGAAGCTGAAAGCGCTGATGTCGGCGAGGCACCCAGTCCTCCTCCCTTTGTACTCGGCGCCTGGCGAATGGGCACAGTCGCTCATGACCAAACACCTGTTGGCGTGTGCTATCTCCATTATCCTGTCCATGTCACAGGGCTGGCCGTAGAGATCGACCGGGATGACAAGCTTCGTGTTGTCGGTGATCTTGCTTTCCAAATCGGCCGGGTCCATGTTGTAGGTCCTGGGATCTATGTCCACGAAGCCTATCTCCGCTCCTAGGAGGGCCGCCGCGTTGGCCGTGGCTATCCACGTCACAGCCGGGACCAAGACCCGATCTCCGGGTCCCACCCCCGCTGCCACACAGCCTAAGTTCAGCGCAGTTGTGCCCGAGGTCACTGCCACTGCCCATTTCACACCGCAGTACCTGGCGAAGGCCTCTTCAAAGGCCCCGACTCTCTCCGCGTTAGTCGGGGCACCGGACCGGATCACCTCTGTGGCGGCCGTTATCTCATCGTCGCCGTACACGGTTCCGAATTTGGTCACCATATCGTCTTTGATCTGGAAGCTCTGCAAGCTCTCGCCGGGCCGAGTTGAGCCGTTACGCTATATAATCTTCTCACCCGGCGACCGAGCGATCGCCATGGGAATGGCTCTGAACATGGACCACCTCTGCAAGCAATTATGAGGGAGTTGATCATCACACCGTCCTGGACCTCAAGGCTTGGCGGGAGGCCAGAAACGTATTGGGTCCCTGGGTGAATGCAAGGAACCCCCCACATCGCATCCTTGACCAGGTCGGTTGGATCTCGCTGGCTGGCGCCCTGATCGCCCGAATCGTTTATCACGGCACGGTAAGCATAGGCGGGTCACAGCGCCCTGCAGCGTGCATGCGCAGATCTTGTCGATTGCGAGCCCATGATCAACGATCAGCCCAATAAGGTGGACGAATGTGAAGACACGGATGTACAAAGTTCGTTGGTGGGGGTGTCCCGGATCAAGAATGAGCAGGCCCAATTACTACATCCTAGACATAGATAACTCCGCGATGCGGATCCGGCACTGCATCATACCCGGACGCCCTCTCGGGAACTACACGCTCCCCTACTGGCCCATCAGGAGCTACCTATCCTTTCTGGATCCTCCCGCCGAGCTGGCCCACCAGGTTCGAGTTCGATTAGACCAAGAAGGAAGCCCTCAGGACACCATGTTCGTGATGGGTGATCCATGCTTCTCTCACAGCCTGCCAAGGCGAGCCCCACCCTGCGCCATGTTTCATCTCGCTGAGGGTGGTCAAGCCAAGGTGCTGATGATAACCAATGAAGGCAGCAGGTCTCCGATCCTAATGGAGCACTACTTCGGAGTTGTGGAGGGGAGACCGGAAGTACGCGTTATTGCCCGATCCACGAACGCAACCGATCGGGACTTGGTGGGCGTCCAGACCCGCATCACTTACGAACAAGACTTCAACTGGAGCGACTTCGGGACAAACCACCGGCAGTCACATCGACCGGCCAGTGGATCTGGTAGCGCCAAGGCCTTCTATGTCTTCTCGGCCGGCATGAAGAGGGGCTTCGAATTCGTGCCGCTTGAGAACTGTCACCTCACCTACCAGATCGCAGAGGAAGGGGGCCGGTGGCAGGCCGACCTAGTCGGTCCGCCGAACGACATGGCTCCGGGACAATCATCAACGCTTGAATATGCCTTGAGGCTGGTGCGAGAGCTGCCGAATCAGACGACCCGGAAGCGTGAGTTGCCCTGCTTCGACCCGCTTAGTCTTCGTTTCACCATCGTGACGCCGAAAGTGTTCAGGAAGGCCAAGGTGCACCGGGGAGAGGTGACGACCATTGCCGAGATGTTGGCAAAGCTTGGCCAACCCAAGGTGCGCGGCCTCAACCTTCGGGCATCGCCTGCGCAGGCCTTGGCCGACATCGAGACCCTGAGTCGTTGGGGATGCAACCTGCTCGTCACGGGCATGAGTCAGCCGCAGGATGTCCCAAGGATCTGTCGCAAGGCCCACTCCCTAGGAATGCGCGTGCTCCTAGAGGGGAGTGGCGGCTGCAACGAGGGTCCGCCGTCCTTCGATTCCCTGAAGAGGGCGAGCCTAGGGAGAGAGCAACTGCCGGACTCCTACGGCCAGGACGAGGATCACTACTACTGGCATCCGATTCGATCTAGCCGGGACTTCCTAAAAGACTTCGGCAAGCATTCGAGCCATGCCACGCAGGAAGAGAGGGTCTGCCATTTCGCAAGGTGCTTTGCCGACAAATGGCGGGCCGTGTTGGCGGACGTGAGAGAGATGCGGAGCGAGGCCGGAGTCTGGTTTTACACTCCATGCCCCGGAGTCGCAAACGTCGACCCGCTGGACTACTATGACATACTCATCGGCGAGGTATCAAGACTCGGAAGAAGTCTGACCGTGTTCCCGTTCTACTACGGCATCGATTACGACCAGGTCCAGTACATGGTCCGACGCTGGAAAAGCGGGGGTGCATCCAGCGTCGTCTTCCTGCCGATGCGTGATTTCATGACCAAACCAAGCCAGTTTGTCCGAGCGATCACCGCCGCTAGGAAGGGAGGCGCCGATGGCGCCTGCGGATTCTCATTCCAGGTTGGCGAGTGTGCCACTGGGGAGGAGTGGCAGTGGAAGTCCGTCATGCTGGGCGAGTGGGCCAACTTCCCAACGCCGGACCTGAAGGCGTTCTGCTGCATGGAGGAACCAGCCGAACTTGTTGAAGGTCTCGCAGCAGACGAGGTGACCTTGGTCGGCCCGAAGGATCGCATCGAGGGCCTTGCCTCTCGGTTGGACCGTCTTCTCCCCGGAGGGATCGCTACCGCCTCCAAGCCCCCGACCACTCCCTGGCGAGAACAACTCGCTGTCGTTATTGACGAGAATGCTGGGAAACGCATTGCAGGACTGCCGGAAGCCGCGCACGAGGGGCAGGGCTTCCTTTCCATGGAAGGGGGCACGGTTGGCCTCGAGAGCTCAGACAGCGAGGGAACGGTGAGGGCCATCGAGCTTTTCCTGAGGTTCGCTGAACTCGCATGTGCCGAGGCTGGTGGAGGCGTTGAAGCAACCAGATGCCCCTGACAGAGGTACACCCGGCACATCGTCGCGAGGCGACCTTCGGGGCTGAGGGGAAACCTTATCATGCACCCAAGAGCACCGGCAAGAGAGGCTGAACCGATGGTCACCAACCTGCAGATCTTCGCCGGCATCGTCTCTGCCTCCCTCCTCTTCATAGGTCTCTGGCAACTGGAGATGATGTGGCTACACAAATCCTGGGGCAATCCGGCCTTCACCCTCCCCTTCGGCAGAAAGGTTCCGTGGTGGTTTGCCCGGGATCTATGGTACGCATGCGTTATCGCGGGATATGCTGTACTGATCCTAGCCAAGTAGCAGTCCGCCGCCGAGTTCACATGGGGAGCCAGAGTCAACGCGCCAGATTGTGCCGGATCCACATCGGCCATCTACCGCTTGCCCTCTTCGCCCTCCAAACCCATTTATATGCCGAGTGCATCTGAGACCTCCAGTTTGCCTGCCCCACCCCCAACCCGGACAAGGCGCCGGGCCCATGGGCGTTTCAGATGGACAGAGGAAATGGTGAACAAGGATGGCATTCATTGAGCGGAATGGGACCACTGTCCCCATCACCAAGCTCACCACCATCATCACCTCCCTTATGGTGTGCAGCATCGCGCCCGTCTGGTGCGCTGAGAGGATCAATACCCTCATGGTGGGATCGGCCATGGGGCTGCTTCAGGCGTACTTTGACGAAGACCCGTCCATCACATACACCGCTGTACCCTGCCGTGAGGGCGGAGGAATCGGAACCCAGGAAGTTGCGAAGGCCGTCAGGCTCTACTTCCCGCGGACCTATGAAGAGATGAAGCGCTACAGCTACCTGATGCTGCTTGCCCCTGAATTCCAGCACTTGAACCCAAGGCAGGACCAGTGGATGCACGACCTGATCGAGCAAGGCTCGGGAGGATTCAATGACGGAAGCGTCTTCAGCATCATGGCCCAGATTCATAACGCTTGGGCAATCTCCATCACTCAAGCAGCTTTCCCCAACGATGCACCCGCTGTGGTGGCGAGGGGAGGCGGAGGCGAAAGCCCGGTGGGTCCCCACGGAGTCGTGATAAACAGGGATTTCGCCGACCCCGTCCTGACCCCCTTCGTCCCGTACGGGGTTGAGCAGTATCCCGGCCTGACATCCAGATTCATCATACCCCGCCCGACCGCGGGGACTCTGGCGTGGATGGTTGGCAACTTCCCTGCCCTGGGCAAGGTTCCGTTCCTGGTCGTGTGGAACTACGGCAGCGGGCGGTCCATATCCTGCGGCGGCTTCATAAAGGATAGGGAAACCTGGTTTGGCCCCGAGAACCCGTACGGTGCCGATATGGTCATGAACCTGGTGTTCTACTCGACTAAGAGGGATCTGATCCAGGATGTGGACGTCTTCCACCAGCTCAAACTCGTCTTCCGGCATTTCACACAGAGGATGGGCATGTTGATATCGCTGAAGGACTTCATCGATAGGTTCGGCGCCAGCACCCAGAGGATTCAGGAAGTGATCTGGGACCTGGAGGACCTGCGCCGGAGAGCGGATGAGGCGTACCTTGGCCAGGACTTCTCGGAGTGCCTGAGCACTATGAACGCAGCGTTTGTGCGGTTCGACGAGGCTGAGGCAATAGCAAAGAAGGAGAAGGCAAGCGCGTTGCTCTGGGTCTACGCCATCGAGTGGCTTGTGACCACTGTGACCTTTCTGGTCTCAAGCTTTGCGCTCTGGAGCCTTCAGGTCAAAAGGAAGCTCTACAAACAGGTAAAGACGACAAAACTGCGATAAGAAACGGACCTATTCGTTCAGCTACCAAGGATCTCCTCCCAGTCAATAGGTGGTGGAAGAGTCGGAGGAGCCGATCAGGAGAAGAAAGGTACGATCCTCGGGGGCAGGATGGTGGTCTCTGGCAGCGATACGGGACCGCCCACGATCCCGCCAGAGCAGAACTGCGGATCATTGCCAGAGTTGGCGGTCGAGGAGACCTCTTCATAGCCATTGTCGGTATCGATAGCAGATTGGTGTGCATACAGGATGTTGGCCTAGTGGGTGAAGTCATCGAGACATGCCTTTCCGCGATCAAATGGTCGGCCTTGTGCAATCCGAGTGTTTTTATAGCCCCGGGACAGATCTCTCAACGTGCTCCGGGCAGGGGTCTTACACCTCGTGCTGGCGTGCTTAGTCTGTTCATCGACCCATGCGTTCTGTGCCGGCCGGCCCGATAGGGTTGATGTGCTCTACCTCTGCCGCTCCTCCACATGGAATGCAGAACGCAGGGACCTGATCTTGGCTGCCGACCCATCGATAGACATCCTGGGGATCGAAACCGTGGGGGCCCGTGCGCTCTGGAAGGGATCCGTGGACCCAGCCCAGGTCAATAGGAGGCTGAGGATATACATGCCGAGGAACTACCAGCGGCTCATCGCTGAGTGGGATCTTGTGGTTCTCCACGACGCGGCCCACAGCCACCCGGAGGAGCCCCAGGTCCGGCTTGATCCCCAATGGATTCACTGGTTCAGGCAGGGGGTTCGGGAGGATGGTCTGTGCCTAAGCATGTGGGGAGGCGATGCCTCGTGGGGAGGCCGGGGTGAACAGAACAATCCACCTTGGGGGGAGACCGAGCTAGAGGTGGTGCTGCCCTTCAACGGACTGGGCGGGTATAATCCGAATGTGGCCGGGGCACTTCGCCCAAGCTTCCTTGATCCCGATCATCCCCTCGCCCGCCTGCCCTGGTCGACGTCACCGCCCATCGGCGCCCTGAACAGGGTCGTCCCAAAGCCCGGGGCCGCGATGGTTGCCGAGGCCGTCACAGGCACAACTAGGTACCCATGGATTGCGTGGTGGGAGCCTGGCAAAGGAAGGGTTGTTGGCGAAACGCAGGTCTTCTCCAGCATCGGGGCCGGAGCAAGAATGCGCTTGGAGTGGGACTGGTGGCAGGACTTCATCATCTACCTGACGTACTTCGGCGTCCGCAAGGCCATCCCCGAGGACATCTACAGGGCCCATCGGATAAGGCAGGAGATAAACACCCACGTGGCTAGGGCTTCCCTAATGGTGTCGCTCTTCGAGTTCATCGAAAGGTTCGGTGTGAGCACGGCCGGCCTGTACCTGGAGCTGGACGCGGTGAATACGCTCGAGAAGGAGGCCGAGGAGTGCTACCGCCGGGATGACTACGACGGTGCGGCCCGGATCTTTGAAGAAGTCCACGCTGCCTGGAGCGATCTAGAGGCCAAGGCCATGGAAGTGAAGGACAGCGCGCTGCTATGGGTGTACCTGATCGAGTGGCTCGTTGTGATGGGCGTTGCCATTGCCTCGGCAGCCGGGCTCTGGGGCCTGATGGTGAGGCGACGGCTCTTCCGTGAAGTCCGCATTACCAAGGCCCGTCAAGCGTCTCGATGATCGGCCATGCCTACCAGGCCGCCGGCATGTGATGAATGCATCAGGTTCCCTGCTCACTTTGGGCTTGCGGAACGGGATGTCGGTGCCCCGCCTCGCTCTCGGCCAATCGCAGTGGTCGATGGTGAACTTTATAGTCGAGGCCGGCATGCGTCAGCGCAGGGTGAGTCAGACGTCGAATGGAGACAGCAAGCATCCGGTGCTGACCGTCCGAAGCTGGTCGGGTATCGAATCCGAGGTCACAGGTTTCTTCAGGACCGAGGAGAGGGATGGGGTCTGGTGGCTCATCGATCCAGAGGGGAAGGGCTTCTATGTCATCGGGACTGACCACGCCAACTTCAAAGGGCACTTCTGTGAGAAGCTGGGTTACGCGCCGTACAACTCGGCCTGCACAGAGAGATACGGGGCGATAGAGCCATGGGCTGAGACAACGGTCGCCAGACTCCTGAAGTGGGGATTCAACAGCCTTGGGTGGGGACACTCCCCCGAGCTGCGCCACCGAGGCCTTGCACACACGGAGTGGCTTGATCTGGGTACGAACTACGCCAAGCTGGATGACATCTCGCCCCAGACTACATGGACCGGCTTCCCGAACGTCTTCAGCCCGCACTTCGGCCGATTCTGCGACGAGAGAGCAAGGTCCCTTTCCAAGCACAAGGAGGACCCCTGGCTCGTAGGCCACTTCATCGACAATGAGCTGGAGTGGTACGGCAAGACTCGACGGGAAACCGGTCTGCTGGATGACACCATGAAGAAGGGTCCCGACCATCCGGCGAAGATGAAGCTTGTGGAGTTCCTTGGTGAAAGATACGGAAAAGTGGGCAGACTGAACACGTCATGGGGTCTGAGCCTGGGATCCTTCGAGGATCTTCTCTCGCTGACACAGATGCCGCCCGTGACCCAGGCAATGGAACAGGATTCGCAGAAATTCCTCCAGATGATCGCTGAGAGATATTTCTCGGTCACAACATCGGCGATTCGCAAGCACGACCCCAACCATCTCGTGCTGGGCTGTCGCTTTGCAGGACGGGCCCCTGGGCCAGCATGGCAGATGGCTGGAAGATACTGTGAAGTTGTGAGTGTGAACTGCTATCGCAAGCTCGATCTGGCCAAGGGAACCATGGCCGACGGATTCGAGGGCGACCTGAGGAACTGGTATTCCCTCACCGGGAAGCCGCTCATGATCACCGAGTGGAGCTTCCCCGCCTTGGACGCCGGCCTGCCGTGCAGCCACGGAGGCGGCCAGAGGGTCGCGACCCAGAAGGACCGAGCCCAAGCCTTCACCGTTTTCCAAACGCTGCTGTTTCGCACCCCCTTCATAGTTGGATCGAACTTCTTCATGTGGGTTGATGAGCCCGCCCTGGGCATTTCGAGCTCTTTCCCTGAGGATTCTAACTACGGCCTTGTGAACGAGAAAGATGAGCCGTATGTCGAGCTGACCGAGGCAGCCTCCGAACTCAACCCCCGGGTCTACTGCTTCCGCTTGGGTGCCACGGGATCTGTTGAGAGGCGGTCGAAGAAGACCTGAGATCGGCCATCGCATTCCAGTCGGCCTCATCAGATATCCTTCGCATCCCCGCACCTCTTGAGAATATCCGGGGAGTGATCCTGCTGCCCCTTGCCTGACCGGCGAAAGCGGGCGGGCGGCGGCGGGCGGCAAAAGCCATAAGAACCCCTTTGTGCATGAGTCATAGGGGTGAATGCTGCTGTTCAGGGGCATCGTGCAGGCGGTCTTGCTCCTCCTGTTGTGTAGCTTCCCGATCTTGGCGGCGCTTTCGACCGGGAGCGGCACCGAGGCTGCCTGCGAGCTGAGGGTCCTCGTCATTAGAGCTCCAGAGAGCCCCGACATGGTGGTGTACTTCACAGAGAACGAGGCCCATAGGCTGAACGAGGCGACTCGGTGGTTGCTGGATCTGTGTGGGATGAGATACGATGAGATCGAGGCTGCGGATCTGACCCGCGACCTTCTGTACGACAAACAGGGCCTGGCCTACTCGGTCGTCGTGGACAACGGGAATCGCCTCGATGCCGTCGGGAAGGATTCCATTCTCATCGAGGCTGTGAAGACCCACGGCCTGGGCCTGGTGATGCACACCGCATCGGTGGCCTATGTCTGCCAGGAGATGAATCTTCTGGAGATAGTGGACAAGGGCTGGAAGGATCGCAGGGTCTGGGGCGAATTCTCCGTCACCGACTCGACCCACTACATAACCAGGCTTCTCTACGCTCCCATCGAACATGTGACCCACAATCTTGTCGGCCACCCGATCACCACTGATGCCTACGTCCACAAAGTCGAGATGCTCGACCTAAAGACAGAGGGATGCTTGCTGGCCAGCGTGGTGGAGCCACCGGAGGTCTACCCCGTCGCGCCAGAGGTAGTGGCCAAGGAAGTAGGGGCGGGACGGATCGTCTGGTTCGCCCGTCCCTTCGATGTCTATCTCCGTGCGAGTTACTACTTTGTTGAGAGAGACCACATGATGGCCTTACTGCTGGCCCGGGCGATTGAATGGGCCTCAAGGGATGGGGTTATGATATCCAAGTGGCTCTATCCAAGCGGCTCGTCGTGTGCCCACGCCATCATCATGGACGGATACTACGACTACCCTCCGCCAGGCTATTTTCTGCAAGTAACCCCTCCGGACTCCCTGGGGGACCTGGTGCAGAGCTACGGCATCGTTGAGGACTTCCTCTCGCACCTGGGCCAGAGATACACCGCTTGTGTGATCTTCCGCAACAACTCGACACGGGGCTGGGACGCCGGCTACAACCTGATGCAGTGGGAGGCCGGGCAGGAGGCTTTGCGACAAGTCATGGCCAAGGGCAACCAACTCGCCATGGCGGCCTATGACTTCCTCAACTACGGCGCGATGGCGGGGTCGCCAAACGGCAGGGCGGCCGCGGTGGCGAACCTGAGAAACGGAAGGGAGGCCATGGCAAGAATCCTGGGGGTTGATAATCCAGTCTACATCTTCAGCTACGTGCCCGACCTTATGATCACCGAGGATGTTCTCTACGAAATGGCATCCGAAGCCGGGTTCGATATCATGGTCGGCGGGATATACAAGGTGGACTTTCCCTACGACCTATACGGCTCCATCTATCCATACTGCCTGGTAAGGGATGTTGGCGGGACCCGGGAACTTGGCGGAGTGGTGATCGAAAACAACTTCTTCTTCGACTCCATCACCGAGGAGGGCGACATGTACTACGCCAGTGATGTGTACAGGCTCCACGGAGCGCTTGTAGCCAGAGTCTGCCCCTGGCAGATCTACGACCGGGAGGACGTACTCCTGCGGCTGAAGCGCCACATAGAGCGTACCCGCACGGAGGAGAATGTGTGGTGGACCACCGTCGGAGAGCTAGGCCAGTTCACTCTGCAGAGATACGATGTCGAAATCTCGGGTAAGTCCTACGACTGCGGCAGGAAGATCGTCATCACGGTCGTCAACAACGGAGAGAGGGCCGTGGAGGGCTTCACAGTGAGGGTCAAACTGGAGGATAACAGTGCACCCACCAGCTGGGGAACGGAACCCATGGAGATCGTGGAGATCACTCGGGACAGCAGCAGACTCGAAGAGGGACGCAACTGGGCCCTAGGGGACATGTTCTCGGGCCACCCCGGCTCGGTCCTGATCTGGACCGATCTTGGCCCTGGGCAGCAAGTCCGTTTGGAGGTGACGGCATCGGGGGGCAGGACCCAGATAGGCGAGACTGCGATGCCCGTCCTCGCCCTATTAGCCCTGCCGCTTGCCGCGATCCTGAGAAGGATGAGTAGTAGAAGGACCTTCAATTAGGGTGCTAGGCTGCCTTCGCCTTCTTCGACCGTCGAACCGCACCCTTGGCCTTCCTCCTGTATTCCTCGGGAAGGTACTTCCTCACCATGCCCTCCATCTCATCGTAGGATATGGCCGTTGTTCGCCCGTGCAGGTCGTACTGGTCCTTGACCCACCTCATTATCTTGACGAGCTTGGTTTTCTTTATCCTGTCATGTCCTTTCAGGCCTAGGTAGTCGTTGACCCAGTAGTAGACACCGTCCGCCCCGCTCTTGTCCGTGATTGAGACGGTGGGCGGCCGGTTCAGCAGGGCCGTTGTGTCGAAGATGTTGTAGACCCTCTCGTCCTTGCAGAGCCCCAGTGCATGTATCCCCGCGCGCGTCATGTTGAAGTCCTTTCCCACGAAGGGATAGTTCCTGGCCGGGGGCGTGCCGATGGTCTCCTCGAAATATTTCGCGATGTCGGTGATCGCGGCTGTGTCGATCCCGCACCTGTCGCCCATGAGGGATATGTACTCCATGATCGCCCCCTCAAGGGGCGGATTACCCGTCCTCTCGCCGAATCCCAGCAGCGTGGCGTTGACGGCATTGCACCCATAGAGCCAGGTCGTGACGGCATTGATGTGCACCTTGTGGAAGTCGTTGTGTCCATGCCACTCCAGCCTCTCGGGCGGAATCCCGCCCTCGCGCGTCATCTTGTATATCAGCTTGGGGATGCTGCGAGGCAGCGGAACGCCCGGGTATGTGAGGCCGAATCCCATGGTGTCGCACAGCCGCACCTTCACCTTCATCTCATCCGGTAGGTCCTGGGAGATCCGGGCCAGCTCCTGAACAAACGGGACTACGAAGCCGTCGATGTCCGCCCGGGTGACGTCCTCAAGATGGCATCGCGGCCTTATGCCGGCGTCTATGGCGGCCTTGACGACATCCAGGTACTGCTCCATCACCGTCCTGCGATCCTTCCCGAGCTTGTGGTAGATGTGGTAGTCCGAGCAGGACGTCAGCAACCCGGTTTCGCGCAGCTCGAGCTTCCTGATCCAGTGCAGATCGCCCTTATCAGCCCTTATCCACCCCGTTACCCGCGGGTAGTCGTACCCCAGATCCCTGACCGCCGAGACCGCCTGCCTGTCCTTCTCGCTGTAGACGAAGAACTCCGACATTCGGACGACTCCCTTCGGCCCGCTCAGGCGGGACAGCAGTTTGAAGGTGTCAACTATCTGCTCCACGGTGTAGGGCGGCCTGGCCTGCTGCCCGTCCCTGAACGTGGTGTCGGTGATGTGGAGGTCCCTCTTGACGGCCTCCCTCGGGTCGAACTTGATGAGCTTGTCGTCGATCTCCTCGTATATCTTCCCGGTGAACAGTATTCGGGGGGGCAGCGAGTGGGGAAAGGTGTCCTCCAACAGGTTGGGCTGATCCACATCTTTTGGGCTATCCATGCCGTCCGGCCCTCCGTAGAAAGCACCGTTGAATGCTCGTCCTTTTTACGCTTTCCACAGATGGATGGATCGGACCCAAGCCCCGAGCTATGGACGTCGCACCCTCCATTGGATGGCAGCTCATCATACAGACATCCAACGAGCCAAGCATCATTGGTTGCTCCGAACACTTCCTCTACATTGGCAGCAAGACCGACTGAATTGGAAAGGCCCAAACCCTTAAGTGGCGGAGCCGCACTGCTAATCTCTCCCTTTGGCGTCGTGTCAGACGGTGGAGAAGATGGGAATGCCGCCCGTTGACGAGAAGGCTTGCTTCAGAAGATTGCTGGGGGCAATGTTGCTCCCCCAGGCTATGACGGGGCAGTTCCAGCCGGGGAGGCTGGCCACCCAGATCCGGGACGACTTGGAGAAGATAAGGAAGATGGGCTTCAACACGGTCTACCTCTTCGACATCACAAGGCATCCCGATCTGGGCACAACCTACTCCCAGCTGTGGTATCCCGAACATGCCCCTGAAACCATGGAACCGCTGTCCTTTGACCCGAGGCTTCAAGACGAGATCGAGAGGGGCTTTGCGAGCGTGTTCAGGCTGGCCAGGAATGAGGCGCTGAAGGTGATCCTGGCGATATGTTACAACATCCCACCCCAGTGGCTCTGGTCGAACCTCGATGCAGCCAAGAGGAGGTCGGACGGATCCCTGCACTACACCGTCTACTACCACGAGTGCTTCAGAAGCGAGAAGGTCAGGCGGTACACCAGAGGCCGCCTCAAGCAACTGTTCGATAAGTACGGCGAGGACCATGAGTTCCATGATGCGCTGGCAAGGTTCAGCATCATGGGTAACGATGCATGCCTAGACGAAGGCGGGCAACCAATCTTCGTGATCCACAACGATACTGTTGACAGGGGCTTCTGCTACTGCGAGACATGCCGCAGGGCGTGGGGCAATGAGTTCCTGCCCCGCATCTACAGGGACATAGACAGATTCAACGCCACCCACAACACCGGATACACATCCTTTGAAAAGGTCCCGCTCCCTGCGGACCGTGGAAACGAACGGCTCTGGTACGAACTCAGCCAATTCTTCACCGAGGGTCTGATGGGCTGGATGCGTGTCGTGAAATCGGTTGTCGATGAGCACATGCCCGGTGCCCTGCTCTCCATCGTCATGAAGTATCCTAGGTCGTCCTGGGCGACCGAGTACCCCGATTGGGTCCAGGTGAGCAAGCTCTGCGACGTTCTCTTCATGGATCCCTATCCGATGGAGTCTGGCGACAGGTGGAACATAGCAGGGTACGCCTTCGACTTCGAAACATATCGCTCCATATCCCTGATCACGGGAAAACCGATAATGTGTCAGTTCCAGCTTGCGTCAAGCTACAGCGACTACGATATGAAGGCGGTCAGATCACCCACTGTAAAGGAGGTCCTCCAGCAGTTCTACGTGGCGATAGGTAGGGGGACGAGGGGAATGGTTTGCTGGGGCCTCCCGCCAGGCATCGCCGATGATGATCATCCGGAGACGCGGCTGGACGAGAAGGAGGCAATCCGGGCGGCCGCCCGCATCAACCGTGAAGCCAGGAGGCTCTTCCTCGCATCCGAGGATACCAGAGAGGTCTATGGACAGATCATGCTACCCTATAACTACCCAAGCATCATCCGGGACGAGGAAAGCCTACGGGAGCTCTTCGAGCTGTACCGCTTCCTCTCGAGGATGGGACTCTCCGCCAACCCCACATACGCCGACTTCGTGCCGCTAATGGCCGACCACTCCCACAGGTATCAAGCCATGGTGGGCTTCAGCTCTCTGAGGAATGTGAGGAAGGATCATGCAGAAGGCTTGGCTGCGTGGATCGCGGATGGCGGAATGTTGATGTGTGGCCGGGACTCCCTGATGGTGGATGCGATGGGAGATGCGGCAGTCCTCCAGGGCTTCAACAAGCAGATTAGAGGCTCCCAGGAAGCCGGTGAGGGAGCGGGGGGCGACCTGCAGATGATCCAGGAGGGGACCTGCCCTTCCAAGATCGGTCCGCATTCCGGGTCCAGATCGGTCGCCGCAATCAAGGCGATCGTCGGAGATGTCGCTGCAATGCGGTCCGGGGGCAGGGGCCGCACCACCGTAGCCAGGGAGTTTGGTCAAGGGCTGGTGGTCCGAACGGGGGTCGTGGCCGAGATGAACCTCGAGGACGCAGCAGTTTCGGGCATTATACAGGCCTTTGCGGAGAACTTGCCGAGGCGGCCGATCCAGGTCAACTCCCACGATGCTGATGTCGTCTTCTGCCTCAGACAAGGCAGAGACCTGATCGTCTACCTCGTCAACAACGAACCGCATCCGTCACCGATCACTGTGCAGCTATGGCCGGAGTCTCTCGGAATCAAGGCAGACGGGGGATTCGCCCTCGCCGAAGCCATGACACAGGAAGAGATCCCATTGCCGCATACTTGCCATGGCGGCGTGGTGTGCTTCTCACAGACGCTGCCACCATTGGCATCCCGGGCCATAAGGATATGTCCCAAACCATGATCGCGAGGTCGATCGACTAGGCAGCGGTCGGGTCCCCGATCGGACGAGGAGGGGAATGCGTATCTTCTCCCGAAGACGAGTAGCAGTTCGAGAATGAACTAGTATTTCCATGAGCGATATCCGAACCGCTATGCCCGATTAGATAGCGTGACGTTCGAGAACACCACGCCCTGACAGTGCCTGCAGAGAATCGCATCTTCACCAGAAGTCTCGATCACGATATCGGCGAACCGCACGTCGCGAATGATCGTCTCCGCGCAGCCGATCACCTGGCAGGGTGCCCCGCTCTTGATCCTGAAGTCAGAAAAGCCTAGCCCCGACAATCTTTGCAGCGCTATGCCATCTTCCACAAAGACCTTGATCGGCGCCTTCTCGCAGTTAATCACTGCGTGTGAGAACGAGACGTCGTGAACGTCCACCGCCTCTCCCCGCAATGAGGCCAGATAGCGCTTCGGATTCTCAACCAGAATCCCGTTGTTCGCGCTGTTTATGGTCAGGTTGCTGAATGTGCAGCTGCGAATAACGCTGTCACTTGGGCAGCCGACGCGTACGCCCTGACACCAGCTGTCTAGCACACAGTTGTTGATCGCGATGTTCTCGCACACTCCCGGGGTATCAAACATCTGCTGGATCGCGCGCAGGACCAGACAATCATCCCCGGTCTTGATGATGCAATCGCTCACAGTTACATCTCTACAAGAATCCAGATCGATACCGTCATTGTTGATCATCCTCTGATCGCCGTAGATCCGCAGGCGATGGATCTGGACACGTTCGCACTTCATCAGCCAGAAGGTCCAGCAGGGCGAATCGACGAACGCCGCATCCTCGAACCTTACATCTCGACATCTGTAGAGCATGACCATCCGAGGCCGTGGTGTAGGGGGCTTGCGGAAGAACCGTCCTGGCTTGTCGTCGGTGTTGTAGAATGCCAGCCCCGATCCGTTGATCTCCCCCGGCCCCGTGATCGCGATGTCCTCGGCATCGATCGCCCGAATCAGGCTCTCAGTACAATGCTCGGGAGCGTGCTCCGGCCGGAACCCGGCAGCCTCGAAGACCTCGTAATCCTCCAGACGACGGCTGCCTATCAGCCTGCAGCCGGGCATCAGGTGAAGTTCTACGTGGCTCTTCAGCAACAAGGAGCCCGTCAGGTAACTCCCGGGTCCGCAGACAACGCGCCCCCCGCCAGATGCGTTGCAGGCATCGATCGCCCGTTGAATGGCGGCCGTGTTCAGCGTCCTGCCATCCGGTCGAGCTCCATATGCCGAGACATCAAAATCGTTTTGCATGTGCCTTCCGTCCGCCTGGGTGACATCCGTCGTCCAGCGATGCTGAAAAAGGACACGCCAATTTTGGGCTCGGATGAAGCCTGCGTCGCGCTCCCCATCGCGGACCGCCCCGATATCCCCTCGACGCGGAGTATTCGCCCGACTGGTTACGATTCTTGCTGCCGTAAGAGCTTTCTTGCCACGCAGAGATAGCGGTGGTCATGGTGTATGGCAATCTGGATGATCCCAAGGTCTTGAGCTGGCTGTCAAGGAACATCATCGGCATCGATGTGGAGGAGGTACCATCAACGATCATAGTCGCCCCGTACAGCTTCGACGCGCTTCTTGGCAGGGGTGCACTACTCAGAGTTGCGAGATTAAGGGGCTTCGCCCACCGTGAAGTGAGGATTCCAGGACGGACGCCCGCCAAGAGCTACATGATGATCACCGAGGGCCGCCGGGTAGCACTTTTCCTCGTCACTGGAGTTGGCGTCGCCTTCGCCGCTGATGTAGCGATGCTGCTCTCGAAGATCCCGGCTGTTGTTGAAGTCATCTTCCTCGGCAGTGCGGCTTGCATATCCGACCAGATGAAGACCAGAGACTTCAACCTCCCGTCTAGGTGTGTGAGAAACGAGAAGATACTCGAGGACCGATACCCCCTCGAGATCGAGGCCAAGGCCTTTGAGGAACTCCGGCAAAGCCTGAGCGACAAGCTCGAGGCATACGCAGAGAGGTCGGGCCAAAGGGTGCACAACGGCCTACACTGCACCGTCCCGTACCTGACCAGTGAGACCATCGAGTTCCTCACGGACCTCAAGCATAGGGGCATCTACACTGTTGATATGGAGCTCAGCGTTTACTACACGATACTTGGGCGATCAGAGAAGAGGGTTGCCGGAGTGGTCGTTGGAGAGGACAGACCTCTGGAATCCATCTTGATGGAGGATGCACAGAGCGACCGTGACAGGCAAGCGGGCGCATGCCTAACCGCAGCTGTGTTCGACTACCTCGAGGATACCATCGACGCACACCGGCTACCCCTGACCGGCTGACGAACGCCTCCCAAATACCCTTGTCCATCCCTTCTTCGGGTGGTTGACCACTGCCCCCCGCCAGCCCCCAGCCTCTCTCTCCGAGCC
>CAYVLA010000024.1:0-35304 GCA_964452145.1 Hadarchaeota archaeon (SeqCode)
GCGCAAGGCTTGCGGATCTTCATCCCGCTCAACGGATGCACCCCTTCTCCCCAATCCCCGGAGAGATCAGCGTTTTCCTAGGATGGAGCCAATCTCGAGCGAAGAGAGTGGAGACCTAGAGAGGGTCAAGGGACCAAAGGCATGCTGGAGGCGATGCGGCCGGGGGCCTGGATGCTGGCGCCGGGCGAGGCGCGTTGCGGGTTGTTCGGCGCGGAGCGTCCTCTGGCCTACGTGCTCTCACCCCAGCTGCAGGACGCTGAGGCAAGAACGCGGCTGGAGAGGTTGCGCAGCCTTCTCTGCGAAGAGCTGAAAGATCCAATCGATCGAGCCGGGGCATACACGTCATGGTTTTCGAAACGAAGAGTGGATGCAGATGGGATAGGATTCGCTCTGTGTAGTGAACGGGCCCGTGGGGATTCGAACCCCAGGCCTTTCCCCGAAGGTGACTGCCTTCAATGGGTTAAGAGCCCATCGCTGTTGGTTCCACGGCTGGAACTACCAGACTAAGCTACGGGCCCGAGAGGGCTTGGGTCCCAGAAAACCTTATATATGTTATCCGCGGCGCCCCGGCGGCTCAGGACACATCCTCTGGGCCAAATAGAGCAACTGTCGGCCTGCTATTCGTGGAAAGCGGCCCTCCAGACTTCGTCCTTGCCGTAGTCGAAGGACGCCGTGCGCTTGGGGGTTACCACGATCTTGATCCAATGGGATATCTTCAGGATCTTCTCAGCCGCCCTTCGTGCCTGTTCCTTGAGAACGTACTTCTCTAAAACCTTTGTGGCGAATGCGACTTGGTCTGGGATCTCAACGATTTCTGCCTCCCCGTAAACGAGCAAGCCCCGGTCGGCGGCCCTTCCACATCGACAAGGATGCTTACGTTGGGGTTCCCCATTGCGTTTCTGGCCTTGCGGCTTGCCTTGGGAGTTGCGATCAGAGTCGAGCCTTCCTCGTGAAGGAACCATACCGGGGCCGCGTGTATCGTCCCATCCTGGTTGAAGCTGCAGAATCTCGCGATCTTTGCCTTACTAAGCAGCTCTTCGGATTCCTCTGAGGTCAAATGCGGCGATTGTGTGTATAAACCAGCTGGCCCACTAATTAATACGGACTTCGCGGCCTCGAATTTAGCCTTTTCTCAGGGAACTCGGATCCGATCGTCCGCGATCCATGATCAACGCCTCCAGCGCCTCGGATTCTGCGAAGTGAAGCTTGCCGGGGATGACGACACAGTGCGGAGGCGGACCGAAGTCCGTGCCCACAAGATCCTGAATCGTGGCCGCTTTCACTAGCTGGTCCGGAAGCGAAACCCTCGCAAGGCCTATGGCCAAAGTGTCATCGCCCAGCAGGCCCAACCCTTTCTGCCGCTCGACTTCCAGAAGGGAACGGAGCGCTTCGGGGATCGACATGAACCTTTCTCGCTCAGAGTCGATGTCCAAAAGGAACAGAGTATGGAGGCCCCTGGACATGTTGTCGCTGAGAACATCGTAGGGCTGGGCCGAAGGGAGGTAGGATATCGTCGCAAACCTGCCGAACCTGGTGGCGGTCAGGCAGCTTTCGCCCATGGCCGCAGAGAATATGGATGAGCAATGCACTATTCCGCTAGTGTGTCCCGCCCGCGATGCTTGAACGCGAAGGGAAATATGGGTGGTGGAGATCATCGGATCTCCAGGGACCAGAAGGGCCACGTTTCCGGACGAGAGAGCGTTGATGATCGGGGAGCCATCCTCGACCATCTGCCTTCCCAAGATCTCGACCTTGCGTCCGAAGGTCCTCTGCAAATCAGCAATATCAAGTCCAGGGACCAGGCTCGTGTACGTTTCGCAGAAGAGCCGATTACAATTTCTCACAGCCTCCGATGCCGATCTGGAGATATCACCGGGGCTCAGGCCGATCCCCACAAGATACAGACGCCCCATTGGACCATCTTCCCCCAGTTGGAAGATATATCTATTCGGCCGGCGTTCGTCCACCTAGGTAACAGTCCCTTGACCTACCGCTACCTTGAGCACACAGCCGACATCGGAGTCGAGGTAGTCGCTCCGACTTGCGCTCAAGCCTTCTCGGAGGCCGGGCTGGCCCTCTTTGGGATAATGACCGATTCCTCTAAGGTCGCGCCGGATGAATCGGTTGAAATCTCGGCGTCCGGGGAGGACATTATGGCCCTTCTCTATGAATGGCTGGAGGAGCTGATCTACATATTCGACACCTCCGGAATGATCTTGGTGAGGATCGAGATCAAGGGGTTCGACAGGGATCCGCCGCGGATACAGGCCGTGGGGTTCGGTCAGCGGTTCGACCCGAGAATTCACGAATCAAGAACCGGCGTCAAGGCCATCACATACCACCGCATGGCGGTCGAGACGACCGAGAAGGGATGTGTTTTAAGGTACTTCGTCGATATATGAAGCCGGAGGCATTCCATGGCAATCGACCCAGTATGCAAAATGAAGGTTGACGAGAAGAAGGCCAAGTTCACAAGCAACTATCAAGGCAGGACGCTCTATTTCTGTGCCCCAGGCTGCAAGAAGGCCTTCGAGGCAAGCCCCGACAAATACCTGAAGGCCAAGTAGGATCAGCCATCCCGACAGCGGTTCCGGCAGCTGCCACAATCCGCCCAACCCTTCCGAACGAGCGAGGAGGCATGATCCGATGGATACATCAAGCGACAAGAGGATAGTGGCCATAGGAGCAGGAAGCGCAAGCTTCGGCCGAGGAACCATTGCGGACATAATGGCGTCCCGGGAACTGCGGGATGCCAAGTGCACGGTAGCCCTGATGGACACTGACAAGGAATCCCTTCACAAGACTGCTCGCTTGGCCGAGCGGATCCGCGACCATCATCACTCACCCGTCAGGATAGAGGAGAGCACGGACATACGCCAGGCACTGGAGGGAGCCGATTTCGCCATCATCTCGGTTGCCCAGAAGCGTTACGAGCTCTGGGAGCAGGACTTCAGGATTCCTCTGGCCTACGGCTTCCACCATGTTCTCGGGGAGAACGGGGGCCCGGGCGCACTGTTCCATACCCTGAGGAACTACCGCATCGTACTGCCAATATGCAGGGAGATCGAAGAGACGTGCCCGAATGCCCTGGTTCTCAACTATACCAATCCGGAGAGCCGCATCATCATGGCGATGTCCCGCCTCACCAAGGTCCGTGCTGTCGGTCTCTGCCACGGAGTCCTAGGCACCAGGCAAAGGATCGCCGAGCTTCTAGGACGCAATCTGGCAGATCTGGACATAGTCATAGGAGGCCTAAACCACTTCTTCTGGGTCCTCAGGGTCCGGGACGTCAGAACCGGGAAGGACCTCTACCCACTCCTTCGCCGCCGAGCCCGCAGGAGCACGCCCCCCTTGGCAGCCAAGATGATGCAGGTCTTCGGCTACTACACCTTTCCCTCGGATGACCACATCGGCGAGTATCTCTCCTTCGCCCACGACTTCGCCAGACCACTCTGGCCCTACGGCAGGGAGAGCAGTGCAGTCCCACGGCTGGAATTGCCCCGGCCTGACTGGCGGGATGCATACCTTTCCGGCGAACGCCCCGTTGACGACAACCTCGTGAGACCCTCCGGGGAGATAGCGATCAGGATTATTGAGGACATCGTCAAGAACACGGGTAGATGGGAACCGGCCGTGAACGTTCCTAACTCCGGGGGCTATGTCGAGAACCTCCCCTCAGATGCTGTGGTCGAGGTCCCAGCGGTCGTGGATGCAGAGGGCGTCCATCCGCGATGCGTCGGGCCCCTCCCGGAGGCCTTGGCTTCGCTGTGCAGAACCCAAGTGTCAATCCAGAAGCTCATCGTTGAGGCGTATCGGACCGGATCCAAGAACCTGCTTCTTCAGGCGCTTCTGCTGGACCCGGTGGTAGACAGCGCGGAGAGAGCCGAGAGGATGCTGGACCACATGCTAAAGCTCCAGAAGGACTATCTCCCCTCTTTCACCTGATCGCGGCACTCAGAGCTCGAACTCCTTCAGCTCGGGCAAACCCTTCGGGTTCCTTGCGCGGGCCCTGATGAGGTAGGCCTCCAGCCAGCCACGGTTCTTGTCGGGGACGGAGGTGCTTCTGATCACCTTTTCATGATCCAGGGAGTTGATCCTGTCGTTGGCGGCCCTTAAGCCGTCCATGCAGTTCTTCAGGGCCTGCTCGACGGGCATGCGCTCCGGGTTGATGTCGATGCCGATGTATCCCGAATAGCCGTGCATCTTTAGCACGTAAAGGGCGGCCTCGGTCTGCTCGGGGCCTATCACGCCCACGTTGAGGTCTTGATCGTAGTTGCCCAAGGGCTGGCTGTTCCAGTGAGTATGGGCAAGCTTGCCGTACTCCATCACTAGGCTGAAGGCATAGGGCAGATCCTCGTAGCCCATCAGGACATGGCCAACCTCGGGGTTCAGGCCAACCAGGGCGTGGCCTTCCTTCAGGATATTCCTATTCTCCTCGGCCTTCAGCATGGACTCGACCTTCTGGGCCATCAGCATCCCCTCCGGAGTTGTCCCATAGATTATCTTGCCTCTCGGTTCGTAGGGCTTGGGCTCCTCCGCGACCCTGACGCCGGGAACGGCATCCATTGCCTCAGCTAGGCCTGAGGCAAATCTGTCGCGCGCGGCAAGGAAGTCGATCCCGAAAGGATTCTCGTAGCCATCGATCCCGGGCCAGACGATGGCGAAGTCGGTCTTCAGCTCCATGTTCAGCTTGAGGGTCTTCTTGGTGCGATCGATGGCGGCTTTTCTGGCCTTGGGGAGCGGGGAGGAGAGTGCACCGAACTCGAACTGCCTCTCGTAGAAGAGATTGGGAACGATGGTGATCAGCCTTATGCCAGAAGCCTTCTCCAGATCCTTGTACAGGTCGATGTTGTCCTCGTTCACCTCGTTGGGATAGTGCGCCTCCAAGCCGGCAAGGCCGTAGTCGGCGAGATCGCCGGCCTTGTTCAGACGCTCCTCAATCGACAGGTCATCGACGTACCTTTCGTGGAAGCGCCCGCCCCCGGGAGCGAAGAACCAGACCCCGGCCGAGAACTTCAGATCCAGCTTGAACTTCTCCAGATGTCTGATCATCTCCTCCGGAGAACGCCGCTTCATCTGATCCCTCAGATCGATCATGGCGAGACACCGTCAGGGACCATGCATTCCGGTATTTGAATATGTCGCCGCCGCAACCCATCATGTGAGCCGGAGTTGAGGCCGTCGCGACCGGTGGCTTGACCGTCAGCTCGAACTGCTGGCCAGGTTCTCTCGGAGCCTGCCAAGGAATGAGGGCCAATGGCCCGGGTCGATGAACGGGTTCTGGCCCCGGGGATTCGACTTCATGGCCTCATACTTCTGGAAGGTTCGCACCTGGCCGGGATGGGCCCCAAGGGGAATGTCCACCTTCATCCCCTGCAGGTAGTCAAGCGACCGTCGGTACTCTGCCAGGTCCCCTTCGTATCCCTGGCTTCTGTTCTCCTTCTTGAAGGTCCACTGACCGGGACCGCCGAAGAGACAGGCCGTGAGCCTCTTTCCCCCGTGTTCGACGGGTATCTCGTAGCTGCAGACGCCCGGAGTGTGTCCCGGGGTGTGGTGGACCCTGACGATCACATCGCCGAGGCGCAGGGTCTCGCCGCCCCTCAGGACCCTGTCGACCTTGAATGTCTCAAAATCCTCGATGCCGTAGGTGAAGTAGGCGCATGTGAGTTCGCTCCCGGTCTCCACCGTCTGGACATCCCGACGGTGAAGCGCCACCGGGGCACCGGTAGCCTGGGCCATTCTTCTTGCGCCCCCGGCATGGTCGACGTGTCCGTGCGTAATCAGTATCAGCTCTATGTCGCGTTCGTGGAAGCCAAGGCTTCTAATGCTCTCCAGCAGGAGCGGGACGGTTGTAGCGAACCCGGTGTCTATGAGGACGTGCCCCTGGCTCCCGGCGATCAGATGGCTGCTCACATCCAAGTTGCCAACGTAGTGAATATTGCCTATCATGCGGAATGCCGGAGCCTTGAGATCGTTCGGGTACCTCCACTTTTCGTGCAATCCGGCGGGATTCTGTAGACGCAATATGCCACCGGCCAGAGGGCAAGATCCATGTCTTTTTAGATTCTACGTCAAGAGGCCCAGTCGGGTCATAGCCGGGCCACGGGACTGCGGGCGGAGAGATTCCCGGGGTTCTGGACTAGATGAACCGGCGCATGCCTGCCACAGCTGGGGGATCGAGGCACATCCTGCTTCCGAACAAAAGAGTTTTCAAATGCGAAACGGCAGTACCTCTGCCGCCCGCGATCCGAAAGCCTGCCTAAGAGATGATAGGTGGCCTGGGTCATGACACTTGAACTGAAGAAGATATCGGACCAGCTATACGAGCTCCCCCTCGGTCACAAGGCCGGGATGAGGGTTCCTGGAAGGGTGTATGCTGATGCGATCCTGCTCAGAGGTATAGAGCAAGGAACTATCGAGCAGGTCGCAAACGTGGCCTTCCTTCCCGGCATACAGGCCTACTCCCTGGCGATGCCGGACGCCCACCTAGGCTATGGATTTCCGATCGGCGGGGTCGCGGGACTCGACGTGGAGACCGGAGTGATCAGCCCGGGCGGGATCGGTTACGACATAAACTGCGGTGTAAGACTGCTCAGGACCGATCTGGAGCGATCGGATGTGGAATCCAAGCTTGAGGCCCTGATCGATGCTGCGTTCAGAAACGTCCCCTCCGGTCTGGGAAGCAAGGGCAAGGTGAGGCTCGGCCCCAATGAGATAGACCATGTATTGGAGGAAGGCGCCGCCTGGGCAGTGAGGAAAGGATACGGCTGGGATCAGGACACCGAGCGCATGGAGGAGAACGGAAGGCTCGATAAGGCGGATGCTTCGAAGGTGAGCGACCGGGCCAAGCAGAGGGGCGTACCCCAGCTCGGGAGCCTGGGGTCCGGGAACCACTTCCTCGAGATCCAGTACGTGGATCAGATCTACGATCCCGACGCCGCGAAGATCCTCGGCATAGACCGGGAGAACCAGATAACCGCCATGATACACACCGGATCCAGGGGATGCGGGCACCAGATATGCTCGGACTACCTGAGAACCATGGAATCCGCGACGAGGAAGTACGACATCAGGCTGCCCGACAGGGAACTCGCCTGCGCCCCTGTTGGCTCACCCGAGGGACAGGCCTATCTTGCGGCGATGTGCGCGGGAGCCAACTACGCGTGGGGCAACAGACAGATGATCACGCACTGGGTGAGGGAATCCTTCGCCCAGGTCCTGGGTCAGAGCCCGGAGAGCCTTGGTATGGAGCTCATCTACGATGTGGCCCACAACATCGGCAAGATGGAGACCCACTTGGTAGACGGCAAGAAGATGGAGCTGTGCGTTCACAGAAAGGGTGCGACAAGGAGCTTCGGCCCCGGTAGCGGATCGATCCCGGCCAAGTACTCAGGGATCGGACAGCCGGTGATCATCCCAGGAGACATGGGCACGGCCTCCCACCTTCTGGTGGGAACCGAGAGGGCCATGCAGGAAACCTTCGGTTCCACATGTCACGGTGCGGGCCGAGCCATGAGCAGAGCAGCGGCCAAGCGCAGGTACTATGGCGAGAGGATTCGAAGTGATTTAAGAGCCAAAGGAATCATCATCAAGGCCGCGAGCATGCCCGTCATAGCAGAGGAGGCACCCGGTGCATACAAGGAGATAGACCGGGTCGTCGAGGTTTGCCACAGGGCGGGCATCAGCAGGAAGGTCGCCAGGCTGCGACCCCTCGCCGTTGCCAAGGGATAGAGCAACAAGGTCGGGTGGTGTCTTGTTCAATTTCTCGACCCAGCAGATCGAGTACGATATCTCGGGAGTCAAGGTGGGCGGCCAGCCGGGGGTCAACCCCACGGTCGGCATTCCAAGCATCTTCTTCACGGGGCACAGCATCGTAACCGATGAGAAGAGGGGCGTCTTCAAGGAGAAGTCCGCCGAGAAGCTCATCAATGGCCTGGATGTGATGAAAGACCAGACCGGCATACCCTACATCCTCGATGTTGTGGGCAACTATCCCGAAGCCTTGGAGCGATACATCGACTGGGTGGCAGCGAAGACCTCGGCACCTTTTCTGGTGGACGGGATCACGGCGGACGTGAGAATCCCGGTGGCGCGTCACTGCTCGGAGGTGGGCCTGGGCAAGAGGGCCATCTACAACTCGATCTCGCCCGACCACACCAAGGAGGAGGTCGATGCCCTGACGGACACCAAGCTTGAAACCTGCGTCCTGCTAACCTTCGACAAGAGGGTGATGTCTGCGGCTGGCCGTCTGGGCGTTGTCAAGAACGATCTTCTCCCCCTGGCCGAGAAGATCGGCTTCAAGCAGTTCCTTGTAGACACCATGGTCCTCGACGTGCCAGGCATCGGAACCGCCAGCAAGGCCTGTTTCCTCGTCAAACAGGAGCTGGGGCTGCCGTCAGGCTGTGGTGCGAGCAACGCTACAACCCAGTGGGAACGCATCAGAAGCGACCGGGACGTCTACAGATCGGCCCACGTGGCCGCGACGATCTCTTCCGTGGTCTTGGGGGCAGACTTCGTCATGTACGGTCCCGTGGGTTACGCACCCTGGATCACATGGGCCATCGCGGCCGTGGATGCCTTCGCGGCCTACCAGAACAGGTGGGAGTATCGCACCAGGCCGGCCGCCGGCCACCCCCTCACCAAGATCTTCAGGTAGCATCCAGGAGGGGATGCGTTGCAGGCAGATGGATTCGGCGACAGGGATATTGGGATATACTACGTTGCCAAGGGCAGGCAGCTGGCCCAGATATCGATGCTGCTGAAGGACGTCCCGGGTTCTCAGAGCAGGGTTCTGGCAGTCCTGGCAGAACACGGCATCGATCTCAAGCTCGGCTGGTTTGACACCGCCGAGCGGGGAGTAACGGGCAGGTACAGCGCATTCGCCGACATCACGAACTGCCAGCTGGACATGAAGGTCCTAAAGGAGGAGTTGATGGCCACGAAGATGATCTATCAGGTCGCCATTCAGACCGCCAGGGACGTCATCTTCGATTCACACGTCAAGGGCCTTAGGATGATGGACCGGGACATCTTCCCCATTGGGCTTGCCGAGTGGTCGGAGGTCAAGAAGCATGTCAACCCCAAGGTCCTCTCCAAGATGGGGAGGGCCTTTGGCGAGGTCATCGCGGACTACTGGCAGGATGAAATAGGGGACCTGACCAACAAGCTGAGCGTGTGGGAGAGAATCCTAGTGTCCAGATCGATAGGCGACAAGGTCGTGATCGACGTCGAAAAGGGGCTGGTAACCGTGGAACACTGCTTCTCCTCACGAGAGTACAGGGGTAGTGGCCCATCCTGCTTCCTTGTCTCAGGCATGCTGGAGGGAATCCTCTCCAGCATTCTGCTGGAGGAGGTCAAGGTGACCGAGGTCGAGTGCGTGGCCAACTATCAGGACAGATGCGTGTTCAAAGTCGAGATGCCGTCGAACAGGAGGCTCCGGGACTTCCGGAACATAAGCGAGAAGCTCGACGGACTGTAGGCGAGTGGGATGAGGACCGTAAGGATCGGGATGATCGGACTGGGCACGGTGGGCGCGGCCGTCTACTCGATACTGAGGGATCAGAGGAAGCGCCTTGAATCGCGACTCGGGGCTAGGCTGGCCGTCGAGAAGGTAGCGGACAGAAGGCCCGAGGTAGCCGAGAAGCTGGAGATCCCGGACGCGATCTTCACCACCGAATCCGAGGAGATCCTTGGCAACAAGGACATCGACATCGTGGTCGAGCTTATCGGGGGCCTTGAGCCCGCCAGATCCTTCATATCCCGGGCTCTTTCCGCGGGGAAGACCGTGGTCACGGCCAATAAGGAGGTCATAGCCCTCAGCGGTCGCGAACTTGTGGCGCTTGCCCGTGAGCACGGCTCAGGGCTGTATTTCGAGGCCTCGACCTGCGGGGGTATGCCGATCTTGCGGGGAATTCACCAGGGCCTGGCCGGGAACAACGTTAGGGAGATCTACGGAATAGTCAACGGAACGACCAACTACGTCCTGAGCAAGATGGACCGGGAGGGCATGGAGTTCGATGACGCCCTGGCCGAGGCCTCCCGGAAGGGCTACGCGGAGGCGGACCCCTCCTACGACATAGATGGCATAGATGCCGCACACAAGATCGCGATCCTGGCGTCCATCTCGTTCGGCAAGTGGGTCACGGTGGACATGGTCTACAGGGAGGGCATCCGAAGGATAGCGCAGAGGGACATGGCCTATGCGAGGGATCTGGGCTACGCCATAAAGCTCTTGGCGGTGAGCAAGAGGACCAAGCGGGGATTGGAGATCAGGGCTCACCCGACGCTGATCCCGGCCAACCACTTGTTGTCCTCGGTGGTGGACATCTTCAATGCGGTCTTTGTCAATACGGACTGCGCGGGGCCCGTCCTGTTCTACGGAACGGGCGCAGGGGGACCCAGCGCGGGCAGCGCGGTCGTGGCAGACATCCTTGATGCCTCAAGGTCCATACTGTCCAACTCGCGCATGGGCTTTGAGAGCGGCCTGCCCTTTGAGGCGGCGTCCGGGATCGTGGACATAGGCGACCTGGTCTCCAAGTACTACGTCAGGCTTAGGGTCCTAGACAGGCCTGGAGCTCTGGCGAGCATCGCCGCCGTGTTCGGCCAGGAGAACATCAGCCTTGCGAGCGTCCGCCAGACCGAGGAAAGGCGCAGAGTAGTGGACCTGGTCTTCATGACGCACGAGGCCTTGGAGAGCAACCTGAGGAAGGCCCTTGAACGGATCGGCCAGCTCGAGGTTGTTGAGGAGGTCAGCTCTTGCATAAGAGTCGAGGACAGGATATGACCGGTCGATGGCCCGGGGTGATCCGGGCATACTCCGATTTCCTCCCTGTGGATGAGGACACGCCCGTCATAACCCTAAACGAAGGCAACACGCCATTGGTGGAGTCGACATATCTCGGCCCACGGGCGGGGATCGATCTGCACTTCAAACTGGAGGGACTGAACCCTACCGGTTCCTTCAAGGACCGCGGCATGACCGTTGCAGTCTCAAAAGCCGTCGAGGCAGGATCCGGCATGGTCGTATGTGCCTCCACAGGCAACACCTCGGCTTCCGCCGCGGCCTACGCGGCAAGGGCCGGCATCAGATGTGCGGTTTGCATACCCAAGGGAGCCATAGCGAAGGGCAAGCTGGCACAGGCCCTGGTCCACAATGCCGAGGTAGTTGCTCTTGATGGCAACTTCGATGATGCCCTCCGGGTGGTCCGCGCCATGGCGGAGGATTACCCGGTGACGCTGGTCAACTCCCTTAATCCTTTCAGGATAGAGGGCCAGAAAACCGCCGCGTTCGAGATCTGCGACCATCTCGGACGCCAGCCGGAATTCTTATGCATACCGGTTGGCAATGCCGGGAACATCACGGCCTACTGGAAGGGTTTCTGTGAGTACCGCTCCGCCGGCCGGGTGGACGGGACCCCAGCCATGCTGGGCTTCCAGGCAGCCGGGGCCGCACCCATAGTTCTCGGCAGGATCATCGAGAAGCCCGAGACGATCGCGACAGCGATCCGGATCGGGAACCCGGCAAGCTGGAAGCAGGCGGTCCGAGCCGCAGACGAGTCCCGGGGATCCATCACATCCGTCACCGACGATGAGATAACGACTGCATACAAGGCCCTTGCATCCAAGGAGGGGATATTCGTGGAGCCCGCCTCCGCAGCCTCGGTTGCCGGTCTGGCCAAGGCTCTGGAAAGGGGCGATGTCGCAGAGGGATCCAAGGCGGTCTGCGTCCTCACTGGTCACGGCCTCAAGGATCCGGACATGGCGCTGAGGATCATCCACGAGCCCAAGGTCCTTCCCCCACGGGTGGAGGATGTTGTGGACCATCTGGGCCTCAGGACCGAGAGAGCCCTTGCCTAGATGTCCGGCCCAAGCCGAACTCTCGGTGTATCGCCGACACCGCCGCCGCAGAATCACCCCTTCTCACGACAAATGATATGTTGAGTTCGGAGGAGCCCTGGGCGATCATCATCACGTTTATTCCGCCATCGGCCACGGCCCTGAAGACCTTGGCCGCCGCTCCGGGAGTCCCTTTCATACCGGCGCCCACGACGGAGACTATGGAGATCTCCTCGTCAAACCTGACCTCCTTAACGGCCTGATCCCCCTCGAACTCCGAACCCAGAACCCTGCGGCAGAGCGGGATGTCCTTTCCGGGAATAACTATGGTTATGTTGGTTTCGGATGAACTCTGGGAGATCATCATGACGTTGACCTCTGCCCGGGCGAGGGCGTCGAAGATCCTGGCCGCGACTCCAGGCACCCCCACCATCCCGGTGCCCGACACAGCGATCATCCCTACATGATCGGCCCTGGTCACGGCCTTAACCGAGTCGGCGGCCTCGGACGTCCTGTCACTGATTAGGGTGCCCGGGCTGGCAGGGGACGCTGCATCCTTGACCCTGATCGGAATCCCCTCCTGCATGGCGGGAGCCATCGTCCGGGGATGGAGTACCTTCGCGCCGAAGTATGCCAGCTCCGCGGCCTCGGCGTAGGAGAGGACTGGTATGGTCCCGGCCTCCGGAACGAGTTTGGGGTCCGCGGTCATGATCCCTCCGACATCCTTCCATATCCAGATCTCATCGGCCTCCAGACAGGAGGCGAGGATGGAGGCTGTGTAATCCGACCCGCCCCTTCCCAGCGTGGTGATCCCGCCCGATTCGTCCTCGGCGATGAAGCCTGCGACCACGGGAACCAAACCCCGGGCAAGCAGGTCGCCCAGGCGGGATGCCGCTCTCTCCCTGCAGATCTCCATATTGGGCATCGCCTCACCGAAGTGGGAATCCGTCACAAGGCCGGCCTCGCCTCCGTCGAGCGCAAGGGATGGCGTCCCGAGAGAGGAGAGGACGGCGGCGAAGACCAGGGTTGAAAGCCTCTCCCCCACCGAGATGATGCTGTCCCTGTCCCTAGCTGGGACACTGCCCCCGGCCAGATTCGACAGCTCCTGTCCGGCCAGGCATACCAACGCCTCAAGCTTTGATGAGATCTTGGCCCGGCCCTCCGGGCCAACCACGCACTCAGCGGCTTCGAGGTGCAAAGCCAACAGATCGCGGCAGAAGCATTCGATCGCGCACGGCTCGGGCGGCTCCCCTTCCAGTTGCCCTATCATGGAAAGGAGCCGATCGGTCACTCCTCCAAGCGCCGAGGTAACGACGATCACCTCATTGCCTCGGTCCATCTGGTCCTTAGCCAGCTGCGCGGATTCTCTGATTCGTCTGCCGGAGGTCAAGAGTCCTCCGCCGAACTTCATGACTATCCTCATAGCGTCCCTTCCAGAGCCTGCAGATCCTTCTGCAACGAGGGCAGGAACACCCCCACATCCGAGACAAGCCCCAGGACCTGCGCCGAGCCCCTGTCGAGCAGCTTGGTGACGGCCGAGCTGCTGATGTCCACGCAGACGGTTCGGACGTGGGACGGGAGGAGGTTGCCCACCGCGATGGAGTGAAGCATAGTGGAGAACATCATCACCAACTCGGCCCCGCGGAGCACACCCCTCATCCGATCCTGGGCCTCCATAACGTCGGTGACCACCTCCGGCAGCGGCCCGTCATCCCGGATGGAGCCCGCTAGAACGAAGGGAACCCCGCCCCGGATGCACTCGTACATGATGCCGCTCCTGAGGATGCCCTTGTCGACGCACGCCTTCAATCCTCCGTGCGTTCTGACCTCGTTTATCGCCATGAGATGGTGCCTGTGGCCGCCCTCGTGTCTTCGGGCCGTCGCGATTTCGGTTCCCAGAGAGGTGCCGTAGAGGGCGAATTCCACGTCGTGCACTGCGAGCGCGTTCCCGGCCAAGAGCCCTCCGACGAATCCGTGCTCGATCATCCATGCGAGCGAGGATGCCGCGCCAGTATGGACCACCGCCGGCCCAGCAACGACAATCACCTTCGCCCCTTTGCGCTTCAGGTCCCAGATCTCCTTGGCAAGTCTTGAGACCACAGTGGCGACGGGCTTCTCTGAACTGGCCATGCTCGTCATGAACTCGAATATTCCGATGGACTCTCTGGGGCGCTCAGGTGGAATGACCCTGACGCCCTGTGTCCCGAGCACGACCGGATCGCCCCTCCTTATCCCGGCGATGGGTACGCACAACGGCCTCCCATCGCGCACGACGATGGCGCAGTCCATCTCTATGTCTGATACCTGAACCCATGAGCCTTCGATGTTGACGAAGGTGGGGTGGTTCGTGGTGGAGTAGAAGCCCGCCGGGAGGACCCCGTCGGCGGGCGAAGGCTGGGTTCTGAGCGCCTCCATCTCGGGCAGGGAGGCCCCCAGCCCCCTGAGCTCGCTGAGAAGCTGATCAAGGTGCTGCCCATCCCTGCCCTTGATCAACATTCTGACGAAGGATTTCTCGGTCTTCCTCTTTCCCACATTGAACTCTAGGAACTCGAAGTCCCCGTTCAGATCCATGATCAGATCCAGGACTCTGGGTAGGACCCAGCTGTCGATCACATGTCCCTCCAGCACTATCTCCTTGACCTCCGTGTTAACCGCCTCCTTCGACTCTGAACCTCGCGATGTTCTCCTCGTCCAGTCCCAGTCCCCTCAGTATCGCCTCCGCCCGACCAGGATCATTCTCACAGATGATGCGAAGATAGGGAAGCAGATGGACCATTGCCTCCTTGGTGGACATGTGGCACCTTCGGCCTATCTCCCGGGCAATCCCGGCTTCGAATGCCAGGTTGCTTCCGCTCCGAACATCCACGCCCTGGGCCACCCGCCTCAAGACCCCCGCCACCTGCCTTATCCGCATATAGTCCGTGGGGCGGGAATAGCTCGATTGCCTGTCGTATCCCGGGGCGCGCAGATCGGCCAGAGAGCCCAGCCCCCTCGTCATCATGTCCGTAGCATAGCCCCAAAAGCCCCAATGCATCCTTCGATATACCCGCGAAAGGTATATGTCGGCGGCCGACGCGATCTCGTAGGCCTCGGCGCGCTGCCGAGCATCGGTGTATCTCAGGGGCAGGTTCTCGGCTATCCACTCCAGGAGTTGATCGGGAGAGAGGTCCAGATCCCTTGCATAGTCGGCGGCGTTAGGATAGCCGCTGAAGATCAAGTCCAAGGCCCGAAAGATGCTTCCCTCCGTCCTTCTCTTTTCGGGGACACGCACGTCCTGTCTGGAGACCTTTCCGCCAATCGAGACGGTTTCCATGTCGTTGATGGCCGATCGAAGATCCCCCTCGGCCCGATCGGCAAGAAGGTTCAAGGCCAGGAAATCAGGCTGCACGCCTTCCTTCCGGGATATCTCCCTGAGGACGGCTGCAATTGCATCCTTTCTCACCCTGCCAAACTGGATCGGTTTGGCTATGCGCCTGAGATGGCTCAACTTGGGGGAGTAGAGATCATTACATATCAGGATGATCGGATTGACCGAGCACCTGATGATCTCGGAGATAGCTTTGGGCCCACCCCTATCCTCGCTCCCGCTCAGACCATCCACTTCATCGATCACCAAGAGCTTCATGGCCTTGCCCGAGAAGCTGAACCTCGTTCTCGATGACCTCGCGATCTCATCAAGGGCCGACTCGGACCTCTTATCGCTTGCGTTGATCTCGAGAACCTCCCAATTCATCTCGGTGCCCAGTGCAAGTGCAGCCGTGGTCTTTCCCGTCCCGGCGGGCCCGTAAAGAAGCACAGCTTTCTGTCTCGGTTTGCCCATGGACCAGGATTCAGCCCACTTTCTGAGGGTGGCGATTGGGGCGTCCTGACCCCTTATCTGAGAGAGCCGTGTCGGCCTGTGCTTCTCCGTCCACAAGCGACCTCACCTCAGGGAACAGATCTGGGCCAGGAGGCTTTCGCATTGAAGAACGTCGTTGCTGCCCTCCACGAGGCGAAACTCGCACTCAGCCAGAAGCTCCAGAAGGCTGGCCAGCTTGGTCCTTGGGATCTCCATGCGGGTTGCTTCTCGGTGCATCTGGCTGACCAGATCGAGGCCGGATAGCCCCTGGTCGAGCATTATCTGCCTCAGCTTATCGCGGGCCTCCCCGAAGTCACCGTTCAGGCCCAGCGCCAGGAGCTGCTTGATGTCGCCCGGATTGGCTTCCCCCGAGATCTTGTGGACGAGTTCATTCGTGATCGTCCCGCCGAAGGAGTGGGCAGCCTGAAGTAGGTTGGTGGCCTTTCTCATGTCCCCCTGAGAGACGTAGTAGAGGGCATCATAGGCCGCCTCGTCGATATCCAGGCTCTCGGCGGAAGCGATCAAACGAAGGCCCGAGACCATCTCGTCCCTCTTCAACGGAGCGAACCTCAGTACCACACACCGGGACTGGATCGGCGAGATGAGCTTGCTGGAGTAGTTACACGAAAGAATGAACCTGCTGGTGGCCGTGTACTGCTCCATCTCCCTGCGAAGGGCGTGTTGGCTGTCGCTTGTCGTGTTGTCGACTTCGTCCAGGAATACGATCCTGAACGGTGCATCCCCTAGCACCATGGAGCGACAGAAGGTCTTGATCTTTGTCCGGACGACCTCTATGCCCCGCTCATCGGAGGCGTTGAGCTCCAGAAAATTTCCCCTCCAATCCTCCCCCAGGATCCTGCGGGCCAGTATCAGGGCGCATGTGGTCTTGCCCACGCCTGCGGGCCCGGCAAATATCAGGTGGGACATCCTCCTTTGGGCCACGAAGGAGGACAGGATCCTGACCACATCCGCCTGGCCGGCGACCTCCGCAAGCTCCGTAGGCCGGTACTTCTCGATCCAGGGAAGCTCGCTTTCCGGGTTGGAGGACAGGAGTAGAACGCCATTGAGAAGGGATATCAAGTTTCGCATTTTGAGATGTGCTTGGGCAAGATTCTTAATTGTTTGTCATCTGCATTGGTGACGAAAGGATCAGGCTTTGCATGGGGCCGTGATTGTTCCGGGGGCCGCCATGACTTCAAGCGCTTCCTAGAATTCTGCTCGGCTGGGCCAGCGCGGCCCAACCTCCAAGACGCGCCCCGGGACTCCTCCGGGCCATCCTCGCCGAGCATCGTCTACACGCGCATGCGGCCAGTCCCGCCTTGTGTCGCGCCGGGGTGTGCCGGCACGAGTCCACCCTTGTGCTGTTCACCGCGATCACGGCCCGTATCCGGGTCAGATCCGCTGCGGGGTTGCCGGAAACCCAGCCTTGGGTCGCAAGCGAAGCATGATCTGCTTCTGAGAACCTGGGAACAAGCCGTCTCCTCCCAACATCTAGCCCTCCAATCGTGTGGTGCGAACCTCCTGATACAGGGACCTCTTGAACATCAAAACCCAGAGCACCGTGCCAGCGGCCAGCAACACCGCGGTTGTGACCAACCACAGAATCGCATGCACCCAGAACAAGGCATCGTCCTTAAGTTTCACCGCATCCCGGTACAACCCCGAGAGCTCCTCCATCGAGGCCCTCAACGAATCATGAGCTGCATCAACATCGCCACCCAGATAGGACCCTTCACTCTTCCTTCTTTCCTCCTGCACCCTCCCAAGCCTCTCAAACAACCTCACAGGACTTGCCCCAAACCTCTCCGCAAAGTCTAACAGGCTCGCCAGAAGCAACTTCATAGAGTCGAAGTTGACCAGGAGCTGTCGATAATCATGCATCCTCAGGGGGTCCGCCGGTAGATCCCTCCCAACGCTGAACCAGACCATGTTGACCACGATATCTAGGGAGAACCTGTTGTCCAGATTGCTCCAGAACTCGGGATAGTAGACACAGTCCCTAAATGTGAAGGTGATGGATCTGTTCCACCTCCAGTAGAAGACATGTGGGATCTGCCCAGGCACGGGGTATCCAAGGCCGGCATCGTTACGGGTATAGGACAAGACCACCGAACCGGGCTTGGGAATGGTGTTGATCTCAGAGCTCACCCCACCCAGAAACCGGATGGGGATCATTTCCCGATAGGGCTTCATTATGTTCGGCAGACCCTCATCACTCCTGATGACAAGCGGGCCCGGCAGCCCCCCAAAAACCAAGGGATTCGAGACCAGAGCATCGACATCGTTGGGGAAGGCTCTGGAAATGATGCTATCCCTCCACCTCCGGTTATAGTCGGAGATGATGCTCATGACGCTCCTAGTGTTCACCCCGCCCCTCTGGTGCTCGCTCAAAGCATCGTATATCCATCTCTGGTGCTCCACGGTGAAGTAATCCATATCGATCGCCTCCAAGAAGAAGAACTCATACTCCAACAACGCACTATAGCTTCTGGGGAAGTAGATCCGCACGAAGCGCTGAATCTGGGCACCGCTCAGCACCGACCAGACCCTCGTCGGGATCACGATGGGCTCGGTCGACGGCTCCGCTGTGAACCAACCCGAAAGCACGGGCATGCCAACATCTATCCCGGTAGCGAGAACCTTGATCCTCTGGGGCCTCTCCTCACCCGAGCAGATCTGCGGAACGAGGCAGAATGCCAAGAGCAAGGAGACGAGCTTCCTGTTCAACCTACCACCCCGGAATGTGTGCCATCTTTCCTGCCTGATTCCATACCGTCATCCACCTGTAGTTTCCCACTGGTCCCACGCAGATGTGTGGCGCTCCTCGCCCTCACCCACGGATCATGACGACCAGCCCCGGCATCCAACCCGTCTCCAATCCCCTCGACGCCCCTGTTCACTCCCAGGATCATCCACCTGGAAATGATGGAAGAGTCCAGAGCAGGCGGCATACCCGCCGCGACGCGGCGACCATCGATCAGCGACCTCTTGACAACTTCGGCCGGTCGTCCATCGGCTCGTCCCTGGAACCATACTGGTCGCCCCCCGACTGGCCCACGGCCTTCCGGTAGGAGTAAACCCAAGGTATGGCGAAATCCACCTTGTCCGATCTCCTGAAGGCTTCGACTATGAGGTCGGTGATATCGCTTGTGATACGAGGTCTATCCGTCGCGATGGTCATGAATCTCAGCCTGTTGTAGACCCCGTAGTCGTACATGTCGCACCTCACATACGGCTCCATGCCCGTCTCCGCTATGATCTCTCCCGTGACCTTTCTCGCTGCGTCCACTAGAATCCGCTTGACCTCCGCAGGATCGGAGTCGAATGTGGCCCTGACAACGACCTCGTCCAGGACGTATCGCGACCCCTGGCCTTCATCCTTCCCTCCCGCCGGCACGAGGCTTGAGGTGTAGTTGATTATCACGTTGGCCCAGAGAACGGCGTTGGGTATCAGTATCTCCCTGTTGGACTTGTCCTCTCCGCCAACTGTTCCCCCGACCTGGTTCAGCCTGGTGTGCATCACACCAACGTCCAGCACGTCACCTATCAGCCCCCAGCTCGGAAAGAGCACTCGATCACCAACCTTGAAGGGACGTTTGATCGTTATGAGGATCCAGGCCACGAATCCCGAAACAGGGCCCTGCAGGGACCACCCCAAGAACATCCCTGCAAACGCACCGATGACTGCGAGGAGCGCCCCGACCTTGAAGATTACGCTCAGAACCGCAAATGTGGTTATCAGCATCATCAGGGCTCTGATCAGGCCCTTGATCATCACCAGGTCGCCCTCCTTCTCCGGGTGCCGCTTGGCCTGTGCATCCATAGTCCTGGCCGGAATCACGTATATGAGCCACATCGTGAGCACGATGGACAGGATCGTCAGCGCCATTGGAAGCGGATCTCTGGGCAGTTCTTCGTCGAACACGGCTAGCGCGAAATACCCGGCCTCGTTAAGAAACGCCAGGATGATCACGGCGGACACGACCAGCAGGACGAAGCGGAAGGTCCGTCTGGCTATCGAGCGCAGGGCGATGGCGTTTTCCTGGGTCTGGGCTTGTTGCGGGTCCTGGCCTTGCACCACTCCATCAACTCCATACCGAGTCAGGGTGGCTGCAAAAAACTCTTTCCTGCACTGTTCGATCTGGCGACTGGCCTTGATGGGATCGAACTTCGAACCTAGATGGGACAACAGGATCCCTTGCCTTGGAATCGCTGCGGATCAGCCGGAGTTGAAATCGGCCTTCGAGAACCTGCCGAGCAGGAAAGAATGCTGAGACGTCTTCGGCCTCACAGAAGCGACCCAAGGGGAACAGGAGTCTCCTTTCGCATCTCGACGACTATCGTCGTAACTGTGTCAATCACGCCCTGGACCTCGTAGACCCATTTGAGGAACCTGTCCAGCGATGTCAGATCGGCCGAGAATATCTCGGCGAACAGACCGTACTCCTCTCCGGTGCGGTAGAGGGAGAGGATCTCCGTCCTCCGCGTCATTGCCTCAGCAGCTACTGTGGTTTGTCCTGGGTCGGTTCTGAGGCGCACAAACGCCCGGATTCCAGGGTCCCTCCTCCAGCGTCGGGGCCTAACGGTGAACTGCCTGATGACCCCGCTGGATACAAGTCTGCCGAGCCTCTTCTGGACGAGCGATCTGGACACCGTCCTGCCGAGCTCGCCCTGCATCTCGCGTGCAAGTCGCCACAGAGGCCATGGAGCTTCACCTTCCTGTCTAAGCAGTATCCTCAGCAGCGCCCTGTCCACCTCGTCCAGACCGACCGGGGATCGCGGCGCGTAGGCGAGATCCCTTTCCTTGTAGGTCTCAATCACATCTACTATCCTGTATCTCTTGGCGGAGGTGGATGCTATGAGGGGGTCGACCGAGTGCAGCCCGGCAGCCAGTTCAACGCTATTCGCAAACGCAAGCTTGAAGACCAGTCCGTACTCCCCGATCACACCGTCCGATCCGATGCAGTCATCCAGGGATTCGATGGCCCGAAGAAGCCAAGCTTCTTTGGGGTTGGTCTTGACCTCCAAGTAGACGAGCCGCTCAAGACCCAGAGCGAGGCGATCCAACTCCACCTGATAGCCCGCCAGCCTCCCCTCTCCGAAAACGGAGTTCAACCTCCGCTTGACGGTGGACCTGGAGATGGCCAGAGATCTTGCGATCTCTGAGAAGGTCACCCGGTAGTCGTTCTCCAGTGAGTGTACAATCCTGCGATCCAGCTCCATGTGAACACATGATACGTCTCGTCTCGCATATGTATCTTTTGTATCCTAAAGCGGCCGATACACTTATACTGGGGTGCAGCAATGGTCTCACGGTGATGACTTGGACTACAAGGTCAAGGACATCGGGCTTTCTGAGTCCGGCCGGCTCTCCATAGAATGGGCCCAGAGAAACATGCCCGTTCTCCGGAACCTCTCCGAGGAATTGAGAAGCCAGAAACGTCTGGCGGGAATCCGAGTCGCTGCCTGCCTTCACATAACGAAGGAAACGGCTGCGTTGATCCTCGGCCTGAGGGAGGCCGGGGCGGACGTATCCCTCTGCCCGTCCAATCCCTTGAGCACCCAGGATGAGGTAGCGGCCCACCTGGCCAAGCTTGGGGTAGAGGTCTACGGATGGAGAGGCCTCGACACGAAGGACTACTACTGGTGTATCGAGAAGGCAAGCGCGATCAGACCACACATCATCCTGGACGACGGGGCCGATCTGATCTCGCATGTCCACAAATCCAATCCATCATGGATCGATGAGGTCATGGGGGGACAGGAGGAGACCACGACGGGTGTGATGAGGTTCCGATCGATGGAGGCGCACGGCGTTCTGAAGTTCCCGGTCATCGCGGTCAACGATGCCAAGGTGAAGTGGGAGATGGACAACGTATTCGGCACCGGGCAGTCGGCCCTTCACGGCATCCTCAACGGCACCAAGATGCTCATAGCGGGCAAAAGCGTGGTGGTCTGTGGATACGGGCACTGTGGAAGGGGAATAGCCGACCGGGCAAGGGGTCTCGGAGCCCAGGTGATCATCACGGAGGTCGACCCTCACAGGGCCCTTACAGCCTCTCTGGAGGGTTACAGAGTCCTGCCGATGCTCCAGGCCGCGTCCGTCGGGGATCTCTTCATCACCGCCACCGGCAACAGGAACGTCGTGAGACGGGCGCACATGGAGAGAATGAAGGACGGAGCGATCCTCGCCAACGCGGGACACTTCAACGTGGAGATATCCCTGGACGATCTGGACTCGCTAACCCGGAGCAAGCGCGAGATCCAGCCCATGGTCGAGGAAAGGAGGCTCTCCAACGGGCGGACGCTCTTGCTTCTAGCCGAAGGCAGGCTCGTCAATCTAGCACTTGCCTACGGACACCCCAGCGAAGTCATGGACATGAGCTTCTCGGTCCACGCGCTCACCGCGCTGTGGCTCAAAGACAACCATGCACGACTGGACAGGGGCAAGGTTCACAGGGTCCCGGCCGAGATAGATGACGAGGTCGCGACGCGAAAGCTCTCGACCATGGGGGTGACAATCGACCTCCTGACTCCCGAACAGAAGAAATACATGCAAAGCTGGGAGCTGGGAACATAACACAGCGGCGCCGGCGCCGGAAACCTTTTATCAATCGGAGGGGCTGCGTGCCCCGCACCATAATCCAAGGTTGCCTCCCATCACCTAGGCATGATTCGACATCTACCTTCGGGCTTCCCCGAATTTGATGAGTGGTTCACGATACCCTCCCCGGGTTACACTGTCTTCTGGCTGATGCCGGAGACCTGCGACGACCCCAAAAACCTTGTCTCGCGGTGGATCGCATCCTCGGTTCAGAAGAGCAAGGCGTTCGTGGTCCACTGCACGAGATCGAATGTCGACGGGTTCCTCAGCCTTCTACAAAGATCCGATCCCGGATGCGCATCTACCATACTCGGCCTAGGTTCGAGGATGCACTTCCTGGACTCGTATTCGGCCCGTCTGGAGATGTTCGGGGGGCCTCTCAGAGACTACCAGGGCCTGGACATACGGTACGTGACGGATACCTGCCGGATCCGAGGCGCCGGTACGCTCTCGGACGTGATGAGGGAACTGAGAGAGGAGTGCCATCTGGAGGACTTCGTGGGAATAGAGAACAGCCTGACCGATCTGGCCATGGATATGGGGGAGGCCCAGCACGCCAAGCTCTTCTCCGAGCTGGTATCCCGTATGAGATCTAGGAGGGGCACGATGATCGGAATGGCGGACTGGTACTCCCACGGCGAACTCTACAAGGCAAGCATAATCCATCTTGCAGACGCATCGATACTTTGGGGGATTACCTCAGGCAGCAACAAGGTCAAGTACCTGCTTCCCATCAAGCGGAGCGAGGCGGCTCCCGCATCCTCTTACGAACCCCAGCCCTACAGCGTCGGACCATCCCGCTTCGAGATCCTGCCCGCGAAGCCAGGCCCAGCGAGGAACGTTCAGTCTCCCGAGGCATGCTACCTCTAGCAAGGCTACCACGACGGGCGAACACATGGCCCGATTCATGACATGCCGTCGACACCAGCCGGCGGACTACTCCTTGGACGCAAGAGCTAGGTACTGAAGATCCTTCAGCATCTTCAGGGCTTCCTCGCTCTTCCTTACCGAATCCGGGAACCTGAAACGTCCATGCAGCCCCTCCGCGTCGCTGAGGATCCGGGACACGGCCTCCAGCTTTGAGGCTATCTCGGGCTTGTCGGTCCCTGCCTTTTGAACGAGAGACTCAAGCGATGCCTTGGACCTGCGTATCTCCTCAATGCGCTTCTTGGACCTGTGCATCCAGATATCGTAGTACCGGTAGGCCATGGGTCATGCCCCTAATCCAAACCCATCATCGAGCAGATCCGGGATCCCTGGGGGACGGAGGACATCTTCGTCCTGTACTCGTCAATCTTCAGATACCGCTCGGTTCTCTTTCCTTCAGTGTCCTCAGCCTTCAGGTTCAGCTCGCCCCTTACCAAGCCCTTCTGGCGGATTGAAGCTATCGTTGGGGCGTACTCCTTGGCAGTCCTCTCGATGAACTTCTCGGTCAGATCCTCCCGTACTAGATCGGCTCCGTCAAGCTCGACCTTATTGATGGATTTCTTCTTGTTGATGAGGCCGTAGAAGTGGCCCAGGAGGTACTTCGCGAACTCCTCCAGATTCTTGCCCAAGTGCCTCTTAAGCTGGTCGTCCTTCAGGATGTCGGTCTTGCACCCGTCATCATCGACGTACACCAGGCACTGAAGCTTGGTCTCTCCTGGTCTGAGCTCCATCTCGAGACGGGTCTTATCCCCCGGACCCTTGGCAAGCGTAACCCGAAGAATCGTCTCCGCGTTGGAACGGTACAGAGCCTCCGTCATGATCCAATCATTGATGGATATGAACCGGGGCCTCTTCTCCTTGCTGAGGACCTTCTGCTTCATGACCGCTGGGACCTCAACCGGCTTCTCCGTGAAGTCGGATACGCGCTTCTCCTTCTCGGAGAAATCGAGATCGTACACGTAGGAGGTGCCGTTGTTGCAGGTCACCGAGACCTGGGAATCATAGAGTTTGTCCTTCAGGGATGCTGAGATCTCCACCTGCGCGATGCTCAGGGGATCGTAGTGGAGAAACTCGCCCACTATCTGGAGTAGGCTCTGTTGTCGCTTGGCAAGCTCCTTCCTCAGGCCCTCAAGAACCGTTTCGAATCTCTGCCTCTCTGACTCGTGGAACCCAGCCACCTTCTCCTCGGCCGCCGACCTTATCCCCTCTGCCACCGCGGCATATCGGTCGACTCCGAAATCCGTCGCAACAGCGCCAATCGATTGGGCCATCGCCTCTCCGAGACGATTGATCTCCTGGAGCTGGGACTCCCTCTTCGAATCCATGTCCCGAATCCTCCTCTTGAGATCCGCGACCTGCTCCTGGGTCGGCAAGGCCTCTACTGCAACGTCCGAGAATCTCTGAAGGAGATCGACGAAATCCCTCTGCAAGGGAAACTCGCTGGAATCGGCATACAGGTACCTCAACATGGGGATCGGCCTACAATCAGTCTCAGCACGTTAAATATCTACCGATCTGCGCTCAACGCTAACCGTCATTGGTCAACAAAACCGGCGCATCCTCAAATTCGAGAACTCCACCTCTCCCTCGGATACGAAAAGTCCCAACAAGCCGGTGGGAGGGGAATAGCATCTGGCGCTGAGGGCCACTTCGCCATCCACGTATGTCTCCACGATCGAGTCATCGGTCAGGATCTTCAAGTCGACGCTTGTTGTACAGCCACGCGGCAGGGGTCGCTCCAGGAGAAAGGGTTGATCCCCGGGCCGCGGCCACCTGTCCAGGACCACGCGCCTGCGACCGGGTTCGATGCGAATCTGATGGTAACGCTCAAGACTTTCGTCGGTACGGAGCAGGACGCCGCAACCCCGGGTGTCGGGGGACCACGAGATGCGTATGTCCAGCAGCGACGGATCCGCAACCGCGGCCAAGGAGCACCACGCGAAACAATCGAGGGCCTCGCAGCGTGCGGTCCCGTTTCCCAGTCTCCATTTGCCCATCCGGGGCATCGGGCAGATTTGCATCTCGCCGCCGAACGCCGCCGCCAACTCCTGGGGGATCCTGGCCCCGAGGCATCCGTCGGCGGACTGGACGAGTTCGTGGACGATAAGCGATCCTCCCCACTGCCAGGCACCTTCATCGCTGTCCCCGGTCCTGGTGGGGTTCCAGCCGAAGGCGAAACGCCGCCTTCCGTCCCCAGCCGTTTTGGCAGCGTAGAACGCCCTTCCGTCAAAGGCGTCGTCTGCCGGTGCCCTCCAAGGCCCTGACAGGCCCGTGCTCATCCGATAATGGGTGAGGAAGCGCTCCGAAAAGGTTGAATAGACCAGATACCACCATCTCCCCCACCGGAAGAGATCGGGGCACTCGTGGATCGAGCATAACCCGGGAGCCCAGAATGGACCCAAAACCTCCCAGCCCTCCAGATCGTCAGAAACCGCCAACCCGATGCATCCCCGCTTGCTCAAAGGGCCATTGTTGAGCCTGGCGGCCACCAGCATCCAATACTCCTCCGCCTCCGAGTTCCAGAAGACGAAGGGATCCCTCCAATCATCTGTCTCATAAAGATCCGGATCGGCATACAGTATCCCCGATAACTGCTTGGTCCAGTGAACCAGATCGGACGAACTTGCGTGCAGGATTCCCTGAGCGGGCTTGCCCGCCTTTGGGAAGTGAGGATTGTGTCCGGTATAATAGATGTGGAAACTGCCCCCCCTTTGCACGACGCAGCCCGTGAAGACGTATAGATCCTGGTCCTCGAGACTCCCCCGCGGGAGGGCCTCGCCGTAATCTGCGAACTTGAGGAAATCCCTCGTGGAGATATGATACCACGGCATGCCTTCCCCCGGCTTGGTCCCCCGGAAGTCCTTGAGGTAGAAGAGGTGATAGTCCCCCTTCCAGAAGAACGGTATGAAGTCGCCCGCCCAGGCATCGGCCGGCTTATAGAAGATGCGTCTGCACTTCTGGCGTCCCGTCAAGCTCCCTATCTCCGAAGGCGGGCCCACCCTGCGATGGCTGGCCTTATTACTATCTTCTACAATCTTCAACCACCGTTCATCACCCGCCAAGGATGATGGTGGGCAGACATTCTACATCAACCTCCTAAGAGAAGGGCTCTCACCCTGACATTGAGGATATTTCGTTAAGTTTTTAAGGAACGAAAGGATATCACCGCTTCCCTGCTTTGGTCTGCAGGGCAGATAGGAAGCGGACGCCACGGGAACTCGGCTCCGGAATCCCGGGTTCGGGGGCCGGTGGTGAGCACCACTGCGTCCAGGGGCCTAGGTCCAGGGACGCATGGAGCTTGGGCCAAGGGATTGATCCGCAATGCTCCGGAGTCCCCGGAAGCGGCGGAGAAAATCGGTCTCCCGCAAGGGTCCTCATCCCGGTGAGGCATGGACCGTCCCAACCATCCCAGAAGGGACGGGAAACAGGGGTGAGCAAAGGAACGGGTTGCCAGACCCAAGCCTCAGAAGAGGACTGGAAACCCGTCTGATCCGCTTCCCTGCAAGCCTGCGGACCAGGGAGCGGCAAGGAGGCGGAAGACCCCCGGAGGGGTCAACAAGCTTCGGCTTGACGACCGTGGGTAAGGCACTCTGCGTGCTTGCACGCAGGTGTATGGTCGCTGGGAGGAATCATCGTTCCCGATCTTCCGTCCGGACTGATGAGGATGTGACGTCCCGAGAGGGACCTCACCCGTTGAGGCAGAGGCTCGCCTAGATCTCCCGTGAGGGGTGGGCCAAGGGGTGAGCAAAAGGAACGGGTTGCCAGACCCAAGCCTCAGAAGAGGACTGGGAATTCGTTCGATTCCGCCTCCCCGCAAATCTTGTCCCTGCAGAGCACGGCGGTTCAAGATCCTGTGCAAGCGCATTTTTATCCTGAGGCGCAGCCTCGCCCCCATGCGGAACCCGGATGACGGTTACTTCCTTCCTGGATACGCAGACGCGAAGCTGATCAAGGCGGGGGGCACCCACAGACTCATGCTCTCCCATGTCTGCATCGGAGAAGCAACCTGCAACTCCGAAAGGCTCACCATCGACATACATCGCTACCAAGTCGGCGGCCACTCCGAGACAAATACCCATGACAATATGGAGCAGGCATACTTCATACTCAGCGGCGAGGGGGAGGCCTCGGTCGGCGACTCCAAGTCCCCCGTGAGAAAAGGATCCTTCATCTTCATACCCCGTAGATCGCCCCACTCGATCAGGAACACAGGCAGCGGGGAACTGGTCCTGGCATTCATCTCCGTCGTCCTGTGATGGCCCCAGCTCCGTGCATCCGGGGTAACACAACACGGATTGCTTTTCCGAGGCAACGAGATTCTACGCCGGTCCACACTCTTCAGATTCATCGTAGCCTGCGATCGGCCTCAGCGAAGCCCGTGCAATGACCTTGTAGGGACCCAGGCCCACGCCGAAGTTCAGGGTCACATGGAACGTCTTGCACCTCGAGGCCCAGGTGGACACGTCTTCCACGATAAGGCCGTAGCCGTAGACGCAGTCTGTGGGCTCCGCCCAGTAGTCCAGAAGGAGGTACATGGGCGTGTGCGTCGCACTGACGCAGACATGGATATCGGCCGACACAACCGATGGCTTTCCGCTCTTCCTTGCCACGACGGACAGATTCCCGACCTCGACGCTGACGCTTAGGTTGGCCAGATCCTCGTAGAGGGATCGCCAGTATGCTATCTCCGCAAGGGCGCCCTGTAGTTGCGAATTGCAGACCTGGTACAGGCTCTTCCAGTACTCGGCCTCTGATTGCCAGTAGGCAAGCTCCCCGCTTAGGACCTGACAGAGCGTGGCCCATCCGTCCCTCTCCCGCTCTGTCGCTCTCAGCATGGCCGTGAGATTCGTCGCCAGGGATCTCCATGCCTCCATCTCAGCAACGGAGGCATTGAGCCGCGACTGCAGGTCTAGGTAAGCGCTCCTGCACCGATCCCTCTCTCTAATCGCTGCCGAAAGCTGGGCAATCGTCTCCTCGTAGAGGAGTCTGAGCCTCTGATTCTCAAGCTTCTCCTCGTCCAGAGCTGAGGAAAGCCGCTCCGATCTGGCCCTTAGAGCCTCGATCTCCTGCTCCAACTCGTCGATCCTCTGGACTTGGACATGGTAGAGCTCCCTCCACCTGTCCCCTTCTAGGCGGCATACCCTCAACTCGCATAGCACATCGCGGTAGGACATCTCCAAAGCGTGGAACCTGCGAATCCATTCGTCCCTGGACTGGGTTGCCTCAAGCAGCTGGGGACGGAGGACTCCGAGCTCGAACTGCAGCATGATGATCTGCATGGTCTTGTTTCGCAGTTCAAGATCCAGGATCGCCCTGTCCTTGGTGCACTGGCCAAGATCGGCCTTGAGCCTCTCGAGATCCCCCTGCAGATCGGCATATCTCTCCTCCAGGCACTCAAGACGGGCGGTGGCTAGGATGTACTCCGACCTCCACTTCTCCCCCTGCTGCTCCGCTTCCTTCAGCTCCTCCTCCAGCCTAGACTTGTCCTCAAGCGTCTCACCGAGAATCTCCTCGGCACGCCAGTACCGTGATTCCCAATCGCGGCAGCTTCCCGCAATGGACTCGATCTCATCCCGGCATTCCTCCAGGCGCACAAGATGATCGTCGGCCCTCTTCCTCCACTCCAGAACCTCGACCCTTGCTTCGTCCAAGGTCCTCGATTGGTTCTCGTACTCCGCCAGAAGATCTTGGTACAGCGCATCCTTTTCCCTGTATGCTCGCCTCCAAGGGGCCTTCTCGCCCTGCATGGTCCCGAGTACCCCCGCAAGATAAGCAAGGTAAAGGATCGAAGCGACCAAGGACACGGCCAGCAGGATGAGCGCGACCGACCGGAGTCCGGGCCGGTTGATCCCCCCGCCGGGGTGAAGGGATCTGGCCGCCCGATGGCTGACTGGATGCCGGGTTGCCTCGGCCCTGTCTATCTGGCGCATCACCTGATACAGCTCCCAGTCAAGCTCGGATGACATCTGGGCGCCCCGCCTCTTTCCACAGTGGACTGGCAAGTTTAAAGCCTATCCCAGCGAATTCGCTAAAGGATTCCAAAGCTTGAGGAAGGGATCCTGAACCTCAGCCTTCTCCGGCATGGGCCCTGACACCGTCGAGCCGAAAAACCGTCTCTGGTCCGATAGCGTAACGGGCCCTTAGGCCTTCCGGGAAATCATCGAAGCCCAGCAGCTCAACTCTCCTGCCTAGGATATCGGAGGCATCGAACTGGAAGTCCTCAAGGTAATCGTACGAACCACACGATCGGCATGAGGTACCTCGAAACTCGACTTCCAGCACCGACCGGTCCAGTTTTGTGACCCGCGCGGTGATCTCGGGCGTCCTGTACAAGTTGAACAGATGGATGGCCCTTGAAACCTGTCTTAGGAGGCCTCGACGGTTCTCAGGGGTTCCATCCGCGGTCACCAGCGACACCCTTTCCTCACGTCCTAGAGGCTTCTACCCTTTCCAGGATCTTGGCGATCGATATGGGGTTTCTCAGGACCTCGCCCACCGACTCCAACTCCGGAGGGATCCTGTCCCGCGCCCCGGCCAAGAAGATGACCGGCGACCTATCGGAGAGATCCCTGAGCCCTTGGATCTCGCGTCGGTCCGGAGACCGCCTCCAGATGTCAACCACAACCAGAGCGGGCACGCGCCCGCCGAGGTAGATCCACCGTCTCGCATCCTCCGCGGACCGGAAGGCTGAAACCTGCGCTCCCCCGCCCAGAAGACGACTCTTCAGCGAGGTTCTCTTACTCGAATCGGGGCTGATCAGCACAACGACCTTACGGCTCGTCAATCAGATCACCACTCTCATCCCAAGCTTCTCGCACTCGGTCCGTATTGTCTCGGCGGCGGCAGAGAAGTGCTGCTGGAGCCTATGCAGAGAGGCGTATTCATCCGCCAACTCCGGGAAGGTAGTCGATATGCACGCTCTCAACCTTGTCCACGTGCCCGGCTTGGGGCGGAAGGAGTCGAATCCCAGCATGCGCCAGGCGTTCCAGCAGTGCCTCCAGCTCGCCGGGGCGATCGGTTATCCCGGGCATGATGGGGGCTATGAAGGCCCAGGGCCTCAGGCCCCTGTCGGCGGCCTTGGCCATCGCCTTAAGTCTCTCATCCACGCTGGAGGCACCCGGCTCCAAGGTCTTCCTCGCCGAGTCGTCAGCATAGGCCAGGCTGAAGCCCAGCTCGAAGTCCGAGAACTGCGAGATGATATCCAAGTCCCTCATGCAAAGCGCGGACTTGGTCAGAAGAGAAACGGGTAGATCGGCCTTTGCCAGAAGCTTCAGACACTTCCTCGTCAACTCATGCCGGGCCTCCAGGGGTTGATACGCATCGGTCACGCTACCCAGCCAGACCGAACCCCTCTCCTGTCTGTTCAGCTCCTTTGACAGAACCGTGGGGATGTTGACTCTTACGTCAACGAACGTCCCCCAGGGACGGTTCTCCCTGAGTATCGCCGGAGAGTAGCAGTAAACGCAGCCGTGTTGACACCCCCTGTAGGGGTTCAGGGAGTACTTGAACCCAGGTAGGCCGCAGCGACCCAACGCACTCCGGCAGGTGATCTGGCGGACTACTGGCTCAACCATCTCGATGACCGCCGGGCGGCGCCAGCAAGACAACCTATTCCATCATGATTATCTCTTTCAGCCCATCCGAGAGGGACTTCATGGGGATCACGGCCTCGCCCGATATCAGAACGTGGGATGTGGCGATTCGTGAGCCCAGAGCCTTCACTGCCTCTTCCTTCCATGAAGTCGACATCCATGTCACGAAGCGTTTGGCCCCGTAGTCCCCTATTGCCGGGACCAATCCGGGGAAGTCCCTTTTCAGCGCCTCCCCCGGCTTGCGCTGGGACTCGAGTGCGGGCGGCAGAGAATGGCCCGCTGCAAGAATCCCGGCAACCACCGCACACCTGTGTAGTTCAAGCCTTCTGGCGAGCTTTCCCACCAGCTCGTAGTAGACGTTCTTCCCCAGGGGGGTCTCGGTCTCTGACTTGAGTATGTCCCCGTTGAGCACCAGTATCTTCAGATAGATCTTGTAGGATCTCTGCGAAAGCGTGACGGGCTCCGGCCTCCAGGTATGCTTCCTCCCGCAGACCTCGCTCTCGAGCACATCGCTCCTGACCCGGCCACCCAACCGAAGCAGGGCATCCCTGATCACGGCGTACTTGTCCTCGGCTTCCATGACCTCTTCCAATCCAGACACCTGACTTCCAGAAACTGCTGGGATGCTGGCGGATCGGACCCCGAACTTATAAATCGATGTCCACATCCGCATCCCCGTCATCCACCGGTGAGCCTTCGGAGGGGCTGACGAAAATGCCCCGACATCCGTGCCGCGAGCATTTATCTGAGCTTGAGTTCCACAGGATGCCGATCGGATTGACCATTCTCAAAGAGATGGGAACGCCCTGGTTCCATGCGGAAGGAGTGCCCGGGATCGACCTGCGGAAATGGACGCTGAGGGTGACGGGCCTGGTATCAAGGGGCCGGAGCTTCGCCATGGATGATATCAGGGCAATGCGTTCCGTGTCCGTCGATGCAAGGCTCACCTCTGTAAGCGGCTTCTCGGTGAGAGCAACTTGGGATGGAGTCCTCTTCTCCGACTTCATGAAAGAAGTAGGCCCCGAGCCGAAGGCATCCCACGCAACCTTCTCCAGCGTGGGGGGATACGACTCGACGATCAGTCTGGAGGATCTCACCATGCCGAAGGCCATTCTGTGCTATGGTGTGGGGGATGAGCCCCTCGAGATGGAGTACGGCGGACCCTTGAGGCTCCTGGTCCCCCACCTTTGGGGATACAAGAGCGTCAAATGGCTCGCCTCGGTGGATTTCACCGATAGGATGAAGGGGGGATACTGGGAGGACCGGGGATACACCAGGGAAGCCCGCGTAGAGCCGGGGTACACGCTGGACATCAACACGAGGACGCGGCGACCCATAAGAGGCGGGGGCGAGGTCACGGAGTTCTGAGGCTCAGAGGGTGTCGGCCCGCCCATCACAAGTCATCGTTCCCAGAACTCCTCCGCTGTAGGCGTCCTCATCCACCCATTCACCCGTGAATCGCGAGCCTTATTAATCTCTCAGAGAACCAGTCCTGCGATCCGAGAAGCCATGACGACCCTCATCGTGGCCATCAGCGCTCGGGCGGCCGCCGAGAGTGCGATCCGCTCAGGCTACGGCGTGCAAGCACTAGACGTCTTTGGGGACACAGATCTGATGGCGGCCTGTCCCGCCAAGTCCCTGCTCTTCGATTTCGCCGAATCCCATCGGGACGTCCAATCCACCACAGTCCGTCTGTTCCTCTGCAGCCTCCAGCTGGATTTCGACGATGTTGTCTATGGTTCGGGATTTGAAAACCATCCCGAGTGCGTCAAGGAGTGGGAAAGGCTCGGGAAGACCGTCTTGGGCAACGATTCGGAGACCCTCGCGGCCGTCAGGGACTGGGCCCGGCTTTTCGATTCTCTCGATCGTTGGCGGATCGACCATCCGGAGACCTACTTTTGCCAAGGCCTTCAAGGATGCGATATCGGCGCGATCGAGCCGTCGCAGTTCATCGTGAAGCCTGCCTCCAGCGGAGGGGGCCATGGGATCCGGGCGCTGGTGGATGTCCTGAAATCTCCGGATATGCTCGCCTCGTGGTGGAACAGGCCGGTTCTCGTCCAGCGTCGACTCAGGGGGACTCTGGCGTCGGCGTCCTTCGTTTCGGGGGATGCCGGGTTCCGGCTTCTCTCAACCACGCTGCAGCTGGCGGGAAACCCCTTCTCGCCCTTCAGGTACTCGGGCAACATCGCGCCGCTGGACGCTCCCCATGCAATCGGAAGAAGGATGGCTTGGATAGCCAAGCGCATAGCGACCGGGTACGATCTGAAGGGATGCAATGGCCTGGACTTCATGATCGTGAGGCGGCGGGTCCACGTGCTAGAGGTCAATCCCCGCCTGCAGGGGAGCCTGGAGGTGGTCGAACCGGCCTCGGGTACCGGGGTCTACGATGCCCATGTCAGAGCCTGCAGGGGCCAACCAATCCGTGGGGCCCGAAGGAGCAGGGGCTACTGGGGTCGGAGGATAGTATTCGCGCCCAACGACCTCGTTGTGAGGGGCCTTGGGGACCTGGATAGCGTCAGGGACATCCCAAGGGATGGAAGTACAATACAGGCCGGGATGCCCATCTGCACCGTCCTGGCCCATTCCGACACAGGCCGTGCCTGCGGCAGCCTGCTGCAGGATAGAGAGAAGAGAGTTATCAGCTTCCTGACACGGGCCGCCTAGATGGCCTCGCTCCTGTTCGTGTTCGGAACGGCGTTCGTGGTTGGCCTGACTGGTGCCATGATGCCGGGACCGGTTCTGATCGCCACTATCAACAGATCGGCAAGGATGGGCTTCAAGGCCGGTCCGCTGGTGGTCCTTGGGCATGCCATCATCGAGGCCACTCTCGTAATTGCGATCGTCGTTGGGGTTGGCTCAGCTCTCGAGAGGCCTGTGATAATGAATCCAATCCTGGTGGGGGGAGGCGTCATGCTCATCATCCTGGGAACCATGATCCTGAATGACCTGAGGCTGGGGAAGGTGTCCCTGCCCTCCGGACCGGATCTTGAGGCATCTCGGGTCAGGGAATCAGCCGCGAAGCCGGTGATCGACGGCATCCTGACCAGCGCCTCCAATCCGTATTGGATGGTCTGGTGGGCAACCATCGGACTCGCCTACATCGCCATTGCAGCCGAGATGGGTCCCCTAGGCATTCCGGCTTTCTACTCGGGCCACATACTGTCCGACCTTGCATGGTACAGCATGATCTCGGCCGGAGTAGCTTTGGGCGCAAGGTACATCTCCAACTCGGCATATCGACTGCTTCTGGGCGGATGCTCACTTTTTCTCATCGGACTGGGGATGCTCTTCGCTTCCAGAGGAGCTACGGCCATGATGCCCATGGGCTGAGGCATGGCGCGATTTTTATTCGTCCGAGACCCACCGACGCGAGCGTGAGCCAGATAGAGAGGGATCGGATCCTCCTCAACCCCTTCTGCGAGGCGGCCCGTGAGATGGCGAGAAGAACGCCTCCCCTCAATAGCCTCGGCCCGGACTACATACAAGCATGCAGGGATAGGATCGAGTGGTTGGCGGCCCCCTCGGTTGACAAGGATGGAGTCCTCCTCCAGACCCAGAAAACCCCGCCGGATTCGGTCGTAGACCCAAGCGACCTTGCCTTTGATGTCTCTGTCCTCTTTCTGCTCCTGCAGTCCTGCGCCGCCTGCTTCTCGCCAACTTCCTTCGAGGTGAGGACGGTGGTATCGGCCCTCCAGGAGATCGTCAGAAGAAGGACGAAGGCCTGCTACACGAGAAGCGGGGATTCGGTCCTGGAGATCTTGGGGGACGGGGTTGTCCAGAGGGCCGGGCCGGATGAATTCCCTCGTGGCGATCTGTACAAGGTCATGGCCCTTCGCAAGTTCGCCTCCTCCAGAAGCGGGGCAACCTCATACTCGAGCATGCACGAGATGCGGTTCAAAACGGTCTGGACCGAGATCCTCTCCACAGATTTTGAACTGGTGGATTTCTACATCCGCAACGGCTGGGCCTATCTTTCCCCGAACGATCTTATGGAGCTTCTGGCCCGCAAGTACGGCAGCCGGGTGGCGAAATATGTTGCTGAGGTGAAGAGCAGAAGGGAGCAAGCCAAGGTGGGAATCCATCCCATCTTCAGAACGGTGGGGAAGATCGTCTCCGACGTCGCCTCCAAGAGCCAGCGGGATCTGGTCGCCATGGGCGGCAAGCTGAGGGACAAGTTCTACCCGCCGTGCATAAAGCTCGCCCAGGCCGGAGTGGACGCCGGGAGCAGGAACTACGCTGTAACCGTTCTGCTGACATCCTTCCTGTCCCATGCCAGAATATCGCCCCTTGCGGGCGATGCCAAGATTTCCGACTTCATCGACGACATCTCGGTGGTGACCGACGAAATCTTGCCCCCCATCTACGAAGCCGGGTCCCGTTGCCATCCCCCGCTCTTCGAGGACCAGCCCGTTGAGAAAGCCAACATCCTCTACCACCTTGGATTCGGCCTGATGGAGAGTCCGAGGCTTCAAGACTCGGGGAACTCCACATGGTACATTCCCCCCAAC
>CAYVLA010000025.1:0-34962 GCA_964452145.1 Hadarchaeota archaeon (SeqCode)
CGTCACAGTAACCATATCGAAAGCAGCGTTCCGAATCAACCAAGAGGGAGGGGAGGTCCAGATCCAGGAAACGGGTGTAAGGACTGTCCTCCCTGACGGTACAGCCATACCTTCCTACGCAATCCACACACCAACACTGTTCCATGCCTTGGTCGAAAAGGAAGCCCTATCCAAGGAAGGCAAGGTAGCGTGGTTCTTCACCATCCAAGACCTGCAGAAACTGTTCCGAGGCGTGGATCTGGAAATCCTCAGGACCGCTCCCCTAGGCTGTCTCCACAAGCTGGTCATCGGCGTATCACCGCGAATGCCGCCAGCCATGACCCCTAATGAACCAGTCCTCAGAGCCATACAACTGGAGGAATTCGCCAGGCAGAACCTTGACAAGATGGCGGCCATCGAGAAAGCGCTCTACCAGGATCTCAGAATAGAGGAAGGCCTGCACATATTCATCGCCGCCCGCAAACCTAGGCAATGAACCTTGTAGGCCGGAGCAGCGTCATCCGAACGACTGACTTCCGTCATGTCCGCGATAGCGAGCACTCGGATCGGGTCGGCGTTCGACCCACCAGGCCTATACGGTCCACGTCATAGAAGCGCTGGCTCACCGGATTCAGCTGGCCAGCATGGATGATGTGGCTGCGAGCCTCCAGCACGAGCCCCTTGAAGACCAGCGGACACTCCGGGTCATCCGTTGAGTCGATCACCCAGGGCTCGAAGCCGGTTCGCTCAACCTCCATACCGGATGGGCCGTGGGGAAGGGTGACGTCCAAGTAACGCCAGCCATCGAAGTCCAGGAAGGAATCGGCTCGGACGCTTGTCAGAGCCGATCCTGCAGCGTCCTCAAGGCAGAACAAGACCCTTCCCCATGAGCTGTTGCCCCGGACCCAGCACCCAATTTCCCGAGCGGATTCGGGTATGGTGGCCTTGGCGCCCCGCCAGGCGAGTCGAGCATACGAGATCTCAAGCGGATGGCAAGGCGAGTTCTCGGGCAGTCTGACGCGGAGAACGTTACGCCCATCTCGACCGACCAGGGATAGATCCAGCCTCGTCTGACGGTAGGGAACGGAGAGGCGTAAAGCGTCAAGTTCCTCAAGTGGGTCATCGTCGAGCCTCCAATCTGAGATATCCTCAAAGTCCGCCAGGAGTGAGCCTTCCGGGCCCGCCGTGCAGTGAACGGGATCCCCCAAGACCAGATCATGCACCTGTTCGACGCCTTCCAGATAGATGGGCGAACTTGTGAGTTCGATCTTCAGACCTGTCCTGCCATTCCTGATCCGCCGGCGATTGCCGAACATATCCGTTGCTGTGGGCCTGGTTGCACCGCTGCATCCCAGCGTCACGGACCGGGTGCCCCTGATGGTCCAGAGGGCATGCACCGGGCCCTTGGCCTTGCGGACGAACCTCAGACAGTAAACGCTCCCCGATCCCGTGGGCACCAGCCGGTCGAAGCGTGCCTGGTCGAGGACCCTTGTCATGGTGGAGTAGGCACAGAAGCTCTCTCGCGGATTGAGCTGGGGAGGGCTATGGAGCAGGCCGATCGGGCCGTAATGACTGTAGAAGTACTCGTCCCCCGGGTCGTAGAGTGAGGTGCACATGCCGAAGAAGACCACGCCGCTGGCAAGGGCAAGCAGATGGGCCCGGACATAGTGATCGGCCTGTTCCCGCTCGGTCAGCCAGCCGGGCGCGACAGGGGCGTAGATGGCCTCGGTGAGGTATAGCGGGAATTCCTCATAGCCGTAGAACCTCTGAAGTGCCTTCAGGACGTAGATTCCCGAGAAGGGCGAGTACAGGGGACATACCTGTCGCTCGGGGTTGGATCGGAAGAGGTCGAAGTCCAAGCCGAATGCATCAAGATACTCCTTGGGGTATCCCCGCTTCATCATCGCCCCGATGAAGGCCGGAAAGCCGTTTCCGAAGACGAGTTTAACATTCGGGAATCGTTCGCGGACGAGCCTACAATACCGGGTTCCCGAGATCCAGCAGTTCTCTAAATGTCGTTGCTCTTCCTCTGTCAGGTCGAGTGCGGGCCTTCCCAGAAGCTCGGGGGGAAAGGAGCCCCGGTGGCGCGAGCTCAGACCGGTTTCCCAGAAGACCATCCACGCATCCAGAGGGGGCATCCTGCCCATCCTCCGTACCATCTTCTCGGCATCCCCGGGCTTCTCGCAGCAGGTGTTCGATATGCAGCAGACGTTCCCGCAGTTCAGATCGATCTTGTGGCTCCGCAGCACCGCAAGCCGCCTGGCGTTCTCCTCATCCGTCTTGGAGAGAAGGAATCCCGGCAGGGTCCAGCGGACCCCTGCAATCCGCATGAGGGGAGCGGCGGACTCTGGGGACAGCCCATTGTGCACCTCGAAGAAGCACCACATACCAAACGGAGAATCCCTGGCGGCCCTCCGTTTGTCCGCTGGCAGGAAGGCGAAAGAGGTTGCGTGCTCGGCGAATCGACGCTCGCCAGCGACCTCGACAGAAAGGCGAAGATCGAACTTGCCGTAGACCTGCTGTGGAAGCGTCCTCACGATTGAGATCGCCCCGAATGGCCCCAGCAAGACCCGTTGAGCAAAGCCCGATACGCCGCCATAGGGACCGGTGATCTCCAGCCGCAGGATCAGGTGCTGCTCCCCGCCGCGCTGGCTCCTCAGAGCCACTTCAATTTTCGGCTCAACGGGCTGCTCGAACACCGGTGCCTCGCCGTTCCATCGGACCACCACGGTGGCAGGAGCCAGCTCGAGCGTCGCGGCGAAGATGTGCACCGAACTGGGAGGACCAGCAGGTCGCGGGAAGCTCTCGTCATCCGCAGCCACCTTCCTGGTGAGATCGATCTCGAGGAAATCGGTTCCATCGTTGAGGAACTCCAAGAACTCGCCGGGGTTCAGTGGAACGGTCACGAACCATAGCCTTGCCGATTCCCGGGTCCTGAAACCTTCCTTCCTCATACTACCTACGGGAAGGGGATTGAGGCCGGCCCCACGTTCGTCCCACCTCGGCACGATCACCTCGGACATGCCGGCATGCCCCCGCCCGGATGCGATCATCCTAACGGAGGCTACGGGAAGATCCCCGTCGGCTGTGTCCGCGACGCATATGAGGTGAAGACGATGGTAGTGTGCCTTGGGCACCCGCAGCAGCACCCGACGCGGATCGCCCTGCATGGCATCGCAGTGCACGTAGGGGAGCTTGCCCCGGTAAGCCGTCTCGCCCAGATCGATGTTGTCCCCCCGTCCAGGAACCCATTCCACCTGGAATGGGACTCTGTGGACCGTCAGCATGCCCTTGGCTCGCAGGACCCTTGTAGAGAACGCATAGCCTTCTCCCAGACCGCCGGGCGCAGTGGCACGACAATTGCTGTAGGGAGCGATATCCAGAGGTAAGAACCCCGGTTTCGAAAGCGGTGTTATGAGGATCGACCGGAACACCACTCCTTTGCTCAGCTCCACCGACACCCGAGTGGATGACCGCCTTCTCGTGTCTTCGCCGATAAAACGGCCCTGGATCCAGCTGCGAACCGCATGAGGCGAGATGTCGAGGGCCAGTCTGATCCAGCTTGTAGACCATCCCGGATTGGCCTCCAGCTCCTTCCGGTAGGCCTCATACTCATTCTGGTTCCCGCCCCACAGAGCAACATCGGGGCGGAGGCGGAAGCTCAGCGATTTCTCTCTTCCATCAACGACGGCGAAGATTTTCAGCACTCCCTCATCGGCATGGTCGCCCCGGATTCGGAGGACCGCACGACCGCACGCTAGGGCCGCGCTATGGTCCGGAGAACCCAGCCTCGCCTCGAACGCGACGCGAAAGCCAGGACCTCTGAGGGCTGGCAGTTTCAAGTGCAGGTCCTCTTCCGCTCGGAGATAGATCTCCCCCGATGCCGGGTCCCTGACCTTGGCCACCCTACCCGATGAGATCCGCCTTATGGTCCGCAGATCACCGATGACTTTCAGGCGTGCTCGCGTCAACCAGGATGGATTGCCACGGCCCATCGATCTTGCGATTCTCGACGCATTATTATCTGTATGCGGCGTCCTACATCCGGCGGGCACCGGAATGTCTCTTGACCGGTGAGATCCCAAACAGACCACATCGGTCGAGTACCGTGCCGAGAGTCATCCCTATGCTACCGGGAGCGTGACATACGATATTCCCATCCTCCCGTGGTGAACACAGTTCTCAGAAGGGAGCTGATTGGGGAAAAGCAGTGGAAAGTCGCTGTTCCCCAGGTCCAGCCTCACGCGGTTGCCCGTCAGGAAGGCCTTGCAGGTGGGCGCAAGGTTGATGTCGATCTCGTACGTGCTACCCGGCTCCAGATCCACGAGGGATTCGTGGGAAAGGCGATGGGAAGATCGGAGGGCGCCGGAGGTCAGGAGAATCGATTCACCATCTGGAAGGGCCTCTGTGATCTTGGCCATCCAGTCAACGTCCCTCGCGCTGCTCGAGAAGGCCAGGTGCACACGGACCACACCGGCAATCTCTAAGTCCTCACGGAGAGGCTCGGTCGTGTAGGTCAGCATCGATTTCTCGCCTCGTCTGATGTCAACGTTTCTGTATGCGACGCTTGGAACAGGCCTATTCGGATCGTGTGCGATGCGATCGCCTTCCTCTTCCGGTCCGGGCGCGTCGCGGGACAGCACACCGTCGTTGAGGCTGTCGACGGCTCCCTCCGGCCCTGACCTCAGGTAGAGCGTCAATGGGTGGGTCCGAGGCGGCCAGCTCCGGCAGAACCTCCATTCCTCCCTGCCCATGACATAGTACATCACCGGGGCTTCATCCATCACGCCGTTGTCCAACCCTTTCAGCCAGTAGTCGAACCACCTGAGTTGAAGTGCGTTGAGGTCGATTCCGTCACGCTCGCCGTGGAACCACGGGCCCATCACGAGCATCTTCGGTGCATCAATCTCAAGGAACGCCCTGATCACGGGTCCGGGGAAGAGGTCGAACCAGCCCCCCAGCAGACAGATCGGCGTCTTGATCTGTGAGAAGAAGTTGTAGGGCGAGTGGTTCCGCCAGTACGATCCGTCCGTGGGATGCTCAATCCACTCCTTGAGAAACCCCATGTCGAACGGGCATCCTTGCTCCAACAGCTGGCGCAGACCTTTCATCGTGCGCTCGCCGTGGACCTTCTCCTGCATCCCGTATATCCCCGGGTCCACCGGATCGGAAGCACGCCTAAGCCGCGGGAGCCACGGAGCGATTATCCTCATGATGTGCCGCTGGGCCCAATCCAGGCTCAGCGAACTCATGATCCCGCCCGGGTAGACCATGTCGTCGTATATGTCCGCCCCGCCCACGCCGGCGAACATGGCCTTCAGGCCCGGGGGATTCATCCCGGCCAGTGCAAATTGGTCCATTGACAGGTACGACTGCCCCATCAGCCCGATGTTGCCGTCGCACCAGGGCTGTTCTCGGATCCAGAGCATCGTATCGTATCCGTCGTTTCCGTCGTTATGGAGGAAGCGGAACGTTCCCTCGGAGATCCCGGTGCCCCTGACCTCGGCCTCGACCACGGCGTATCCTCTGGAAACGAACTCCGAGTGAGTCGACTTGTCTCGGGTATGGGGCGGGATGTCGATGGCATGGTAGGGATTCCTGGTCAGCAAGGTCGGGAACCTGCCCGGTCCCTCCGGTCGGAAGACCTCGATGTAGAGTTTCACGCCGTCCCTCATCTCCACGAAGGTCCTGTCGACCTCGCGCGGCTTCAACAGCCGTATCCCCTGGGGCGGTATCGGTGTATCTGGCGTCATCTAGTCTCTTCCTCCGCTGGGCCTGAATCCGGCAAGGGTCCGATTATTTGAATATTGCTCAGGCCCCAAGGCCGAGGGCCAGCCTCAACTATAGGGAAGCTATCTCCAGGCCAACCGGAGACCCTTCATCCCGAGGGGAGTGCCCACGTAGGAATCGGTCCAACCGTGATGATCACGGAAGCTGTCTGGATTCACACCCGTGAACTCATCAGCCCTCCAGTGTCTGGGGCCCAGAAGGTTTCTGAGGCTGTTGATCAGCCTTATGGCGATAGTGTTTCTCCCCGGCACAATGGCCTCTTCGACGGGGAGGCGATACTCGCGCCAGAAGACCTTGCCCACATCCCTGCCGTTAATACTGAACTCGGCCACCACGCCGCCCAGATCGTCGAACTCGATGAAAGGCCGCCCTTCGATTGGGACAAGATCCAGCTGCGTCTCGAGTCTGAGGGCTCCCGCATAGAACGGGTATCCCGACAACCTCAGGTCAGCGATGTCCTCAACCTCGGTCACCTCGTCTTCCAATCGGACGCTTCCCGCGGGACCGACTCTGACACCGAAGTCCCCTAAGAGGTAGACATCCTCGATTGCCAGGTCCCCGTCCCATCTTCCCCTAAGAGTGATGATGTTTCTTCCTGATTGCACATACGCCCCGATAGGCATCTGCTTAAGCCCTGGATCCAGCCACCATGATTCCACATTCGACTGCACCCTTTTGCCGTTTGCGTAGATGTCGTATCTCTGGGCATCCTCGACTACCAGATCCAACGGCCCGCAGACAACTGTCTTGAACTCGTACGCCACTTCGAACTCCTTTCCCTGGCCCAACGCTTTGACTTCATCGTGAACTCTCCATACAGGCAGTCTGCCGCTCCAGTTCGTCCCAGGAGTCCTCCAGCGTGCGTAATCGAGCACGCACTGGTTGGGGGCTTCCCTGCGGATCCTCCACCTGGACTTCACCGGCACCTTTGCGGAGGGCTCGCTGAGCCCGCCCTCCGCAGATCCCTCAGGCACGATGCGCGAGCCTTGAACGAAGATGCGTCCCTCTCCGGCGGCGAGATCGAGCGTCAGCGCATTGGGACAGGACATGACACTGCCCGTGAGAGTAACTAGTTCGCACACACTCTTTCCAGGGGCGAACCTGACCTCCAACCTGATCGGGTCACGATAGTCCGTGTTCACCATGAAGTAGAGATCCGCACGGCCCAACCTTCGTCGATGGATCAGCAACCTGTCCATCGGCGGTCCGGAGACCCACGAAGTCGCAAGGCCTTGGGGAACCCTGGCCCTGACAAAGGATGATATGGGGTCGGCTTCATTAGCCGCCACAGGCAGACGGGACATGAAACACCCAAGGTCACTTGACTCCTCCCCTTCGATCATGGAGGGCTTCTCCCCGACACAGAGGATCGTGCCCCCTCCTGATGCGAAGTCCCGCAAGAGGCTAAAGGTCGTGGCCTTCAAGGATTTCATCGGGGGCAGGATCACGAGCCGATATGTGGAGCGGCCCACGCGAATCCTGCGACCTTCCACCCGACCATGCCCGGCCAAGATGAACTCCTCCCCGTACTCGAAGTCTATCTGGCGGGAGAGAAGGTTCCCGGTCAGCGTCTTGAAGCCTTCGAAGACCTCCTCGACTCCCTTCGGATCGGAGGGCTTGTATTCACACCATGCGCTGTTGATGGAGCTGATGACCAGCACGTCGACCGATCGCCTGCCCTGGGACATGACGTAGCTAAGTCTTGAGAAGTGATCGGCGACGACCCGGTTGTGCTCCCACCAGGGCTGGTGAATCGATAGCGTCGGGGGATAGTCTCGCTTCCGCACGCCCCTCAGGGAGTACAGTGAAACGTGGTGGTTGAGGAAGTTGATGCCCAGGGCGTACTGCCAGTTGCCTACCCACCTGCGGTCATGGAAATTCAGGCTCTGACCCGAGACCCCGTAGCTTTCCGACAGGACTCTTGCCTTCCCGAGCTGCGAGGCAACCGAGGCAACCTGTTTCTCGACCCAAGGGTTGTGAAGCCCGCGGCCCAGATGGTCAATGCCCGGGAAGTGCATATACTCGTAGTGCTGCATCGCACTCCCAATGCAGCATATCTGACCGAGGAAGGAATCCTCCCACTCGTAATGCCCCGTGTACTTCAGGCCGTTCTCCCGACACCATTGGTAGATCTGTTTGGAGTACGCCTCCACGAACAGCCTAGTCACCGTCGAGAAGTAGTCGAATCGCACCTTTCTGAAGGGCCCGACATCGAAGAAGAGGCTGGCAACATTGTCCAGTATCGGGTATCCATGATCGCGCTGGAATTCCTCAGGGAGCCGATCCGTCCAAGGCAGGGCCTGTTCGGATCGAAGCGTATGGTACGTTGCGTATTGAGGCTCGTCCGTGAACACTCCCTGAACGGTCCTCCCGAAATGCCTGCCAACATGCAGTTTGTAGAGCTCGTGGGTGCTCTCGATAAACGCCTTGACAACCTCGGGGGAGAGGAGGTCGGGCAGATAGCCGGCGGGCATCACCTTGACAATGAAGTCGTATCTCGCCCTTCGACGCCCTGTGACGATCAGCTCGGTGCGAATGGTTCCCGGGGCAGGCGCGTGCCTTCTGGATTTCGAGCAGAAGAGGATCTTGGAGCGATAGGCCGGCCCCAAGGCCTGGACCTGGCCTCCCCCCTGTCCGCTGGGCCATCCATTCTCATCGTATATCCAGAATCTCCCGCCTGCGGACTGGCACTCCGCTACACAGGATCGCACGAGGTTGAACCATCGGTTACCCATATAGGGAGTGATCAGACCCACCCTGGCGTGGAAGAAAAGCCCGCCCCACCCCTTATCGACGTACTCCTTAACCAGATGGCGGAGCCGCTCTTCCTCCAGATCATCGTTGGCTGAGAGGAATGGCACCGGTCTATAATCCACCGGTGGATCCTTGAACTCCTCTGCCTTCACAACCATGCCTCCTCAGTCGGAAGGCCAAGGCTGCCTGATAAATGCACGTCAGTATCCGTGAGCGGTGCTCGCCCCTTGGCCCAGGATGTAATGGTGATGTTGACGACTCCTCGAGGGCGACGGCTCTGGTGACATCGGTGCGGGACCGACGGGGACCTGGTACTACGTCTCGGTACCGCCTTTGGCCATCACGAGATATCTTAGCGGGACGATGGCCGGTGGAACCAGGCTGGGCATCGTGCCGATCTCCTGGTTGCACGTGTCTGGTCGATGTCGCATCTCGCGGTGGACTCAACTTCGGGTGGGAGCTGTTCTTGACCGGCGAGCGCTGCCTGTACGAGCCCGGCCGGATGCCTCGCCCTTCATCTCGGTCAGGCTGTAGGTGCAGCCCTTCGCCGTTTCGAAGGTGACGTGTTCGCCCTCGAATGCTCCCAGTTCCCGGCCCCCGACCTTCACAAGGATTCCGAAGCCTGGCCAGGGATTCGCAAGATGGCAGGGCCCGCCCAGCGTGCTGAGGATCTCGATGCCCTCGATCCCTCGCCCGGGCTTTTTCGCCGCGGATACCCTGAATCCGCCCTCGGCCGCGAACACCCTCATCTTGACTGGCCGATCCTCCGGGACGGCCGGGAAGATCCGGAGGGACTGGTAGGAGAGGAGGAGGTTCTCCGGCCCTATCTGTGCTCCCGGTCGGTAGAGGCCGAGCCTCGGTCGAATGCAGGAATCCAGGTAGGAGCTGTGGGGAGCCCAGACCCGGATCTGATCCAGGGTCCTCATCGCCATCTCGAGCGTCTTCCCCGTGCTGTCCAGGCCGACATCGTCTCCCCAGAAAACCGGCGACAGTGGGACCGGGATGTTGTACTCGATCGGCGGAGCGTCCTGAACATCCACCCACACCGGTCCGTTCGGGGTCTGGTATGTGGGGTAAGGCGCCAACCTCTCGGCAGCCTCCCGCCACAGGCGAGCGAGCTTCCGGTTCTCATCCAGAATGCCCGCCGCATTCGACGCGGCTCTCAGTAGATACGACGTGAGCGTCAGAGCCGAGGTGCAGTCCCTGTTCCTCTCGAAGTTCTTGGTGAGACCCCAGTGCTCGGGTGAGACGGTCGGAACCAGGTGAAGGCGCCCATCACTGCCCTCCGAGAGATAGGACCGGCAAAACTCGGCGCAATCCGCGAGCACCGGGTATGCCACGTTCTCCAAGAAGCCCGCGTCGCCGGTGTACCGGTAGTAGAGCCAGAGTGGCTTGGTCACCAGGCCGTCTATGCCCATGTCCTGTTCCCAGGTCAGGTTCGCGTGTGTTATGCCCCTGCATCGTAGCGGGAAGTGGACCAGCGGATACATGGCTCCGGGGAGGTCGTAGACATCTCGCGCGTTCTCCCGGGCCTGTGGGAGGAGGGTGCGTACCATCTCGCAGTAGGGAAGCAGCTCCTCGAACTGGCCCAGGGTCAGCATGCCCTCCGCCCTGATCTCGTTGAGGTGGAAGTCCCCGTGCCAGGGGGAGCCGTCCTGGAAGCAGAACTTGGTGCTGCTGACGCTGCAGAGGGGGACATCCCCGTAGTACCCGCCGATCCTTCTCAGGCGAGGTCTGACCAGCTCGGGGGCAGACAAACAGGCGTCACCCACAGCGGCAGCCGCCCTGGCGGGGCCCCTTGAACAGCTCTCCATCAGCTCTCCCTGCTCCCGGGCAAGCTCTTCGATTCCCCTCCTCAGGGCATCCTGAAGGGTCGACGATGCCCAACAGACGGGTTCTGGCGAGTCCTGAGTGGATGCCGCAGTCGCATAAATGCTGAAGCGCGATGGGAGATCGAAACACCTAGCCGTCGAAGCGCAACCGGTGGTCTGGTTGATCGGCGAGTAGAGCTTGACGAGTCCATGGTCGAGGCGTCCCTCCTTCGGCGCCCAGTAGGGAGTCCCCAGACCCATCTCACCGCGGATCTTGCTGACCTCCCATCGACCGGAATCCGGGATGGCCATCACGGCGACCCTGAACCCTCCGGGGAAGGTGGGATCCGGAGGGAAGTCCTGGGTGATTCCGAAACCCGAATCGGTCTGGCAGCAGTCCGGCATATCCATCTGGGCGAAATCGTCTCCGAGTTCCCAGTTGCCCATGAAGGGGGCGGGCAACGGGGGTCCGGCTTTCACGATGTCCCGATGACGATGAACCCTCAGCCAAAGGTCCCGGGGTTCAAGCCCATCGCATCTGCATTCTATGATGAGAAGCATTCTCGAAAGGGAAGTCCAGATCCTCGCCCTCAGCTCCTTGCCTCTGCCCGCGAGCAGAAGCGACAAGCTGCCGTCGTGACGGCGGACAACCGAGGCGCGACGAGCGAAAGGGGTTCCAAGTATGAGATTGCCTCCGAGCTTCGGACAAGGGAAGGGATAATGGTTGTAGACCCAGTACGCGGTATCGTTCGGGTGCTTGGCGATCTCGAAGAGTCTGTCAGCCTGGGCAAGGTGCCGGATCCTCTCAAGGGTGACTAGCGGTTGTCTGTCGCCGAACCATCTCCTGTCCCAGATGTCCGACCGACCGAGGGTCAGAGTCGGCTGGGCTGGTGGTCCCCAGAGGCGCACACCCAATAGATCGTTCTCAAGGGTCAGACCATCGTTCGGATCCCGGGGTAGCTTCTGGCCCCTCGCCGTTTCGCTCAACTGGCATCATCTCGCTTGATATCGCCGCTAACGAGGATGGGCCAACAGCCAGAGGGGCTATTAGCGAAATGCTGGATTCTAATAGCCAAGCCTCCTCGCCGCCTGGATGAGCCAAATCTGCAGATAAATGCGCGTTTCGTGTTGGGATCGGGGACCCTTTCCTTTTTAAGGGAGGCCCTTGGGCATTGGCCCGAGGACTTGTAATGCGATTTCCTAACCCGTTCACGGACATAGAGGGGCGCTGGTTCAGAGGCAATTTGCACTCCCACACCACCATGTCGGATGGCAAGCTCAGCCCCCAGGATGTCGTGGAGTTTTACAGATCCAGAGGCTACGACTTCCTGTGCCTGACCGATCACGAGAAGATGTCTGACCCCTCAGGCCTATCAACTGAGGACTTCCTAGTGTTCACCGGGGTCGAGACAGGTTCCAAGCAGTCGAGACACCACATCGTCGGAATAGGCTGCAAGGAACTCGGCCCCTTCCCCAGACAGGAGATGGCCCAGGACGCGGTCGACAAGATCCGTTCCATGGGAGGATTGGTCTTCATCGCCCATCCGTACTGGTCGGCGCTTGTCGATGCGGATGTCAGAAGCCTCAGCAACATCCAAGGCATAGAGCTTTACAACACGGGCTGCGAGGTGGAGATCGGCAGGGGCTTCTCGACCACCCACTGGGACAACCTGCTGTTCTCGGGGATGATGCTGGACGGGTTCGCCGTGGACGATGCCCACAGGTACACCGATGACGCACCGGGAGGATGGGTCTGGGTGAAGGCCAAGCGCCTGGCCCAGGAAGACATCCTTGATTCCATCTCAAATGGCTTCTTTTACTCGTCCACCGGACCCAGAATCGAGGACATTCAAGTCACGGAGGACACGATCTCGGTGAGATGCACCCCCGTGGAAACGATCACCTTCCACAGCCACGGCCCCACGGGCAACAGCGTTCACCGAGTAGGGGAGGGAATCCTCACGTGCGCAACCCACAAGTACAGGCCCGAGCACAGGTACGTAAGGGTGGAGTGCATCGACGGTGGACGGAGGATGGCCTGGTCCAACCCAATCTATACCGATTTGTTCGGAACCTAATCAGCTCGACGCGTCCGGGGCCGCCTGGGAGGTGGTGCGCCGCGGAGCGACCGATTCACCCCGCGCCGGTCATCGCCTGTCGAGGATCAACAGACCGCCCATGCCGAAGACCAGTATGGCGATCATCGCTTCCTGGGCGTATTCGCCGAACATCAGCCCCAGGAAGAGCGCGATCGCCGTGGTGGTCATGCAGAACCTCTTCTGGGGAACACCCATAGTGAGCATGTTGACAAGGAGATAGACTCCGCCCAAGACCACCACAAAGACCAGAGCAGCAAGCGCCAACATGGCAGGCCTCTCTGCAAGTCTCCGGTATTGATAACTCTCACCGGTTCGAGAGGCACGCGAGAAAAGCCAGATGCCTCAATGCGGCGTCCCGGGCCGGATTACTACTTCTTTTCCTCCAGTTTCCTGATGAGCCCATCGGCAAGGCTGCTCGCCTCTGCCTTTGTATCTGGGTCGCAAAGGGCGTGGTAGAGCTCGGGCCTCCTGCTTGCCCGCACCGCCAAGGATCTTTCACACAGCCGGCCGAAATGGAAGTTGCTTATCCTCCTGCGGTCCAGATCGATATCCCTAGTCAACACCTCAGCATGGCGCGAGGCCTCCGCCAGGATCATGCCATCGGGCCCGACGATGCCGCTGCGGCCCAGCATCATGCCGGGACGCCATGCCTCATCGGGGCCTATGCCGTAGCAGGATGAGACAAGGTAGGTTCCGGTGTCGATCGCCCTGGACCTGTACCTAGCCTCCCAGTCTATCTCGCCCCACCCGGACTGGACATGGGGAAAGAAGATGACCTCGGCTCCTCTGAGCATCAGGCACGTGGCGACCTCGGGGTATTCTATATCCATGCAGATCATGACGCCGATCCTGCCGAAGTCCAAGCGAAAAACGGGCAGGTCCTCCCCTTGGACGACACCAGCCTCGGATTCGGGTACGGGGGTATGGGTCTTGCAGTACGTGCCCACCAATTCTCCGTTTCTGTCCAGCACCAAGGCAAGGTTTCTCAGACTCCCGTTCACCCACCCGATCAGAGGCGCCACAACATTCATGTAGTGCTCCTTGGCCACGGCTGCAAGCCTTTCCTGGATTGGGCCTGGGATCGGATCCGCATGCTTGGCCAACGTCTGCCTGTCAAAGGGCAGACCCATCAGATTCGCCATCTCGCCGAAGACGGCCACATCGGACTCCCTCTTGCCCGCGATGTCCAGATGGCGGATGATCTGGCCCAGGTTCTGGGCCTTCTTCTCCTCGGGTGTCGTGCCCGAGGATCTGAGGGGCAGCTGGATCGTGCTTACCCGAAGCGGCCTGGGCAGCCCATTCCCCCCTACTCCTGCGGGTGTACTATCGACCTGATGACCTCATCCGGCCTCTCGATCGCCAGCTTGATGGCTTCCTCAACACGAGCAAGCGGCATCCGCTGGGTTATCATGGATTTCATATCAACCTGTCCACGCTTCATCAGCTTCAATGACGTAGGGAAGTCGCGGCAGAAGCCCAGGATTCCAAGCATATCCATTTCGGCCAATGTGATCTTGCTCAGGTTTATCTCGTCAAGGTCCTTGCCGGTGAAGCCGATCGGCATGAGGGTGGCTCCACTTGAGGCAAGGTCGACCATTTGTCTGATCGTCTCAGGCCTGCCAACGGCCTCGATAACAAAAGGCGCCATCTCCCCTTTGCTTATCTCCCTGACAGCCTTAACGGTATCTCGCTCACCCGCATTCACGACGTGATCGGCTCCCAGCCTCTTTGCCAGTTCCAGCTTCCTGTCCACCAGATCGGCAATCAGCACTTCAGCTCCGCTCGCCTTCGCAACCTGGAGAACCATGAGGCCTATGGCTCCGGCCCCGAGAATGACAACGAAGTCGCCGACCCCGATGCCGCATCTCTTGATCGCATGGACGCCGACCGACAGGGGCTCGGTTAGCGCCCCTTCGTCGAAGGAAACCTCGGGAGGCTTTTCGTAAATGAAGCTAGCATTTGCAAGCGCATACTCGGCGAACGCCCCTTCAACATTGTGGCCTATGACCTTAACGTCATTACAGACGTTGTACCTGCCCGCTCGGCACCCGGGGCAGGTGCCACAAGAATAGAAGAACGTCTCCACCACGACTTCGTCTCCCACCTTCCAATGGCTCACCCCGGGACCTAGGGCTGCCACCCTGCCAGAGCACTCATGCCCCATGATCCTGGGAGGCTGTATCATGGGGTGCTTGTTCAGATAGCCCGACACATCCGACCGACAGACGGCCGTTGATTCGACCTTGATGAGAACTTGTCCCGCCCCCGGGCTGGGAACCGGCACCCCCTTGAGTTCCAGCTTCTTGGGAGCAGTCAGAACCACCGCCCGCATCGTGTTCTTCAACGCAGACCCCTCCAGCCGCTCTCTTGAGCGGGCTCTTAGAAAAATCTTGTTCAGGCCTGGCCTCTCAGTCGATCCCGACCATCCTTCTTCGAGAGCGCGTTCTGGCTTCCGATGTAGGGATGGTGAGAGATATTAGCGTTCGCTCGTCGAGCAGAATCTGGGTGGCCAGTTGATCCCGACGGTAAGATTGGGTGGGCACCAGATCAGCCGGCTGATAGTCGGAGGCAACCCCTTCAGCGGAAATTCCCACCTCAGCCGCGAGCGGGACGTAGAAATGCGCAACTACTACACGGTAGCCAGGATCAAGAAGACTCTTCGCCAGTGCGAGGAGGTCGGCATAGACACCTGGCAATCACGGGGCGACAACTTCATCACCCGCGTCCTTAACGAATACCGCATGGAGGGTGGGACGATCCAATGGATCGCCCAGACCGCCTCGGAACGGCGCGACGTGATCAGGAACATCCACCAGATAGCTGACTACGAGCCCATCGCGATCTACCACCACGGGACGTCAACCGACTCCCTCTACAGGGATGGTAACTTCTCCCAGGTTGAGCGGGCGCTCGATGAAATCAGAAGCCTCGGCTTCGCGGCCGGCCTCGGGACCCACATACCCGAAGTGGTTCTCCACGCCGAGAGGAAGGGACTTTGCCCCGATTTCTACATGCTGTCGCTGTACAACCTAACCGACCGAGGCGAGGGATACGACCCGGAGGACAGAGTGAAGGCCTGTGAGGTCGTGCGGGCGGTTGACAGGACGTTCCTCGTCTTCAAGGTAATGGCCGCAGGCCGGAACGACCCCGATGAGGCATTTCGGTTCGCCTTTCGCAACATCAAGCCCACGGATGCCGTTGTTGTCGGGGTCTATACGAAGCACCAGCCCGACCAGGTCCTCCAAGATGCAGAGATAGTGACATCCATCCTTGAGTCCTAGCAGGCGATCCTGCCCAGTGCTTCCGTTCTTTCATGGGTAGGCTTGGCACATCCAATGTGGCAAGAGAGCGCTAGCTGGCACGACGCCGACGCACAAACGAAGGGAACGGACTCGGTCACCCTTGAAGGATGTGCAGTAATCAGGTCGGTGGCCCCCTGATCGGGGGGGCGCAACACGCAAGTCATCGACGAGATGGTGACGAGTGGCCTCCGAAGGCGGCCCGGATCGTAGCGGAGAGGCACCATTGAAGGATTTGCCATGACCCCATCGGAAGTCCCCGGGTCTGGGCATCGTCCTGCCCGTTGATACAGTTTGGAGAGCCAAAGCCCCACAGCAGCCCGGCGGAACCTCGGGGGCGTATTGTGATGCGAAGTCAAGTCAGCGAAGAATAACGCTCGAACTCCGAGGACGTAATCCAGACCTCAGGCAGGGTGACAATTAAGAGCGTGCAGATTGAAGAAGCGCGTCCGGAATATGCTAAGATCGGACGGGGGAATGCGCACGGCGGCGAGCAAGTACAGCCTGCTCATCACTGTGCTTGTTCTCGCTTGGAACCTCAACCCGGCTGTCATGGCCTCAAAGGTTCGGGTCCTGTACACCGGGGATCCCTACCCCGGCGTGACCCCCTACATACACATGAGAGTCGAGCCGCTGCTGGAGGTGACCCCGGTTCAGGCATCCACGCTGCACTATGCGGGGATCTCCCGGGATGACATCAGAAGGGCCATCCGGGTCTACATGCCGCGGACCTACCGTTCGCTCGTTGAGTCCTATGACGTCCTGATCATAAGCGACGCCAACGTGGGTAGCTTCAGCTCCGACCACCACAGATGGTTCAAGGACAGCGTCTCGGAGGGGCTGGGCTTCGTCATGGTGGGCGGGTACGAGACCTTCGGCGGAGTGGCCGGCTATCCGAGCTGGGAGAACACCCCGGTGGCGGATGTCCTGCCCGTGAGCGTTGTCCAAGGGCTCTACTGGGGAGGTCCGATGAAGATAGTCAACCCGGAGCACGTCTTCATGAAGAGCCTCCCATGGCGTCCCAACCTTGATTTCATGCAGAACTACCAGTGCAACATCGTGAACCTCAGGGATGGTGCCGACCTGCTCGCCGTGGTGACCATAGGACCCTGGGGCAGCTCATATTCGGGATACGAGAATCCCTTCTACTCGACCTGGACGTACGTTAACGGCACCGTCTTCGCCATGACAGGGGACTGGACCCCTGACGGGGGATGGGTATTCCTCCGATGGGACTACCTGCCCGACTTCGTCACCAATCTCATGCTCTACTGCGCGAAAAGGCCTGTGCCACATGATATCAGCCTCGTCCACACGCTGAGGAAGCAGATGGCCACGCTGGGCTACCGCAGGCTGATGGCTACATCGCTCGTGGACTTCATTGAAGGGTTTGGTGCAGATACCGGAAGGCTGCTGGCTGCCCTGGATGAGGTGGACGCGGCAAGGGACAAGCTTGAAGGCCTCTACCTGGATCTGGACTTCGTCGAGGCCCTCGAGGCGGCCAACGCCGCACTGAGCCTCATGGACCAAGCCGAGCTGGTCGCGGAGCGAAGCAAGAACGAGGCGCTCTTGTGGATCTACCTCTCAGAATGGCTCGCCGTAACCTCGACGTGCCTCCTCGCCGGCCTCATCGTCTGGGCGCTGATGATCCGTCGCAGGCTCTACCGGGACGTGGTGACAACCCGGTTTCCGGCAAGCTAGCCGATCCGATCGGTGCAGCCCATTCCGCCTGCAAGTCTGGCCAAAGCAAGGTCGAAGACCGAACTGAACTGTCGTGCATGCGATTGGACGATGAGTCGGCGGCTGTCCGTCCAGGTGCAACGAGACATGGAGGAACCGCCTGAGGACAGGCCTTGTAAGATGCATCTTCGTAGTGCCTGGTCCCTGTCAAGAGGTCCCGCTGAGGACCCCTATCGAGGAACCCAAGGCCTCGGACGTAGGAACCCGAAGCCAGCACCGCGATTCCGAGCTGCTAGCCGCGACATTTGTCCCCATGGAGCCAGACCCCTTCGGCGGAACACGCGTTGACGCGTCTTCACCAGGATGATCAGGAAAGCCATCACCAGACACCAGTGAGATACCCAGAGCACAAGAAAGGCATGGTTGAAGCCGCTGACCATCTGCATCAGGGAAGACCCTCCCCGTGTCCTGTCGTGCCTTCGGATTGATGGTACGCAGGGCTAGGGAGCAACAGTGATCAGCACGCGGTGCATGTGCTCTGACGGCCACAATGTCCAGTTCCTCATATCTGCTCAGCGGGTTTGATTTCTCAGATGCGGTGGTGATGGATGCGGGGACCGGAGCGGGCATGACGACCCTGCTCCTTGCCAAGAAGGTCGCTGGCGCCGGGGGGAAGGGAAGAATCGTCAGCATCGACATGGACCCCACCGCGTTTGTCGAAGCCCGGCAGAAGCTCGGCAGCCTAGCAGGCCTTGTGCAGTTCGTTCAGGCCAACCTGACGAAGATGCCCCAGATCGGCTCAGGGTCCTTTGACATCGTCGTCTGCACGGGCACCCTATGCGCCACCAACGACCGGCCCTTGGGGGCAATGAGGGCGTTGGCCGAGTTCCACCGGGTGCTCAAGGAGGGGGGTCGGCTTGCCATCGGCGAGGAGTACCCCTTGCCCCGCGCGACCCGGCCCGAGGAGGAGTTACAGGCGCTGCGCTGGAACATCTACAAGGCCGTGGCAGAGTTGACGGGTAAGGGACACTACACGGAAATCTATCCGGAGGAGATGGAATTCGCGGCCTCCCTCGTCGGGTTCAAGGACATCCGGTGGCAAAGGTTTGAAGGGGGACCGATCAGAAAACCTACGATGGATGAGTGGCGTGAGGTCATGATCTCGCTGGCCAAGCGCATATCGGACGGAAGGACTCGAGAGGCCTTCCTTGCCCTCGTGGCCTGCACCTACGCGCAGTACCTGATCTCGGGGGGAGGATGCCCGCCCACCTACATAATGAAGATGAGGAAGTAGGCCGAACTGGCTGGGAGCCGACATCTACAACAAGGCCACTGTTGGACCGTTCTCAGGGGGGTTTGTTTTTTAGAAGCGCGACCATGGCCAGGGATTTCCCCCGGCCTGCGTACCTAGCAAAGATCTGACCAAGACGACAGTGACGTCAATGCGGTGTTCCGCGGCAAACCGCTGACGCCGAGTGGATGAAGAGTCCGTGGTGACAGCTGGTCGTCGTCCCTCGAGGAATGTGAGAACCTAGGGTTCTGCCCGGGGGGCGAATCCCTCGCACCCACGGGGCATGGGGATTTCGCGTTGGTTAACCTTGTATCTGGTCGTCATCTATGCATGGTTGACCAAGATGGCAGAGTCTGTTCCGTCCCAAACCAAAGCTGATCTCCCGCTCCCGCCCAAGATTGAAGGGCGCGGCCCCACGCTGGCAACCATGCATGAAATCGAGCGCATCCTGCGCGAAGCAGATGGGCCCATCAGCCTTAACGAGATCAAGCGCCGCATGTCGGCGAAGGCCGTTCGGCATCGGACGGTGCGTCAGGTCACAAACGAGTTCCGCCGACTTGGGTTCGTTGCAGAGGGGTCGAAGGGGGTCGTATGGGTCCTGAACCCCTCGCCCAAACTCTGGGACAAGGCGCGTGTTCGCCGCCTCTAGCTTCGAGGACATTTCATGCCCTACGAAGTATGGCTTTCAGAAGAGGCTGTTGAAGACCGAGATCGGCTCACCGAGGAACAGGATAGAAAACTCATCTGGTGGCGTAGTAGGCTTGCACGGGATGTCACCGTTGGGGACCCGATCCGCAAGCTGCTGATCCCTGTTGTGCTAAAGAGGGACTACGAAATCAACAACTTGTGGCGGCTTGAACTTCCAGAGGGAAGGAGGGTGCTGTACACCATCGCATCCCGGCCCACGGGAAGGCCCGAGGTTCTAGTACTGCGTAGCCGACGAGCCGCTACGGGCGCGAGTTGCGTGGCGAGGAGAGCGCGGCGCGTTCTACCGCCAGAACCGCTTGATCCCATCTCCCTCACGCGCAGTCCAGCCCCGCAATCTGCTTTGGCTACGCGCCCGGATACCGCCTTCGTCCCTGGACTCTGTCTCCCAAAGCGGCTGCTTGCTCTACGCACTCTCAAGCAGGCAAAACTCGGCCGAGATCCTGGTTGGGTAGGATGCTCCAGAATGAGACAGTCATTCCTATCACATGGCCGGTGCAGGTCTCTTCCCACCTTCAGCAGCTTGGCGGTTTGGACCATCTTCTTTATGAAATAGAAGCACTCGATATTCATGACCTATTCCTTGGAGGTTGGAATCAATGCCCGAGGAAGATATGAAGGGAGCTATCCGCGGGCTCAACGAAGCCCTCATGAAGATGGATCTGGAGAAGCTGGTCTCCCTATACGCGGAGGACGCGGTGCTGGTCACCCCCGAAGGCAGGTTCGAGGGAAAGCAGAAGATAAGACAGTACTGGAACTGGCAATTCGGGCTGGCATCAGAATTGAAGAGCACGGAAACCGAGTTCCACATGATAGTTGAGGGAAACAAGCTCGCCACCGAACATATCATCGAAGCAACCATGAAGAACGGTATGAAGTGGAGTGCTCCCATCTCGTGCCTGTACGAGTTCAGTGACGGGGCCATCAAGCTTCACAGGATGACATTCGACAGACTGACAATCGCCAAGCAAGCAGCCAAAGGATGGTTGCCGAAGAAGATCGTGAATTCCATCGTTGGCCAGATGGAGAAGGGACTACGCTAGCCTTGTGAAGACCGGTACTCGGCACAAGTCCAGCCCCAAAGATCCACAGTGGTGTGGGTTCCCGGGTCGGCATCACCTATGAGTTATGACTTCGGCATACCCGCCACACGGCCAGGGCACGTCGCCTTACACGGTCTTGTCTTTGGAGCCGAGCCGACCAACCTGAGCGAAGGCCGGCATGGGGATGTGCCTGGAGATGACCGTCGAAAAGGGGCATCTTCAGTAGGCGGTCACCAACGATCATGCTCAAGGCTGTCCCTCCGCTTAACCGAAAGCCGCATGTCCCCTCAAGAGAAGGACCCGCACAGTCTCCAGGAGGCCGGGACAAGGCAGGACTCCTAGGGGGGATACCTACCTATCGATCGAGTCGATAAGAGCAGCTATCAATATCGAATGACCAGCAGTCGCCATGGATACGACGAAGCTGACGGACACCTTGAAGATTGTGGCCAACGTTCACAGAGCCAACATCATGCGATGCCTCCACCTGCGGGGAAGACTGGGGTTCTCGGAGATGATGGAGCAACTAGGGCTTGACACAAAGGCCGACTGCGGTACCTTTGGCTATCATCTGTCGGAGCTGCAGAGAAGCGGCGTCCTCCAGCGAGACAGGAAGGGATTCTACTCTTTGACCGAACTGGGCGAGAGGGTTTGGTCAGCGATGGAGCAGATCGACCAGAAGATAGGCCAGAACATACGCTCCCAGGGGGAGGAATCGGTGAGCATCACCAGATTCCGGGAAGAGGACATTCCCGACGTTGTCAGATGGACCCATGAAGAGCAGGGCGATGACGCGCCTGTAGAGCTGGTGGAGGCCGTGATGAGGCATAACCACTTCGTGGATGGTCCCTTCGGAGACTTCCTCGGAGAAGAACTGAGGATGCACAGCTACATAGCCCGATCAGTCCCTGGCGGCGAGATCCTAGGCTGGATCGGTGGATACACCTACTTCGACCCCTACGGAGGCGGATACCCACTCTACGGTGAGGAACGCCTCACACTATTCGTGAGAGAACCAGCCCTGGCATCAGGCTGCGACAAGGAACTGGTCTTCTCACTGCTCTTCAAGAAGATGACAAGCATCGCAGACAAGAATCGCTACAACCTCTGGTATGAGAGCTGGATCCAGGTGAACGAGAAGGAACACGAGCTGAAGACCTTCAAAGACCTAGGCCTACATCCCCATGTCTGGCCCAAGAGCAGAAGAGTCTGCTACCGTACACCTGACTGGATGACTGAACACACCCTCAGAAGACTAAAGGCAGAGGGATTCAACCCAGACCTCATCGACCTCGTAGGCACAACAGGCGCCTTCAGCAAGCAGAAGGCACAGACGTCCACTAAGATGGAGTCCCAACACCTTGAGGAACAGATCCAGAAGCTCCTTGAGAGAGGCATCATATCGGAACATGAGGAGGGCTGGGTACTGGCCGAGAAGTACCAGACACCGTACCTTGAGGCCCACTGAGCTCAGACCTACAGAATGGTCCTCGCATTTTGCCCTGCACTCCCACACGGAATTCGCACACAGAACCAGATAGGTAGGGCATATGACACATGACCTCGGAACTGATGCTCAGACATCACTCGCGGCATATCCCCCCAGATAGACGGTGATCATTGAGTCGATCTACCTGCTTTCCCATGATCGATGTGCAGGGACACGTCCTCTTCGCCAAACAGAAGCCACGAGCCCCCTCCTTGCCTCTTGGGGAAGGGAGGGATCACCTCTTCATCCCTGAGGGCGTTTATGGCTCCCTCGAAGCCAATGCTCAGGCTCCCCCTCGTGAAGATCCACCCAGATCTCCGGATCGTCGAACTTCCAGCCCCTCTGCTTCAACGTGGTCGACTCGAAGGCCGACCTGAAAATCCTCGATATGGCCCTTGAGCACCTCGGCATAGTCCCTTGGGTGCTGCTGTGGTCTTCTCTTCGGAGCCATTCCGTCTAGGAGCTCCTTCGGCTCTGGCGGACTATCGCGTAACCAAGGACGGCGAGGTCGGTCTCCAAGTTCCTGACGCCGGCCCTCTTGCTCTCCTTGGCCTCCTCGGAAAGCTCATCGTAGGGCACCATGCCGGGATTGCATTTGGCGCATCCGTGGCCGAAGTAGGAACAGTAGGAAGTCCTATGGTAACCCTGCCTCCGCATGGCGTCGAGCCAGTGCTCGTGTTCCTGTCTGGCGAGCTGTTCCACGTGCTGTTCCTTTATCCTCATCTGCCTCGGCTCTCGTCATGCAGCCTAGTGCTGGGTGTCTCACCTTGAAGCGGTGCCTTTTATCCTTTGAGGGACGGAGGCTTTGGAATCGAATTGATGAGCTTTGAAGCGTCCAGACGTCTTAGGATCGGCTGGCAAGTCGTGACCTACCACCAGCCACCCCCTCATCCTAGCAGCAACGGACGAGAAGCGACCGCCTGGCCCTGCATCAGGAGCAGTGGACGATTTCCGCCGCAAGGTTCCTCCGATCCGTTCTCACCTCGGTGCCATTCTCAGGAAATATTCATAACCTCCTCGTCTGCCGGGGCGTGAAGCCAATCGAGGGAGACGGACACGAGGCCCACAGGCGCTACGCCGGAGACCGATGGCGTCAGGACTCTTCTGGGGGACCCCAGAAAGGCGGTCATCAGACTGGCAACCCCGATGATGATCGCCATGTCCGTCCAGACGCTCTACAACTTCGTCGATGCAATCTGGGTCTCTGGCTTGGGCCCCGACTCCCTTGCCGCGGTGGGGTTCGTCTTCCCCTTCTTCTTCATGGCAACCGCCCTCTCTGCCGGCCTGGGCATAGGCAGCGCATCCGCGATATCCAGGAGGATAGGGGCGCACGACAAGGCCGGGGTGGACAACGTTGCCGTCCACACCATCCTCGTCATGCTTCTGGTGTCCAGCTCGTTGACGGTGCCCTTCCTGGTCTTCGCCCGCGCCATGTTCACAGGCATCGGGGCGGGCAGGACTGTGGATATGGCCGTCTCCTACGCCAGGATAATCTTCGGCGCAATCACGATAATCTTCTTCAACAACATCGCTGGCGCCATGCTTCGCGGGGAGGGGGATGCCCGCCGATCGATGTACGCAATCGTTTTTGGGGCCGTGGTCAACGTAATCCTGGATCCCATCTTCATCTACACCCTGGGGCTGGGAGTTGCGGGGGCAGCATGGGCAACGGTCATATCGATGTCCCTCACATCGATGCTGCTCTCAAGCTGGCTCTTCATCAGGAGGAACACCTATGTATCGATTCGGCTTAGCGGTTTCCGGTTTGATGCAAGCATTCTGAGAGACGTCCTGAGAGTGGGCCTTCCCGCCTCCATCATCCAGCTCGAGATGTCCATCATGATGCTGATCATGAACATCATAACGGTCAGCGTCGGTGGCACCGATGGGGTGGCCATCTTTGCCGCGGGTTGGAGGGTCGTCACCCTCGGGACGATGCCTCTGCTGGGCATATCGACGGCGGTGGTATCCATCTCGGGTGCCTCGTTCGGAGCGCGGGACTACCTCAAGCTCGACACCGCCTACATGTACGCCATAAGGATCGGGTTGGCGATCGAGGTATGCGTCGCCGCATTCACATTCCTGTTCGCCCCCCATATCACCGCTCTCTTCACGATGTCCGAGGAGGCGTGGAGGATACGTGAGGGCCTCATCGTCTTCCTCCGGACTGTCTGCATCTTCTATCCCGGGGTCGCCTTCGGGATGTTCTCCTCCGCGATGTTCCAAGGCATTGGTAGAGGGCTGTACGCGCTCATAATCACGAGCCTGAGAACCGTCGTGCTGTCCCCGGCTCTGGGGATAGCCTTTTCCAGCATCCTTGGGTCGGGACTCCCCGGTGTGTGGCAGGGGATTGTGGTTGCGAACCTGATCGGTTCGGCCATCGGCTTCGCCTGGGGGAAGAGGCACATCGAGACGCTCAAGCGGACAGCCCCTCAGCCGGTTTCGGCGATGGGTTGAGAGAGCTCGACTCCACCGTTGACAGACCTGTGGGTCGGCGGGCGTCAACTAACGAAAGGACATCTTCACCACCGACCCATCATCGAAATCGGGCGGCAGCAGATAGCCGTTGCCAGTGGTCCTCTGCTTTCTCCCATTGACGACGACGGAGGGCCTTCGGCCAGCCTTCCAGGATATGTCCAGATGGAAGGCTTTGCCCGCGTAGGACAGCGGGATCATCGTTCTCAGATGCCTCATGCCCTCAAGTGCAAGCGGTTGCACCAGGAGGCCCTGATCGATCGGTCTTATTCCCAGGACGCCTTCGACCAATGGGGTGAACAGCGATCCGTAGTTGCCTATCTCGGGCGACCAGCTCAGATTGGAGGTCCCGTCGGGATAGATGTTGTTGTGGATGGTTCCTTCCCTTCGTTCGTACTCAACAATGGCTCTGTACATCTCCGTTGCCTTTGATCTGTGCCCCGAACGCAGGCGGGCCGCGGCGGCATGGGATCCAAGGGTCAGCCAGATGTCCCCATCGGTCACCGTGTGGCCATAGTTCATCCGGCGGGCCGAATCCCGGGGATTGTGGTTGGTCAAGACCGGGTAGGGGAGTTCGATCTCGGGATGCAGGTCGAGATAGCGCCATATGCCGTCGGCTTGTCTCGGTGAGGCCACGTCCCAGAGGATCGAGAAGTAGTTGGCCGTGGACTCGAAGTACCGCTCTCCGTATGTCCGTTTCCCCGCTCCATCGTTTCCGTGGATGAAGAAGCCCTTGTCTGCCAGCCAGAAGCCTCCCTCATCCACCCCTGCGCAAAAATGGGACCTGATCTCCCTTCCTATGGCCTGGTATCTCTCACTCTGGGCATCCCTTCCGAAGATCGATTCCACTTGAACCAGCTGATCGAGGCATTGCACCATGCAGACGTTGTTGTTCGAGTTGTCGGCATGCCAGTTCGTGTTCTCGGTCCAGTCACCCTCTATCCCGGATTCTATGAGCGCCGGGTTGTAGGCCGATCTGAGGTCGTCAAGTATGTAGTCGGTGCTGCGTTCAATCCTGGCCAGCTTGTCCAAGGTGAACCATTCCCTGTCACGGGTGTACAGGAAGAATTCCAGGATCATCTTGGCCCAGCAGATGATGTTGTCAAGACAGTAGTCCTCTCCGTGAATCCCCGAGTAGGTGCGGTACTCCACTCTCTCCTTGCCGTCGCAGTACCCTATCCTGCCGTCGGAGTCTATGAGGATTGCGTGTGGCAGCAGCCCCGTGCCCCTTTCGGTACGGTTCAAGCCCTCGTCAAAAGTGTTCCTCATGATGGAGTGAACCGATTCGCCGACCAGCGGGGTCATATCGTGGATTCCGCACCAGGTGTTCCATCCCCATATGCCGACAGGTTTCCTCACACCGTTTCTGTCCGTATGAAGCTCGCAGAAACGCTCCCTGTGGGTTAGCTGGTTGAGGAATACTGTCTGAATAACCTGGTGGATGTGATCCAGCCATGCTGCCTCGGTTTCCAGGAAGACGGCCATGCCCGGACGGGGCTTCGCCAATCCTTTAATGTGTGACAGCGCGGGGTGGAGCCGCACCTGACTCAAGCCGGCATGCCTCAGGGTTTGCGAGCATCCCGGGAAGGATCGGCGTGGGAAGATCGGGCGCGGATTCGGAGAACCCAGAGCAATGGCAGAGCCCCCAGCAAGCCGGCAGCGAAATCCCTGGGCATCTCGGGTATCTTAGCCTCCAGATCCTGAATTCTACCCCGCAGCTGGGCGATCAGCGACAAAAGGTACTGGATCGACCGCTCTAGCTGTGCCTTGTCCGAGGCCAGCCTCGCCACCGACTGATTCAGGCTGGTGACCTGGCCCTTCAGCCGCTCCACCTCCTCCTGGAGGCGTGAGCTGAGATTGCCACAAATCGACAAAGCCTCGACAAGATCGTCCCTCTCGGCCGAGAGCGCATGGATTTGACCAAGCAGCCGGGCCCTCTCATCGCGGAGCTCCTCGACCGTCCCTGTCAGCACGTCCTTCTCTGCCCTCAGCTGTTGCACGAGAAGCGCGAGGATGGAGTTGTTCGCCTGGACGGATTCAAGCATCGAAGTGATCACCGCCAGCTGGTCCTCCAAGTCCCTGATGGTCTGGTTGAGCTCCTCGACAAGCGCCAGCAGCCTTTGCAGTTCCAACTCGCACCAGGACGGCAGTATCCTGAAGCTCCACGCCGCTGGCGTCGGGTCCACATCGCCCTTGTTATCCCTGGATCTGACTTCGAAGGTGTGGTTACCCGATGTCAGGTTGGTGTAGCTCACGCTCGTCGCGGTAGTGCTGGACCAAGATCCGCCGTCGAGTCTGAGGTCGTAGGAGACCACGTACCCATCCGGGTCACTGCCCTGCCACACGAAGGTGACATCGCGGATGCGCGTTGTGGCGTTTGGCCCGGACAGGATCTGGGTATCTGGAGGTTGGTTGAGGAGAACAGTGAACTGGCGGCTGTCCGGGCTCGGGTCCCATATTCCATCGTCGTCCTCGGCCGCCACTTGGAATCGGTACGTCCCGTTCTGAAGGTCGAGGAACCAGACTGATGTGTGGTTGGTTGTGACCCACGGACCTGAATCCATCCTGTAGTGATATGTGCGTACCAACCCGTCGAGATCCGAGCCGATCCAGGCGAAGCGCACTGTCCCGTTGTCCACGACCGACGGGGGTCCGTAGGTGATCCAGGTTTCGGGCGGAATTGCGGCATAGATCGGATACACATGGAAGGTCGCCGAATGCCTGTAGGGTCCTAGAACCACTCCAACGGTGTAGGGATGGGTGTAGTTGGCCGGGAACGCCGAGCCGTTTGCCGGGATCACGCTCTGCGCTGCCCACCCCCCGTCCCCGACATAATAGACGGGCACCTGGTACGTCGCGATAGTCGTGCCATCGGTACGATTCCATTGAACCTGGGCAGTTGAGACGCCGGTCGTGTTGCCGGGCGGAAGAACTACGAGCGTCGCGTTGAACAGCGTCGTGGGTATGGGGGTGTCGAAGAAGAACGGGGTGAACCGGCCTAGCTGGTCTGATATCGACACCGGGAACAGGGACCCGGACGGGACTCTGAAGAACATCCAGGGAACGTTCGGATTGCCAGCGGGGCTTTCCCAGGAAGACCCACCGGAAAGCGTTCCACTGACGTTGATGCGCATCTGGTACAGGCCGGGCAGGCCTTCAGGGTCGTAACTCTGTATGAACAGATGGTACGTGTACTCGCCAACGGTCTGCACATTTGAGAGGCTTATGGTAACGTTCCAAACCGGGGAGGACCCGGGAAACAGGTGACCGCTGGCGTTGAAACCGTTGGCATCGCTTGTGTTCCGGTAGATGATGAAGGTACAGTTCAACCTATCTGCGGGATCCGAACTCCTGATGACGTAGGCTATGTTCAGAGAGGAATGCCTATAGGTGAGATTGAGCCTCCTGGAGCCGGTATCGTTGTACTGATCCCACGTTTCGACGCCGGCTCCCTCCTCCTTGATCCAGGCTCTCTCGGCCTGGAGATATTCCGGCGGTGGCGGCACAAGCGGCGACGATATCGGCATATGCGCCAAGACGCCCAGAGCCAGCACCGAGACGATGATCACCGCCTTGATCATGCGGTCCAACAAGCCTTTCCCCATTCTATATGCCCCTCTTTGCCTTATAAGGGTATGGCAGGACGTAGCATTCCCCGCCTGCGAGCGCACTCCCGACGGACTGAAGGCGGATCGTTGGTGGAGGCGGGCCGTGCTTCATGGCATCAGGCCCCTGCCGCCACCGCGCTGACGAACTGGGTGCAGGCTGGTGAATGTGATCGGGCTGTGTTCCTTGAAAACGTATTTATCGCCGTCTACGGGGCTGTGGCCATGGCAGTGCCCGGTGTGAAATGGAAGCGTGAGCTCAGCCCCTACACAATCATCGGGGACATCAACATCGTCGGCCTCAAGGGAAACGCTCGGCCCAACATTCTCGTCGCCACCAGCGATGACGGATGCCTGCACTGCCTGGACGCCGACGGCAGCGATCTGTGGGTGTTCCAGCGCGCGGGAGAAAGGCTGGCAAGCACGATCTCGGTCTGTGAGCCCAAGAACCGAGAACCAGACAAGCTCCTGCTGGTGGCCGCGCGCGCCCGGGCGATCTACGCTCTTGACGCGAATGGTCAGACCAGATGGGAACGATCACTCCCGGCCTTCTGCATCTTCGGCGGTCCGGCGGCAGCAGGACCGCCGAATGCCCAGATGATATTGCACGGGGGAGATGCGGGGAGGCTCTTCTGCTTGGACACAGACGGAAACCTTCTATGGTTCTACAGGGCAGGAGGGGCCATTCATCAAGCAGCCTCGGCGGGCGATGTGGACGGCGACGGACGAACCGAGATATTCTTCGGAAGCCAAGACACTTACCTCTACAGCCTCCGAGACGATGGCAGCCTCAGATGGAGGTACAAGACCCGCAGCATCGGCGACGGGATCGCGTCAAGGCCAATCCTATGTGATATCGATCTGGACGGGATCGTCGAGGTCGTATTTGGCTCCTGGGACCATCACGTGTACTGCCTGGATGCCGTCACGGGAGCACTCAGGTGGGAAACCGAGCTGAAGGGTCGGATCCGCAGCGGGGTCTGTGTATCCGATCTGGATGGGGACGGAAGGCAGGAGGTCTTGGCAGGAGATGAGTTCGGGCTTGCCTGCCTTGCCAGCGACGGGCGGTTGATCTGGGAGTTCCGCGAAGAGGGACGGGAGATGATCGTTCCGGCGTCACCCGTCGTCGCAGACATCACAGGCGACGGCAGGCCGGATGTGGTGTTTGGCACGCAGAGCGGCTTCCTCTACGCCCTGGACCACAAGGGAAAGCTCATCTGGAGCATGCCCCTAGGCGAGGACCAGATTGAGGCTGCGCCTTTGGTCGCGGATCTGGACTGTGATGGTTACCTGGAGGTCGTTTATGGAACCTCAACCGGGAAGGTCGTCTGCCTTCAGACCCAGGGCAAGGCCTCCTCGCGACCTCCCTGGCCGATGGGCAACGGTAATCCCAATCTCAACCCCGCGCTCATCCCCCAGGGAGCTGGAAAGGGCACAGGCAGCACGCTTGCCCTGGGCGAACCCGTTGTCTCGGTGGACTCGATCGAGGGATCAATCAGTTTATCGCCAGGAAGAGAGACTGTGGGAAGATCGGGCGTGAGGATCTGGTGGGAGACCAAGCCCGACCATCGCAGCCTGAGGGAGGCATCCCCTCTTCACCTCTTCATGGAGTCATCCGATCCCGATCGTCTCGTGAGGGGCGAGCTCTTAGTCAGGATGGCCGGCGGGGAGGGCAAGGAGACCACGCTTCGGACCGCGGTATCCCCCCCGACGGGTAGCACCGCCGTAGAGATCGGCCTAGGCGGTCTTCCGCCTGAATACGGGCGCTGGACGATCTCCGTCGAGTACCGGCCCATCGGAGGCGAGATCGAGTTCGGGCCCGAGCTGACCCTGAGACGCATCGAGCGGAGAGAGCTCCTTGAGAGGATCGGGACGATCAGGAAGAGACTGACGGAACTCGACGCAAATCCAAGGAATGCCTCAGAAGATATGACAAGGACTCTCATCTGGAGATGCCTTGCCTATGCGCAGACCGATGCGGAAGGGGAGGCAATCGGTCGCGCCGAGACGATGGTCTCGGAGATGGAGAAGTGGATCACGGAGAATGGCTTTGCCTGGAGCCCCCCCGCCAAACCCCCCTCTCAAAGGCTGGCACTGCGCGATGACGGCACGGTCCTGGTAGACGGCAAGCCCTTCTTTCCTCTTGGCCTCTACAACGTCAGTGAGGCCTCGGATGTGGAGGAGCTGGCCCGCCTAGGATTCAACACGGTCTTCAACAGCGGAAATGAGGAGTTTCTGGACGCATGCGACCGATCAGACGTGATGTTCATCGCCCACGGACCCGGGGAGAATATGCAGAACTTCTCCAGCCTCGTCAGAGTCCGGAGGCACATGGAGGAGGTATACTGGCGCCCGAGTCTCCTTGCGTGGTATGTCGTGGACGAGCCCTCTCTGAGGAGCGTGCCCGTAGAGGTCATACGCAGGGCATCGGATCTAGTCAAGACGATCGACCCGCACCACCTCACTCTGATATGCGACGGCGCCCCCTACCGCAGCAAGCCTTACCAGAGCCTGGCCGATGTGGCTTGCCCGGCACACTACCCGATATGGAAGCAGCAATCCCTGACCTTGGTGGCTAGATGCTTGGATGAGACGGTTTCCGCGATCGGAGACGAGCAACCCTTGTGGTTCGTTGTCCAAGCCTTTACCTGGAGGAACATAAGGTTTCCCACCGTCCAGGAGGAAAGGTGCATGACGTACCTGGCCGTCATACACGGAGCCAGGGGGATATCATGGTACGCCTACAAGTACCCCAACAAGGAGATACTTCTGTCGGTCTTCGGCAACTCACCGGAACTGTGGCATGAGATACTGCGCGAGGTCAGGGAATTGAACGAGCTTGCGTCCATTCTGGTGGGCAGACGGCCCCGTGCACATGTGGAGCAGGTGGGTCTGGGTCGCCTCGACTGGTGCGTTGTTGAGAGAGGCGACCAGGTGCTCGTCATGGTCTGCAACCCTAGCAGGACCGAGGTATCGCATGCCTTGGCCGTCGGCGAGATGGAGGATGTCGAAGTGCTCTGGGAGGGACGATCGCTGGGCGATGTGCACGGCAGCCTTGCGGACGTGTTCCCACCGATGTCCGTCCGCGTCTACCGGGGAAGAAGGCCGTCGAACACCGGCGTCACCTGACCCTCTTGTACTCCGTCCTGCCCATGTAGAACAGCTTGGCATAGGCCCAGAATCGGGGTTCGCCTGCCCGGCGCCCTCTCAAGCCGAACCTCAGGACCTGGAAGGACTTTGGCGGGATGTGGAAGGCCTGGACACCGGGCACCATCTCGGCAAGGCTGTAGTCCCCGACCTCCCGCGGGGACCAGTACTCCATCGGCACAATCAGGGCCAGCCCCCCGTCCACCCTTTCGTTGTAAGGATTTTCGATGCGGACGAGAACATCGTCACCCTGGCGGAAAACCGACCAGGTGAGGGCCCTTTCGATTTGGATCTTCAAAACATCCTGGTACACCGATCCGCCCCCGGAGTAGGTCAGCCGGCTCTGCTCGCCGATCTCGATGACGTCCTCGTAGACCTGGCCCTCGTGGAGCATCCTGACCCTGAACAATCCCGTTCTCCTAAGACCCGAGAAGGATAGCACCACATCGTATGACCTGTGGCTCTGAGGCGGCACCTCGTACCACAGCGTCCCGGGGACAACCCTCCAACCCTCGGGTGCTTCCAGAACTGCGTGTCCCGATATGGCCCTGTCAACGTAGTTGTTCACGATGTCAACCCAGACCCGGTTGATCGTGGTCCCTCTTCCCCCCGCCTCGGTGACCGGGGAGCCCTGGATGGACAAGACGACCGCCTGGTTCCCGATGGGGGCCGGACCCAGGTTCTCCCTCCAGTACCGGGCATAGATCGGCTGTACGACCTCCTCCACCTCGACACCGGTCGGAGATATGTCTGCAGCCGTCTTGGGTTTGACCTCAAACGTCTCAACGGAGAAAGGCCCGATCGTCGCCTTGAAGGAATCGCCACAGACCTCAACTGGAGACACTCGGTTCTCAAGAAGATCGGTCCTCCAGGCTGCCTCCAGCGGGAGGGACAGTCTGAAGGTCGCCTCCACGGCTCTGCCCTCCGCCTCGTAGACCCTTATGATCAGTCCCCTGGATGCATCCGAGCAGGAGCTCTGGAACGCGGCGACGGGATTCCCGATAGGCTTGAGCGCCGCGATCACAACGTTCTCGGGCGAGACCTGCAGCAGGGAATGCACCGGCGGCAGGACTCCATTGTGCGGGGCTCCCTGATGACACAACAAAGGCAGATTGTACTCCCAGCCACGCCGATACGATCCTGCCTCCCTCCAGCTTCCGCCGTGAGGATACAGGGCGTAGTGGAAGACGTGGTCCTTCCTCTCGGGAATGAACTCCTCTTCAAGGTGAACCCGCGACCAGTTGGAGGTGTGCTTCAGAAAAATCGACATGGTTCCATCCGGCTCGACCGTGTTGGCCATGCTTCCCCTATTCAGAACGCTCACCCCATAATCCTCCACGCCCGTTGGTCCGAGATGGTTTGCGTGACCCGGCACGATCATGTCTCCGGAACGCAGACCGTCGACGAGGAAGTCAACCGCGCTCTCCAGTAACTGGGAATCCTCGGCCTCCACAATCAGGACGGGTACCGGATTCCATCCCTCGGGCACGTTGCGGTCGAGCATCGCCACGAAATCGAAACCCAGCCTTCGTACCCTGTCCGTGAACATCTTCAGCGAGCCTTTGTCCAGCTCCTTGAGCAGGGCGAGCGAGTAGGAGTTGTTCCCGCCGGCACCGATCGATATCCTGAAGTTCGTGCAATCCAGGTCCTCGTTCTTCGTGGAGGCTTCGGTGGAGTCTCCATCTGCCAACCCGCTCCTCCTCGGTGCGTCGTCGTCATCGAACCAAGGAGTGGTGAGGACACCTCTGTTGGCAAGCGCCCTCTGCAGACGGCCGGAGGCGATCTGGGCTTCCTTGGCATGGGGCATCACCAGTAGAACGGAGCCCAAAGGACATGAAGACACCATCCGGGCTTGATGGTCCACGAAACGTATCTTGGTGGTCGAGCCCATATCGAAGAAGTTCTGGGACGAGTGGATTACGCAGTCCGAGAAGGCATCGCCCCTCCAGGTTCGGTACTCGAATGCCCTCCTTCCGCGGTGCTTGACCACGGCGCCGAACCTCTCCTCGTAGGTCGGCACGGCACCGACCAATCCCGTCGGGAAGAGGACCACGAACAGGTCGTCCCGGCCGCGGTAATCCCTTATCTCGGTCCTGAAATCGATCCTCTTGAGTCCCTGTCTCAGCCTCGTCTCGCGAATGACCTCACAGTACTCGCCGAGCTTTCCAGCGACGACGATCCTGGAGGTCGGGCCACATTCCTCGACGCTGATCTTCGCAGGGAAGTCCCGGCTGAACATCATCTCTCCAGTGGTGTACAGCTCCCATGATGGCTCGTTTCGCTCGCCCTTCTCCTTCAATACAGCGATCTCGTTGCCCAGGTGTGAGCTTCCGGTCGAGATCACCTCCTTTCCGTGCTCCTTGTCCAAGATGCTGGAAGCGCCTCCTCCCCGGGCGGGATCGACGGTGACCCTGTAGAACTCGTTCTCGATGCCGGCGGCATCCTGCCTTGCCCTCCACCTTGGCAGCGAACCCTCGTCGGAGGGTCTGACCTGATATGTCACATAGCCGACGGGCGGGACATCGCGGGCGACGAACTCAATGGTGGCCGACAAGACGCCTTTGTCGTCCTCTTCAACGTCCAGCATGCAGAAAGGCAGTTTCTTCCCGCTCGGGTCGACCAGCTCAAACGATGCTGCGGGCTTTCGGAACGTGATCTTCGCCTTGGCCAAATCTATTCGTGCCCAGTTGAGGGTGTTAAACACCAGAAGCGGCATCCCCTCGAAGCCCGATAGATCGACTTTGGAGGCGAGGTGTTCCAAGGCCCTTTCCGTGGCGTGTGTGACCAGGCCCAAGGCCTCCCTGTAGCCTTGTAGCATGTCCAGGTATGACTTGTCGCACGAAGTGCCCGTGATGGCGTCGTGGTGGGAGTTGAAGAGCAACTGCCTCCACGCCTTGTCCAAGGCGAGATCCGGGTAGGATCCGCCCATGAGAGAGGACCAGGTGGATAGCAGCTCGGCGTTGTACAGCCCGACCTCTCCCAGCCTGTTTGCGATCTTCAGCTCGATGCGTGACTGGGACGTTCCAATATGGTACTGACTCGGATCCCTCGAGGTCAGAGGTATCCAAGCCCCAAGGGATTCGTCTCGGAGGATTCGGTCGAAAAAGCCAGCTGGATCCCCGACTTCCACCCTGGGTAGGAGGGCCTTCAATTCGGCCGACATGCCAACCATCCAGGCCGTCGGGGACTTGAAGTCGTTGCAGTCCATCCTCAGATCGGCGCTGTAGCCCAGCGACAGCATCTCGGCCAAACCGCTATAGGCCCTCGCCCTCATCTCGTTAAGCCCGCCGGTGGTGAATCCGTAGTCCTCGCGCCTGTGCACGACGCTGGTGCCGTCCAGTGACATGTGCCTGAACACAGGCGGGAAGCCCTTCACAGTCTTGGACCAGACGACGCCTGAATTCCCGGTCTTCGCCAAGATCTGGGAGAGCTGAACGATATGGCCGAACACATCCCATGCGTGGTAGATGCGCGGAGTGATACCGAAGTAGGCGCTGGAGAAGAGCTTTCCGTACAGTATGTTGCGAATGAGCTGTTCGCCGGAGATGTTCTTCTCATTGGGCTCGTTGTAGGATCCGCCGGGAATGACCCTGCCCTCCCGTGCCAGGGCCACCAGGTAGTCCCTGTCTTTCGGGTAGAAGTCGAGATAGGGCTTCAGATAGTCGATCTCATGCAGGATCACCTTGAAATCGGGGTCGGCTCTGCAGAAGTTGAGATACTGGGCAACGTTGTGGAGGGAGATGTCGTTGTACATCGATTGGGTGTTGGTCCATATCGGGTCGCAATGAAAACCCG
>CAYVLA010000026.1:0-1480 GCA_964452145.1 Hadarchaeota archaeon (SeqCode)
GCCCATCGCACCGTTCGCCACCACGATGGCTCCCTTGCCTTCCAGCACGCCAGCATTCAGAATGCGAGTTCCTTCGTACTGATCCTTAACGTACCAGTTCGAGAATGCCATCCGGCCACGGTTGTGCACGACTGTGATTGCGCCGTAGGTGGCCAGATTGGCGTTCATCAGGTTCATTTCCCCGGTGTTCAGAAGCGTGAAGTTGGCCCAGCCGGTGTTGACAAGATTCAGATTGTTGAACAAGGCACTGCCCTCGAGGTCGAAAGTGACCTGCGCCTTGACACACCCGACGGCGAGATTGTTCACGGTGAATCCCCGGCTTGTGCGTGCACAGCGGATCGTCAAGGATGTCACAGAATCATCAGCATCGCCGGCGGCATTAACGTTGAGGTTGTCTACCTGGCACAAACTCCCCCCGGGCATGCCGAACGCGAGGGTCCCACCCGAGCCAGCTTGGAGGTTGACGTTCCCTAGGTGACTGGCATTTCCCAGCATGATTCCCAAACTCCCGGACTGCCTTGCCTCCGCGTTCAGGTTTCCCAGCTTCAAGAAACCGGCATTGGCCATGGTGAGATTGGACACTCTGGGAGGCGATGACCTATCCCCGCCATCGCGAGAGTTGAGGTACACATTGTGAAGGGTCATGTTGCCCATGTTCCATAACTCCAAGGATCCGTTGATGGTCGATCCTGCAAGTGAAACCACCGTCAGGTTGCCCCCGTTGAGAACGCTGGCGGAGCCTGGGCCCTTGGACATCGCCAATAGGTTGTTCACGCAGGCCCAATCTCGGTTCTCAATGCCAGCATGGCCACCGAAACCGGCAATTCGGATGGAGTTGACGGTGAGGTTGCCGCGCTCGTGGTGAACCAGAGAATGAGCCATCGCCTCTCGGAGGGACCCGGAAGCGTTTAACTCCAGTCGGTTGACCACCAGCGATCCCCCGTCGACCCGGATGTTCGCTTGCCCATCTTCGTGAGCGACGAGATGCAGCTCGTCCAGACGAAGGTCTCCAGTATTGGCGACCTGGATCTCCCCTCCTTTCATGGAACGCAAGATCAGAGACAACCCACTGAACAGGCCCGTGTTGTTGATCAGAATAGAAGCATTCCTGCACGCAAGGGTAGCGTTGATGCCGATGTCCAGCTGCCCTTCGACATTGAGAGTCAATACCGGTCGCGTGGTGGCCGACCCGCTGACAAGGATTGTCCCATTCAGGGTGGCAGACATTGCCTCCGCGATATCGAGGCTGTCATTTCCCTCTATCAACAGGGTCTCGCCTTGGGACGGGAGATCACGGCTGGTGAGCGCGGCGGCAGATACCAAGAGACCATTGAGCATAACCATGATCAGGACTACGGCTGGATCCTGTGACATGCGCATCGATCTCGACCATCCTCGAGCTTGCGATCTCGTTCACCTTGGGGGGTTGCTGGTCGGCGGCGGTGGCAGATATAAAGGCATCTCCCCAATTCCTGAAGTG